>JAUMVV010000021.1 GCA_030529985.1 Bacillota bacterium
TGCACCTCATCAGCAAAGAAATCCTCGCAAAGCGAGGACTCATAAGCTGTTTAGATTACTATTTAGGTTGAACCGCCGTATGCCGAACGGCACGTACGGTGGTGTGAGAGGGGCTACAAGTTAGCCCCTACTCGATTGCCCAGCAGAGCTTGGCAACTTCTTGCAACAGGCCACATTTTAGCAAGATATGGTGATTTGTGCTGTTTTTATTACACTCTCTCAAAAATAAAGACTCAATGTTGGCATAATTCAGCGAAAGGCATAAATTACCTGTTATTATTGCTGCTGACCGTAGTCAGCCGTCATACGGTTGCCATAATGAGCAAATTATTTACCTTCACGCGCTATTACTTTGGTACTTATTATTTTGACACCTGAGCCGGGATGTGGGTATAATATAGATTCAAGATTATTTTTTGGCAGAGGTAAAGCATAATTATCAAGGCACGAGACATAAAAAAGAAGAAGTGACAGGAAATCAGAGGAGAGGTAAAGAGTTATGGTTAAAACAGAAATATTAAATGTCAACGGCAAAATGGTACAGGGTGTATGTATAAGTTCTCCGGGAGGTGAAGGACACCCTAATATGCTGCTTATTGTATGCAGCAGGGGATATATAATGTGCGGCTATCTTAACCTTGAGGCAGCCGGTAAATTTGGCGATGCAGCCTGCATTATAGGCGGAAGTTCCTTTGAGGAGATCCTGCAGGGAAAGGTGAAGGCTACGTCAGAGGAGGCCGAAAAAATGGGGATCACATTGGGAATGACGGGTTCAGAGGCTTGCGATATTCTGAACGGATAACAGAACACCGACAATATGCAATACTAAAAGCCGGCAGCCGATGATGGCGGACACTTGCAATAGCGGATGATTATCCTGATATTTGAAGTATATGTGTAACAGGAAAAGCGGTAGGGCGGGCCGAGAAAGAAGCATAGGAACGGGGCAACAGGATGGATCACAGAAATAAGCAGCGTAACGGGGCAGCAGGATGAACCGCAGGGAGAAGCAGAAAGACAAAGTAGCAGAGAAAAGCAGCAAAAAAGCAACAGGGAGATTGAAGCATGGAGAAAATGACATTAAAAAAATTCGAGGAGGCATCGGAACTTGTCGAGAAGGTCACATTGCCTACTAAGCTCATATACAGCGAGTCCCTGAGCTCGCAGACCGGAGGCAGGATATATCTCAAACCGGAAAACATGCAGTACACCGGTGCCTACAAGGTCAGGGGCGCCTATTATAAAATCGCAAGCCTTCCGGAAGAAAAAAGGAAGAAGGGGCTGATAGCTGCATCCGCGGGCAATCACGCACAGGGGGTTGCTTTTGCGGCACAGAAATTCGGATGCAGGGCAACCATAGTGATGCCTACGGTGACGCCGCTTATCAAGGTGAACAGAACCAAAAGCTACGGGGCGGACATAGTTCTCCATGGAGATGTATATGATGACGCTTACGAGTTCGCACTGCAACTCGCCGAAGAGAAGGGGTATACATTCATCCACCCTTTTGACGATCTCGATGTGGCAACAGGTCAGGGAACCATAGCCATGGAGATTTTCAGAGAGCTGCCTACTCTCGATAACATAATCGTACCGGTTGGAGGCGGAGGGCTGATAACGGGAATATCGGTTCTGGCGAAAATGCTGAACCCTAAAATCCAAATTATAGGGGTGGAGCCAGCTGCTGCGGCCAGCATGACGGCAGCCTTTGAAAAGAAAGAACCGATAAGCCTGGCAAGTGCGGACACGATAGCGGACGGGACTGCGGTCAAGACAATAGGAGGGAAGATACTTCCCTACGCCATGGACAATGTCAGCCGTCTGGTTACAGTGGAGGATGGAGAGCTCATAGGAGCCTTTCTGGATATGGTGGAAAACCACAAGATGATAGTAGAAAATTCGGGACTGCTCCCCGTTGCGGCACTCAAGCACCTCGATCTGAAAGACAAGAAGGCTGTACTCGTTTTGAGCGGCGGCAACATGGATGTTATAACTATGGCATCGGTTATCCAGCACGGACTGCTGCAAAAGGACAGGATATTCACCGTATCGGTACTTCTTCCGGACAAGGCCGGAGAGCTGGTAAAGGTTGCAACCGCTGTTGCGGAGGCGGACGGCAATGTAATCAGGCTGGAGCATAACCAGTTCGTCAGCGTTAACAGGATGAATTCGGTGGAACTGAGGATAACTATGGAAGCCTTCGGGACGGCACATAAGCACCGGATAATGGAAGCTCTGGAGTCCAAGGGCTTCGGACCTGAGATTGTTGACACCAAGCTGTACTGACGGCGGAGGAAAGATGAAGCTGATTTCAATCGACAAGAAAGAAAAAACACCTGTATACCGGCAGATTACAGAGAGCATAAGAAGGGCCATTGCCGAAGGTATGATTGCCGAAGGATATGTGCTCCCCTCAGAGCGAGCACTGGCGAATGAGCTTGGAGTGCACAGGAATACGATTACAAAGGCCTACGCAGAATTAAAAGCGGAGGCTCTTATTGAATCCAGCCAGGGGAAGGGATATAGAGTATGTTTCAGCAGGGTGGAGGACTCCGGTTTCACGCGCAAGGAAGTATACTGGGATGCGCTGCTTAGAACAGAGTTTGAAGGCTTTGACAGTGATTTCGATGAACTGTACAGCAGAAGTTTCGACAAAGATTTGATTTCCTTCGCGGGCGGCGTTGCGGCAAGAGATATTTACCCGCCGGATGAAATTGCCGATGCTTTCGAGAAAATACTGCGGCAAAGTGCGGAAAAAGTGTATTTTTATACTGCTTATCAGGGTGATGCGGAGCTGCGAAAGGAGGTCACGGCCTTCATGGCAACCAAGGGAATAAAAGCAAATCCGTCGAATGTTCAGATCTTTGCCGAAAACAATCAGGCTTTGGATTTTATTCTCAGCCTTATGCTTTCACCGGGGGACGGCGTGCTCATTGATGAGATAATGTCTGCTGATGTATACAGAACAATTCAGCTTGCAGGAGGCAGGGTGATAACCGTTCCCGCCGATGAGCATGGAATGATATGCGAAAATCTGGATATCATTATAGAGAAAACCGGACCCAAGTTCATATACATGGATTCAAGTTTTAATAATCCCAAGGGGACATATATGACGCTCGACAGGAAACAGAAGCTTCTCGAACTGTCATACAGGTACAGAATCCCGATTATCGAAGAAGATGAAGGTTCGGAACTGTATTATGACATCCCCCGCATGCCTTCGCTGAAGTCCATGGACAGAGGGGAAAATGTTATCTATATGTATTCTTTTTCGCTGACTATGGTTCCGGGCATCGGCATTTCCTTTGTAATTGCTGACAGCATAATAATCGAAAAACTGAGCGAGATGGTTTCGCTGAAGATCGCCAACGCCGACTGGGCATCTCAGATGCTCATGCTGGAATACATGAAAAACGGTCTGTTCGAGAAAAGACTTGAAGTATTCAGAAGAGAGTACCGCAAAAAGCGCGACCTGATGTGTGCAAGGCTGGATCCGCTGGCAGCCAGATACGGCATAGAGTACTGCAAGCCGGCAGGGGGAGTATATCTGTGGGTCAAGCTGCCCAGCAGAATAAATGCCGGAGATCTTCTTGCGGAGACGCAGCGGAGAGGTATGACATTTATGCCGGGATATCTGTTTTTTTCATCAAAATCCATGGGGCGTAATTATCTAAGGTTCAATTACTCATATCCCACCGAAGAAGGAATCAATAAGGGAATGGATATTTTTGAAGAGGCGATAGAACAGCTGCTCAGCTGAAGGAGCAAAACCAATAGCTCCGGATTTTGGCGGCTGCCGGCACCATCACTCCACCTGACCCGTCATCACAACAAAGAACATGAAGGATACCCGTCTCACGAACTGGCACACGAAATAACGGGGACACTGGCACTTTGATTGGAATATACTTTGCTGTATATTCTAATTACGGTGCTTTTTATATGACCGAAAAAGTTAAAATTTTTTAGCATAGAAAAGGAGAAAACTATTATGGCAGTTAATCTTAAAGGAAGAAGCTTTTTAACACTTATGGATTTCACACCGGAAGAAATCAGATACATGCTGGATCTGGCGCATGATCTGAAAGCTAAGAAGAGAGCCGGTATCCCGGGCGAGACTATGAAGGGCAAGAATGTTTGCCTGCTGTTCGAAAAGACTTCAACAAGAACCAGATGTGCTTTTGAAACCGGTGCTCTTGAAGAGGGCGCACATGTAACATTCCTGGACAGCAAGTCCTCACAGATGGGCAAGAAGGAATCACTGGAAGATACAGCTAAGGTTCTGGGAAGATTCTATGACGGAATCGAGTACAGAGGATATGACCAGAAGGTTGTTGAAGACCTGGCTAAGCATGCGGGAGTTCCTGTTTGGAACGGACTTACTGATGTGGATCACCCTACTCAGATTCTGGCTGACATGCTCACTATGGAAGAGCACATCGCAAAACCGCTGAACAAGTGCAAGGTCGTATTCGTTGGAGATGTAAGAAACAACATGGCATATGCATGGATGTATGGCTGTGCCAAGATGGGTATGCACTTCGTTGCATACGGGCCGCAGGAACTGTGCGATCAGGTTGATGCAGACACTGTAGCAAGAGCAAGAGCCGTTGCTGAAGATACAGGTGCTGTCATCGAGGTATCATCAGATATCGCTTCAATCAAGGGAGCTGATGTTCTGTACACTGACATCTGGGCTTCAATGGGCGAAGAAGACCAGATCCCTGAAAGAGTAAGAATGCTCACTCCGTTCAGAGTAACTGAGGATATGCTGGAAGCAACAGGAAATGATGATGTTATCTTCCTGCACTGCCTGCCGTCATTCCATGATTTTGAAACAGTAATGGCTAAGACTCAGATGGATCTGGGATACGATATCCGTGAAGTAACTGACGAAGTATTCAGAAGCAGACACTCAAAGGTATTTGATGAAGCAGAAAACAGAATGCATACAATCAAGGCTGTTATGGTAGCCACAATGGGTAAATAAACAAAACCAGAACAGGAGGTAGTGTTATGATACCTGGAATTCACAATTTTTCGGAAATAGGTAAGCTGAACAAGGTTCTCCTCCACAAACCGGGATTTGAACTTGAAGCGCTTACACCATCAACAATGGAGAGGCTCCTCTTTGACGACATTCCTTATCTGAAGGTCGCAAGGGAGGAACACGACACATTTGCTGAGATACTGAGAGAAAACGGCGTGGAAGTTGTTTACTATGTAGAGGAAACGGCTAAAGCGCTGGCAACACCGCAGCTTCAGCAGCAGCTCATTGAAGATTTTCTCGATCTTTCACTTATCACATCAGAGGGTATGCGAAATCAGCTCATCGAATATCTGATGAAGATGGATCCTGAAACTATGGTTGCCAAGCTTATTGCGGGAATCAAGAAGAACGAAGTACCGTCGGAGAAGGTGCAGTCACTCATGGATCTTATCCATGACGATTATCCGTATGTTTCCGACCCTATGCCTAACCTGTATTTCACGAGAGACCCGGGCGCATGCGTGGGCAACGGGATCAACATCCACCACATGCACACTCAAGAAAGAAGAAGAGAATCCCTGCTGCTGAAATATATGTTCAAGTACAACAGAGACTTCGCCGCAGTGGACAATATGCAGTGGTATGATGTTGAAGACGACTATTCCATCGAGGGCGGCGATGTACTGGTTTTGACAAAGGATATCGTTGCGATCGGTCTGTCACAGAGAACGACAATTGCAGGGATAGAGTGCTTCGCAAAGAACCTGCTTGCAAATTCAACATTCAAGAAGGTGCTGGTATTTGACATACCGAAGAGCAGAGCATTCATGCATCTCGATACCGTATTTACCATGGTAGACTATGACAAGTTCACGATTCACCCTGAAATCGAGGGACCTCTCGGTGTGTATGAAATCACCATGGGCAAGGAGGGAAGACTGGAGTTCAACGCCATGAAGGATGAACTTCAGAACATCCTGGCAATGGAACTGGGTCTTCCTGCAGTAGAGCTTATCAGATGCGGCGGCGGAGAACTGCTGGCTGCACAGAGAGAACAGTGGAACGACGGTTCAAATACGCTCTGTATCGCACCTGGAACAGTAATCACATATGAGAGAAACTATGTTACCAACGAACTTCTGGACAAGAAGGGGATCAAGGTGCTCACTATGCCGAGTGCTGAACTTTCGAGGGGAAGAGGCGGCCCAAGATGTATGAGCTGCCCTGTAAACAGAGAAGATTTATAATTGGAGAGGATAGATGAACAATAAGGAAAAAGCAGAAAAAATAGTAATAGCTCTGGGCGGTAATGCTCTGCAGTCCGGCAAGGGTCCCGCCACTGCCGAAGCACAGCTTGAGGTTGTTAAGAAGACCTGTGCGCATGTTGCACAGATCAGCGAAATGGGATACGAAATCGCTGTTGTTCACGGGAACGGACCTCAGGTGGGCAGAATAGTGATGGCAAGTGAGGCGGCAAATTCGGAAGAAACTCCGGCAATGCCATTTGATGTATGCGGAGCGATGTCACAGGGATATATCGGATATCACATTCAGCAGAGCCTGCTGTACGCGCTTAACAAAGGCAACAGGGATGTCCCTGTAGTGACAGTTACAACGCAGGTGGTCGTAGACGAGAAGGATCCCGCATTCCGGAACCCGACTAAGCCCATCGGACCGTTCTATACAGAAGATGAGGCTAAGATTCTCATGGCCGAGAAGGGCTGGACAATGAAGGAGGACGCAGGCAGAGGATGGAGAAGACTGGTTGCTTCACCGAAGCCGATAAGGATCGTGGAAATTGAAGCCGTTAAACAGCTCTGGGATAAAACTATAGTAATCACATGCGGTGGCGGTGGGATACCTGTGCTTGAGAAGATGGACGGACATCTCGAAGGCGTTGCAGCTGTAATTGACAAGGACTTCGCAGCAGAGCTTCTGGCGGAAACCATTCAGGCGGACAAGCTGATAATTCTGACCGAGGTCGAAAAGGTTGCGATCAATTTTAACAAACCTGATCAGAAGGATCTGGAGCACCTTACACTTGAAGAAGCTGCCGGATATATCGCAGAAGGTCAGTTCCCGGCAGGAAGCATGCTTCCTAAGGTTGAAGCTGCTATGAAGTTTGTGAGAATGTTCCCGGACAAGCAGGCTATAATAACTTCACTTGACAAGGCTGTTGAAGCACTGAATGGAGAAACAGGAACTGTAGTAACATTCAACTAAAACAGGTTTAGGCTGCCTTTGCGCGGCCCGGAGGAAAAATATGAAACTTAGTGCCAAAGAATTTATGGCTTCCATCGACTTTGACTGGAAGCTGTACGAAGAAGAAATAGAATGCAGTATCGCTCATGCTAATCTGCTTCAGGAAAACGGCATTTTTACCGAGGAAGAAGCGGGAAGGGTAAAGGACGCTCTCGGAGAGATCCGCAAGGAGATCGAGGGCGGCAAGCTGAAGTTTCAGGTGGAATATGAAGATATCCACGGGAACATTGAAGCATTTCTCGCAGATAAAGTCGGCTGTCTTGGAAGGAAGATGAAGATAGGCAGAGGGGTCAATGACCAGGTGGTTGCCGATTCAAGACTCTTCCTGAAAAAAGAAACAGAAGAGATTATTCTGCTTCTTGATAACATGCTGGATACGCTGGAAGTGATTGCAAAGGAACATGTGAACACTATCATTCCGGGGTACTCGCATCTGCAGAGATCCCAGCCGGTAACACTGGCTTATCACATTCTGGCATACTATCAGATGTTTTCTCGAGACAGGAAAAGATTTGAGAACTGTATTGAGGGAATCAATATGCTTCCTCCTGACTGTGGTGCATCTGCCGGAACGATTTTTGAGTCTGACAGAAGTGCTATGGCCGAGGAGCTGGGATTCAACGGGATCCTTCCTAATGCGATGGATGCTGTTGCGGACAGGGATTTTGCCATGGAGTTTATCAACTGCTGTGCGATTTCAATGACGCACCTTTCAAGATTCTGTGAAGATCTTATCCTGTGGGATACTGTAGAGTTTGATTTTATCGCAATAGATGATGAGTTCTGTACTTTCAGCAGAACCATGCCGCAGAAGAAAAATCTGGATGTGGCTGAGCTGATCAGAGGGAAATCAGGAAGGGTATACGGGGATCTGATCAACCTTCTGACAATTTTCAAGGGACTGCCTATGTCTTACAACAGAGATATGCAGGAGGATAAGGTTCCGGTCATCGATGCCGCCAACACCGTAGAGAGCTCACTTGCCCTGTTTGTGAAAATGATCAAGACCATGAAGATAAACAGAGGCAATATGCAGCGGGCAGCCAAGTACGGCTACATGAACGCTGCGGAGCTGTACCAGTATCTCGCCGAGAAGGGTGTGGAAGCTGAGAAGAGCGCCCATATTGTGGGAAAGGTTGTTGAGTATGCGATAAATAACGGCAAACCTATCGAAGAGCTGTGGCTGGATGATCTGAAGCAGTTCAGCCGGGTATTTGACAGCGATGTGTATGACAGGATAGCGATAAGAAATGTTATCGCCTCCAAGAAATCGACAGGCTCTACTTCATTTGAAAGCGTGGAAAAGCAGCTTGCCGATATCGCAAAAGCAAAAAAATAGATTTTTCTGACAAAATCGATTGTTTGTTAAACTGTTAAAATCCGTATTGACGGTTTTATATGTGTAATATAGTATTACTTTGTGAGGAGGTAAAAGTATGAAAAAATTTAACAATGTAATCGTAAGAAGACCTTGCAGAGCTGTATGTGACGGTATCACATCAGCACCGGAGCTTGGACAGCCTATATATGAAAAAGCTCTGAAGCAGCATGATGCTTACATCGAAGCCCTGAAAAAGTGCGGTGTTGAAGTTACTGTACTGGAGGCTGATGAAAGATATCCTGACTCCTGCTTCGTAGAGGATCCCGCACTGATTACAAAGGCATGTGCAATCATCACAAATCCGGGTGCCGAATCAAGAAACGGCGAAAAGGATGAGATCATTGGTGCCATCAGAAAATTCTTCCCGGAAGACAAGATTGAATACATCAAGGATCCGGGAACACTTGAAGGCGGAGACGTTATGATGGTAGACGATACTTTCTATGTTGGACTGTCAGCAAGAACAAACGAGGAAGGTATCAGACAGCTGGGAGAAATCCTGAACAAGTACGGCATGAAGTGCGTTCAGGTTCCTCTCGAAAAGGTTCTTCATCTGAAGACAGGTGTAAACTATCTGGAGCACAACAATATGCTGGTTTCAGGCGAGTTCATCACAAAGCCTGAATTCGCAGACTACAACAAGCTGATCGTTCCGGAAGAAGAGGCCTATGGTGCGAACTGCATCTGGATGAACGAGACGGTAATAGTGCCTGAAGGTTATCCGACTGTTCTCAAGACGGTTGAAGACCTTGGATATAAAACGTTGATTGTAGATACATCAGAATTCAGAAAGATCGACGGAGGGCTTTCATGCCTGTCGCTGAGATTCTGGGCTTAAAATTATTTTTGGAGGATGAAAATGGAAAATAATCAGAAAACACTGGGCATGGTGCCTTTGGTGTTCTTCTCCGTGGGCTGTACTCTGGCTTCAGGAGTATTCGCGCTCTCCGGAGACTTCGCCTATGCCGGCGCCTACACACTGGGAACGATCCTGGGCTGGGTCATTACATTTGTAGGAATGCTGGGTCTGGTGGGATGCTTCTTCAGACTTACAATAGTGAAACCTGAGCTCACATCCGGAATTTACAGCTATGCGAAGAGCGGATTCGGTGAATATATCGGTTTCTCCAGTGCATGGGGATACTGGATTTCAGCGGTACTGGCCTATGTAACATTCTCAACAGGATTTCTGGGGTCTCTGTCAGAGCTTCTGCCGTTCCTGGGAGACGGTCTGAACTTCGTTTCTCTCGTTATCGGCTCCATAATTCTGTGGCTGCTGGTATGGCTGCTTCTGAACGGAGTGAATACTGCGGTAATAATCAACGCCGTGGCTGTAATTTTCAAGTGCCTGCCTATAATATTCCTTGTTGTAGCAGCACTGGTTGCGGGAGCATTTGACTGGGATACATTCACATCAAACTTCACAGGTGAAGGCAGCGGAATGTCATTGTTTGAACAGACAAAGGCCTGTATATTCACAACAGTATGGATTTTCATAGGTATTGAAGGTGCGGTAGTACTTTCGACAAGAGCTAAGGATACAAAGCTGGCAGGAAAAGCATCTGTTATTTCCTTCCTGTCACTGTTCGCTCTGTATTTCATTATCTCCATGCTTTCAATGGGCGTTGCAGATCATGATACTCTTTGTAAATTCACCGACGATTATACATTCTCAATGGCAGGAGTAATGGAATACATCGTTGGTCCATGGGGTGCAGCACTGGTAAATATCGCAGCTGTTATTTCCATCGGATGTGCACTGCTGACATATGTAATTCTGGTTTCAGATTCGGCATACGGACCTGCAAGCATGAACTGCTTTCCTAAGATCTTCGTTAAGAAGAACAAGAAGGGTCAGCCTGTATACTCGATCATATTCGGCGCAATTTTCGTAGAGATCTTCATGATTGTTGCAACAGTAAATGCGGCTTCATATCAGAATTGTTACTATCTGTCAACAATTGCGATCATGATTCCTTATATGCTGTCAGCATTCTATGCTTTCAAGCTGACATGCACAGGTCAGCTGACCGAAGGACAGTCAGGAACAGGCAAGATACTGACATGGATAGCTGCAATTATCGGTTCAATATATGGAATCTGGATGCTGTACGCTTCTTCATTCTCATACATCCTGGTATGTGCTTTAATGTATCTGCCCGGATCGATTCTGTACTTCATCAAGAGAAAAGAAGACGGCAGCAAGATGTTCCCTAAGGCATATGACCTTGGCGCATTCATCGTTGTTGCAGGAATGTTCCTACTCTTCTTCGTACTGCTTGCAGTAGGAAATGAGTTCGTTCTTTCGGGATTCTAAAAATAGACCGGATCTACATTACCGGCAATAAAAGCAAAGGCAGACATGCGATGGTCTGCCTTTGCTGTAGTTGCTTCAATACCGGCACAGACATCCACAGCAAGATAATTCTTGACTTTTGAACAAAAAAGTGATAATTTAGCACGGTACATCCAAAAGCCGGTGAGGTCAGAGAACCACATTTGAAGGAGAAAATATCCGATGGAGATAGAACTTAAATACGGCGTCCCCGACGGCACTGCTGCCGAGGAGATCTGGGCCAATGAGCTGTTTAAGGAATTCGAGGAACCCGACAGCAGGGAAGAGCTGCACCTGCATTCCAAGTACTTTGATACTGCTGACCGCAGTCTTGCGAGAAATGACATAGCTTACAGAGTCAGGGAGGAAGGCGGCAATTATGTTGCGGCACTGAAATGGAAGGGACACAGTGAGGACGGTCTTCATGTCAGGGAAGAAATAAATGTTCCCGCGGACAACGACAGCGCCGACCCGGAGGTGTTCAGAGAGAGCAAGGTAGGCAGCCAGGTGATGGAACTCATCGAGGACAAACAACTTGACTGCTTTCTCGAGACGACTGTGTGCAGACGGCAGTTCCGAATCGACACCGGGAAGGGAATATTCGAGATTTCCATAGATTCCGGCGAAATTACAGCCGGATGCGGCAGCTGTCCCATCGAAGAGGTGGAGGTCGAACTATTCTCGGGAGAGACGGAGGAGCTGGTTTCAATAGGTAATCTGCTTCAGAAGAAGTACAACCTGATACCGGAAAACGAGAGCAAATACGCCAGAGGGATCAGGTTGATAAAAGAAGGAAAATAAAACAGGGGTCTGCCGGTGCCGGCAGCCCTCTTTTTTACAGCCGAAACCCTTGAAATACAGCGGTAATAGCGGTATAATGATATGCACTATGTGTTAAAAACCGAGGAGGAAATACATTAATGAAATCAACATTTATTTCAAAAGAAAAAAACGAAACTAAATTCAAGATGGAGTTTACTGCTGAAGACTTTGAAGATGCTGTGATCAAAGTATACCGGAAGGAAAAGGACAAGTTCGAAATCGACGGGTTCAGAAGGGGCAAGGCACCGCGAGGACTTATCGAGAAGAAGTACGGTGAAGGTATCTTCTTTGAAGATGCTATAAACAACTTGTTTTCCCTTCACTACCCGCTTGCTCTGGATGAACTGGACATCGATGCCATCGACTATCCGAGAACCGAATTCGGACAGGTAAAGAAGGGTGAAGGCTTTGAGATCACGGTAACGGTAACGACATACCCTGAATTTGAGGTAAAGGATTACAAGGGAGTTGAAATAGAAAAGGTTTCCGCAGAAGTGACCGACGAAGATGTGGACAAGGAAATAGAGAATATGGCAGCCAGAAATTCGAGAATGGTTGAAGTGGAAAGACCTGCACAGGACGGTGACATGGTAATGATAGACTATGCGGGATTCGTCGGGGATGAGCAGTTTGAAGGCGGTACTGCCGAAAGGCAGCCTTTGAAGCTTGGCAGTGGCACATTTATCCCGGGATTTGAAGAACAGCTTGTGGGAGCATCCAAGGGTGATGATGTGGAAGTTAAGGTTACATTCCCTGAAGAATATCACTCAGAAGATCTGGCGGGAAAGGAAGCGATCTTTAAATGCCACATTCACGAAATCAAGGAACAGGAAGTACCTGCAATCGATGATGACTTCGTAAAGGATGTAAGCGAATTTGATACTCTGGATGAACTGAAGGCAAGCAAGAAGGAAGAGCTCCGGAAGGCTGCAGAAGCCAGAGCGGAGAACCAGATGAAGAACAATGTGATTGAGAAGGTATTCGAGAGCAACGATATCGAGGTTCCGGATGTGATGGTGGAAAGCGAAATTGACAGCATGATGAACGAATTCGGTCAGCAGCTCCAGGCTCAGGGCATGGATATGGATACATATCTGAAGTACATGGGACAGGAGCCGGCGACATTCAGAGAACAGCTTCGTGAGGATGCATTCAAGAAGACGAAGACGAGAATGATAGTTTCAAAGATTGCGGATCAGGAGGCCTTCGAAGTAGGAGAGGACGAAGTCAAGGAACATCTGGAGCAGATGGCAAAGCAGTATGGACTGGAAGCAGAGAAGCTGGCAGAGATGATCGGACCGGAAAACATAGGAATGATTTCCGGAGACATTAAGATGAAAAAGGCCGTAGATCACATGTTTGAAAATGCAGTGATCAAATAGACAGATCCGGGAAGAGAGGAGCAGGACAATGGCAATGATTCCATATGTAATTGAACAGACGGGCGGAGTTGAAAGGCAATACGATATATACTCCAGACTGCTCAAGGACAGAATAATATTCATAGGGGATGAGATCGACGATCACCTTGCAAGTGTCGTTGTTGCTCAACTGCTTTTTCTTGAAGCCGAAGACCCCGAAAAGGACATAAATATCTACATAAACAGCCCCGGCGGTTCAGTAACCGCCGGCATGGCTATTTATGACACCATGCAGTACATCAAGCCGGAAATTTCCACAATCTGCGTAGGGCTGGCTGCGAGCATGGGAGCCTTCCTTCTTTCGGCGGGAACAAAGGGCAAGCGTTTCAGCCTTCCAAATGCTGAAATCATGATACACCAGCCTCTGGGCGGTGCAAGAGGACAGGCGGAGGATGTTAAAATACACGCCGAATGGCTCCTCAGAACAAGGGAAAAGCTCAACAGGATCCTCAGCGCCAATACAGGACAGTCCATCGAAAGAGTGTCAGCGGATACGGACAGAGACAATTTCATGTCCGCCGATGAAGCACGTGAATACGGAATCATTGACAGGGTAATAAAGGACAGATAAAGATAATGGCAAAATACGATAGCAACAACGAAATAAGGTGCTCCTTCTGCGGTAAACCGCGAAGCCAAGTTAACCGTCTGATAAGCGGGAACGGGGTGTATATCTGCGATGAATGCGTGCAGCTGTGCAACGATGTTCTTGACGAGGAGCAAAAGCAGGACATTGCAGAAAATGGCACTGTGCTTGGCGAAGCGGTCAAACTGCCAAAGCCAAAGGAAATAGATGCGTTCCTGTCAGAATATGTGATAGGACAGGAGGAGGCCAAGAAAGCCCTGGCCGTCGCGGTGTACAATCATTACAAGAGGATAATGCTTCTCGATTCCGCCGACGATGAGGTGGAGCTTCAGAAGAGCAATATAGTAATGGTGGGACCGACAGGCTGCGGCAAGACCCTTCTGGCGCAGACGCTGGCGAGAATTCTCGATGTTCCCTTCGCTATTGCGGACGCAACGACTGTAACTGAAGCCGGATATGTGGGGGAAGATGTCGAGAACATCCTTCTCAGGCTTATTCAGGCAGCAGATTATGATATAGAAAAGGCTCAGCGCGGAATCATATATGTGGATGAGATAGATAAGATTGCACGCAAATCGGAGAACCCGTCGATCACACGGGATGTAAGCGGTGAAGGCGTTCAGCAGGCTTTGCTTAAAATGCTGGAAGGCACTGTAGCCGATGTTCCTCCTCAGGGGGGACGAAAGCACCCTCATCAGGAATTTATCCAGTTTGACACCACGGATGTTCTCTTCATCTGCGGCGGTGCATTTGATGGTCTTGAGAAGGTGGTCCAGAAGAGAATAGGAGAGAAGGTAATCGGTTTCAACTCCGATGTAAGTTCAAATATGATGGACAAGAAGGAGATACTCAGGCACGCACAGCCTGAGGATCTTATGAAGTACGGTCTCATTCCGGAAATTGTGGGAAGACTTCCGGTTCTCGTTTCACTTGAAGAGCTGTCCCGAGAAGCTCTCATGGATATTCTCACCAAGCCGAAGAACGCGCTGATAAAGCAGTACAGCAAACTGTTCGAGCTGGATGATGTTGAGCTGACAGTGGACGAGGAAGCCATAGGTGCGATCGCGGACATGGCGATTTCCAGGAAGACGGGAGCCAGGGGACTCCGCGGAATCATGGAAAAAATCATGAACAATGTGATGTACGAAATTCCGTCGAGAAAAGATGTTAAGAAGTGCATAATCACGAAGGAAACGGTTGAAAACGAAGAAGAACCTGTACTGGTTCTCGAAGAAGACAGTTAATAAAAAGAGGGATAGCAAAAGGGAGAGATAGATAAAATGGAAGAGAACAAAAAAGACATGAATATAACAGATGCAGAATATGTTGAACTGCCGATGATACCTTTGCGAGGCATCTCGATATTTCCAAACATGGTTCTGCATTTTGACATAGGAAGGGAAAAATCGATCAATGCCCTGGAAAAGGCGATGGTCAACAATCAGTATATTTTCCTTTCGTCGCAGAAGGATGAAAATACGGATCTTCCTACCCCGAACGATTTTTATCAGACGGGAACCATTGGTAAAATCAAGCAGATGCTCAAACTGCCCGGAGATTCCATCAGAGTTCTGGTAGAGGGTCTCTGCAGGGGGCAGATAGAAGAGGTACTCTTCGAGGTTCCTTATTTCAAATGCAAGATCAGACCGATAAAGGAAGAGGAGCCGGCAAAGGATGATTCCGAAGCTGAGGCGCTGATGAGAACGGTTCTCGGCAGCTTTGACGAGTATATCAACATCAATCAGAATCTGGCACCGGAGATATTCGCATCTGTGGTGTCCATCGAGGCACCCGGAAGAATGGCGGATATGATAGCCTCACACATTGAAATAAAGATCGAGGATAAGCAGACTATTATTGAAACGCTTGATCAGAAAGAAAGATTGAGAAAGCTGAATGAGATTTTGCTTAAGGAGATTGAAATCCTTACTATCGAGCAGGATATTTCCACGAAGGTAAAAACCCAGATCAACCGAAATCAGAGGGAATACTATCTCCGCGAGCAAATGCGCGCCATACAGGAGGAGCTGGGAGGCGTTGAGGGGATAGAGGACGAGGTTGCGGATTTCAGACAGAAGCTGGGAGAACTGCAGCTTGAGGAGAAAACTCACACCAAGATCGAAAAAGAGATAGACAGGTTTTCCAAGATGCAGCCTTCCTCCGCCGAAGCGACCGTAAGCAGAACCTATATTGAAACTGTTCTGGAACTTCCGTGGAACACCCTCAGCGAAGACAATATTGATATCAACAGAGCCGAGGAAATACTGAATGAAGACCATTACGGACTGGAGAAGGTCAAGGAAAGGGTGCTGGAATATCTGGCGGTAATAAGACTCTCCAAGAGTCTGAAGGGACCTATTCTCTGTCTCGTGGGTCCTCCGGGAACAGGGAAGACATCGATAGCCAGGTCCGTGGCGAGATCCATCGACCGCGAGTTTGTCAGGATGTCACTGGGGGGAGTCAGAGACGAAGCCGAGATCAGAGGTCACAGAAGAACATACATAGGAGCGATCCCGGGAAGAATAATAAGTGCGATCAAGGACTGCGGGACAAGAAATCCGGTATTCCTCTTTGATGAGGTGGATAAGCTTGGCGCGGACTATAAGGGGGATCCCGCATCTGCACTTTTAGAGGTACTGGATCCTGAACAGAACAAGGATTTCACCGATCATTTCCTGGAAGTGCCTTTTGATCTGTCGCAGGTCATGTTCATCACCACGGCGAACACGACGGAGACCATACCGCGACCGCTTCTGGACAGAATGGAGGTCATCGAGGTCAGCGGTTATACGGAGGATGATAAGCTGAAGATAGCGCAGCAGTATCTGGTTCCGAAACAGATAAAAGAGAACGGCCTCACGAAGAAGATCATATCATTTACGAAGGCGGGGCTGAAGACTATTCTCGACTATTATACCCGTGAATCCGGTGTGAGAAATCTGGAAAGAGAAATCGGAACTCTGTGCCGGAGAGTGGCGAAGGAATATGTTGCCGGCAATACTGACAAGGTCAGCATGACAGCCGCAGCAGTTGAGAAATATCTGGGCAAGAAGAAATTCCGCTTCGACATAATCAAAAACAAGAAGGAAGTGGGTGTTACCACAGGGCTGGCATGGACTGCCGTCGGGGGAGAAACTCTCTTCATCGAAACCGCCGCAGTTGACGGAACGGGCAAGCTGGAGCTGACAGGTCAGCTGGGTGAGGTTATGCAGGAATCCGCAAAGGCGGGGATAAACTATATCAGGCAGAAGGCCGAAGCTCTCGGAATAGATAAAGACTTCTACAAAAAGTATGATCTGCATCTCCACATTCCGGAGGGTGCGATCCCTAAGGACGGTCCTTCGGCAGGGGTCACCATGTGCGTTTCCATGGTATCCACCCTTACGAATATCCCTGCACGAAAGGATATAGCCATGACCGGCGAGATAACTCTCAGAGGAAAAGTTCTGCCGGTGGGCGGAATCAGGGAAAAGGTGATGGCTGCTCACAGAGCCGGCATAAGAAAGGTTCTTCTTCCTAAGGACAATGAGCCGGATATAGAAGAAATACCTGAAAGTGTCAGAGAGGAAATGGAGTTTGTCCTTCTCGATAATGTTAGCCGGGCACTGGAGCTTGTGCTGGTAAAAAAGGCAGGAAAATAAAATGAAAATCTACAGATCGGATATAGAGACGGTTGCGGTAAAACCGTCCCGGTATCCGCCTGAAAACCTGAAGGAGATCGCCTTCGCGGGGAGATCAAATGTAGGGAAATCCTCACTGCTGAATCTGCTCACAGGGCGAAAAAATCTGGCCAGAGTCAGCGGAAGCCCGGGAAAAACCAGGACAATCAATTTTTACATCATTAACGATGAATTCAGAATTGTTGACCTGCCGGGCTACGGGTATGCCAGAGTCAGCAGGTCTGTCTCAGAGGGCTGGGGCGAAATGATAGAGAGATATCTGCAGAACAGACCAAACCTGCTTAAGGTGGTTCAGCTTGTGGATATCAGGCACGCACCGTCTAATCAGGACATCCAGATGTACGATTACCTGCGGCACTTCGGACTTGCCGGGATCGTTGTCGCCACCAAGGCGGATAAGATTTCGAGAAACCGTATCGACAAGCAGGTAAGGCTTATAAGGCAGACGCTGAAGCTGGATCCGGAAGATATGGTGATACCGGTTTCAGCATTGAAGAAAACAGGGTATGAAGAACTTATCGATGTGATGGAGAGGCTTCTGGAGGATTAATCAAGGAGAAAGGGAGTATGCAGTTCTGGAGTTTCAGAGTGTTAATGAGCAGGTTCAAAGCCATTAGATTTATGATGGCCGATAAGACTGTGCCAAAAACAAAAAAAGCTCTCGTTATTGCCGGAATCGTCTACCTTTTTCTGCCCTTTGATTTGATTCCTGCGTTTGTTTTCCCTCTGAGCCTGATAGATGATGTCGCGGTGTGGCTTTTCATCATCTGGTATCTGAAGAAGGAGCTGGACAGCTACTGGACGGGAGAGAAGAGCAAGGATCTATCGAAGAAGTACAAGGACAAGAGCATAGTGGACGATGTTGAATTTGAAGTAGACGATGAGAAGGCGGAGGAAGAAAAAGATGCACGATAACACCATCGGCACAGTGATGATCACTGAAGAGCAGATTATTGAAAAGGCATGCGAAATAGGTAAGCAGATCGAAGAAGATTTCGCAGGACGCGAAATAGTAATGGTCGGAATTCTCAGAGGAGCAGTTCTCTGGATGGCTGACATAATGAAGCATGTCAATCTGGACATGACCATCGATTTCATGGCGGTGAGCAGTTATGGTGCAGCCACCAAATCGTCGGGTATCGTGAAGATAAACAAGGATCTGGATACCGATATAGAAGGAAAACCGGTGATAATAGTTGAAGATATTGTGGATTCCGGCGTTACACTGAATTATCTCATGGGCTATTTCGAGAGCAGAGGAGCCGAAACCATAAAGATCTGTGCTCTTATGGACAAGCCGGAGGGCAGACGCGTGGATATCGATGTTGACTATGTAGGCTTCGAGGTCGATGACAGATTTATTGTGGGATACGGTCTTGACTATGACCAGAAATACAGAAACCTGCCATACATAACATGGCTCAAGTCGGAGTAAGTATGAAGCAGAAAATACGAGAACTCTGGAAGATCCTGTTTGGGCGTACTACGATATTTGCAGTACTCATATTGTTTCAGATAGCTATATTTTTCGGTGGTGTTATCGCGATAGGAACCAAGGTTCTGATTGCCAACAACATCATCGGCCTGCTGTCTGTGATTATACTCATCTATATAATCAATATAAAGCAAAACTCCAGCTTCAAGCTGATGTGGATCATTCTTATCGTTGCCACACCTGTTATCGGTGTGCCTTTTTACATTTTCACCAGGCTTCAGCCGGGAACCAAACACATCGCTAAGAGGCTGGAAGAGGAATTTCAGGAACAGAAGACTCTCCTCCTGCCCAACAGGGGAACGGTTGACAGGCTCAGAGCCGATTCGGGAAATGAATACGGCATATTTAAGTACTTATATGAAGATGGTAGATTTCCCGTATATGACCGCTGCGGACTGGAGTATTTCCCTCTGGGAGAGGATAAGTTCGATGAACTTGTACGGCAGCTGCGAAGTGCCAAAGAATTTATTTTCATGGAATACTTCATTATCGCCAAAGGAGAAATGTGGGAGCAGGTCCTGAACATCCTCAGAGAAAAGGCCGGCGAAGGTGTCGAGGTAAGACTTCTCTATGACGGCACCAACATGATGCTCAGGCTGCCGAGGGGATATCACAGGAAAATAAGATCCTACGGAATAAAGTGCCGCATATTTTCTCCCATGAGACCGTTTCTGACAACACATCAGAACAACAGGGATCACAGGAAAATAGCGGTGATTGACGGTCACACCGCATTCACAGGGGGAATAAATCTGGCTGATGAGTATATCAACAGGAAGATGAGGTTCGGTCACTGGAAGGATACTGCGATCATGGTCAGAGGGCGGGCTGTAGACAGTTTTACGCTCATGTTTCTCCAGATGTGGAACATAAACAGCACAAAGCCTGAAGAATATCATCAGTATATGTACAAGGGCATGGGTGTGGAAGAGGACAGCTCTGTGACATACGGAGGCTATATCGTTCCCTATGGAGACAGCCCCCTGGATAATGAAGAGGTGGGCAAGAGAGTATATATGGATATTCTCAACAGGGCGAATCAGTATGTGCATATTATGACACCTTATCTCATTCTGGACGAGGAACTGACAAATGCTCTGATTTTCGCCGCACAGAGAGGAATAGATGTCAAGATAATCATGCCGCATATACCAGACAAGAAGTATGCCTATTATCTGGCCAGAACCCACTACGAGGAGCTTATACGGGGAGGGGTCAGGATATATGAATATATACCGGGCTTCGTGCATGCGAAGGTGTTCACCAGCGATGACGAGAAGGCTGTGGTAGGAACGATCAATCTTGACTTCAGAAGCCTGTATCTTCACTTCGAATGTGCCACATACATCTGGGACAACCCGGTGGTGGCGGTTATTGAAGAGGATTTCATGGGAACTCTGGGAAAGTGCCGGAGGATCACACTAAAGGACTGCAAGGAATTTTCATTGAAGGGGAAAATCTGCGGCAAGGCGCTCAGGCTGATAGCACCTTTAATGTAGACGAAGGGAAAAAGCTATAATGGCTAAAAAATCACTTGTTACAAGTGCGGCTGTACTGGCAGCCGCGGGATTAATAGTAAAAATACTGGGGGCATGCTTTAGAATACCCCTTACAAACTGGATAGGTGCTGCAGGAATGGCCAACTATGCTCCTGCATACGCCATCTATTCGGTTCTCCTCGTAATTTCCACCGCGGGTCTTCCCGTTGCCACCTCGAAGATGGTTTCGGAGAGGTATGCGATAGGGCAGTACAGGGAAGCTGACAGGGTATTCAGAATATCAAAGGTTCTGATGACCGCTCTGGGACTTGCCGGTGCCTTTTGTGTCGTTTTCGGCGCCGGAATGATCGCGGATAAAGTAGGCATTCCGGGTTCTGCGTTTGCTCTGCAGGCGACAGCACCGGCACTCCTTATAGTTCCGCTCATGTCTGCATACAGGGGATATTTCCAGGGACAGCAGAACATGAACCCTACAGCCGTTTCGCAGATCACGGAGCAGCTTTTCAGGGTTGGGATCGGTCTTTCTGCCGGATACATGATGATGAACGGCAGCCTCTTCGCCCAGCAGTATGATTCAGGAGCGAGAGGTGCGGCCGGCGGATGCTTCGGTGCATCGGCGGGAGCCCTTGCCGGTCTGGTAACGGTGCTCATTATCTACGGGCTCAGCAGGAAGGCTATCAGAGGGAGAATAAGAAAAGATAAAACGGGAGTACATGAGGCTCCGGGGAAGATATTGAAGACGCTGATAATCATCGCGGTTCCTATCACTATAGGGGCGGCTCTGCTTCCGCTGATGAACACGATAGATGCCGCAGTGGTGATGAACAGGCTCCATGCAAGCGGATGGGAAACCAAAGCGGCCGACGACCTTTACGGTCAGCTCACATCCATGGCCGATCCTATAATAGGATTTCCGCAGGTGTTTATGCAGGCCATCATCGTCAGCATAGTGCCTATGGTTTCTGCGGCTAAAAGGCTGGAGAACACCGTGGAGCTCAAGTCTACGATTTCACTGGGGCTTAGAATGACCACACTGATCGCTTTCCCATGTACTGCGGGTCTCCTTATTTTAGCCAAGCCTGCACTGCTTTTGCTTTATCCTCTGCAGACAGAAAGTGCAATCAGTGCAGTTCCCTGCCTGAGAGTCCTGGCGATAGGATTCATATTCCTGGGACTTGTTACCACAATGACGGGGGTTCTTCAGGGGCTTACCAGACAGAACTGGCCGGTTGTGAATCTTGCTGTCGGCATCGCGGTAAAAATAATTGTTACATGGATTCTTGTCAGCATCAACAGTATAAACATAGTCGGTGCGGCGATCGGTACTCTCTGCGCATACCTTACGGCGGCAACGCTGGATTACATATGCGTCGTGAAATTCTCGGGCGCGAGGATACCCGTGAGTCTTGCGGTAACGAAACCGCTTCTGGCTTCCCTTGTAATGGCCGTGTTCGTTTTCGCAGCCTACAGGCTCTTCATGCTCACAGGACATAACAGCATCTCCACTGTTTTTGCAATTATGGTGGGGGCTGCTGTGTACGGAGTAGTGATAATAAAAGTCAAGGGAGTATCCAGAGAGGAGCTTGTGGGAATCAAAGGCGGCGCCGGAATAACGGCTGTCTGCGACAGGCTGAAATTGTGGTAACTTGTTATTTTGAATATATTATTTTGCGGCATTTCTGCCGCCTGTAAAAATGCATTGAAAAACCCTGAAAACGCTGGAAGTTGCACTTGACAAGGCTTTTGAAAGGTGCGAAAATTGTTTTCGAAACACGATGGATGACAACTTTTGAATATGACGATGATGAATACTATTGCTTATCGTATTAAAGGAGGAAATGATAGATGAATAAGGCTGAATTAGTTACTGCAGTGGCAGAGAAGACCGGAGCAAAGAAGAAAGATGCTGAAGCAGCAGTCAATGCGATGACGGTTTGCATCGAGGAAGCGCTGCTTAAGGGAGAAAAGGTACAGTTGATAGGATTCGGAACCTTTGAAGTTCGCGAGAGAAAGGCAAGACAGGGAAGAAATCCCAGGAAGCCCGGCGAAGTTATCGAAATCGCGGCATCAAAGGCACCGGTATTCAAGGCCGGAAAAGCTCTGAAGGATGCAGTTAAAAAATAATCTTTTATTAATCGGGCAGGTAACTCACAGGTTTCCTGCTTTTTTAACACACTGATTATGAGAATAGATAAATTTCTAAAGAACAGCAGAATAATCAAGAGAAGAACAGTGGCGAAGGAAGCCTGTGAACAGGGAAGGATAAGCGTAAATGAGAAAATCGCCAAACCCGGCACTGAAGTGAAGGTTGGCGATATTATCCATGTCCGTTGTGGCAACGGCTCGCTTAGCGCGAGGGTTGAACGGCTCTGTGATTCAGTCCGCAAAGAAGATGCGGCAGGGATGTATACCATAATTGACTGATCTCACACAGGCGATGCTTCCGTTATGTTTACCGGTTGAGCCACCCGCTGACAGGTCTGACAACATATCTGTAAATCAGCGGGATCGTGATGATCTGTGCGGCAAAGAGGATGATACAGTTAGGTATTCTGGCTACAACAGTTGGCCAGTAAGGGGAGCCGTACATGACAGCCAGGCACAGGGTCGTGCCGAAGAGTTTGATAATTCCGGCAACGGCAAGGGATGCGAGGATGCTTACCACAAACAGCTTTACCCCTTTAAGGTTCCGGTTGTAGAAGGCGAATCCGTAAACCAGCCCTATGATGCCGGCTATTACGGTAAGTCCCGGATTGATCATTCCAAAGGGCATGCCTATGGCACATACCAGATCCCCCACCATATAGGTTACGGCTGCCCATACCGGGCCGTAAAGGCAGGCGATAACCATGACCGGCAGGAAATCGAAGCCCAGGTGGATCACGTCGGCGGTTATACCCAGAAATCTTGAAAAAATAAATATGAGTGCGACCATCAGAGCAATTACGACCATCTGCTGTGTTCGTTCTCTTGTTGATTTGATAGTTTGCTGCATAAAAAAATCTCCTTTCGTTTCTTTCAGTGCTCCGTAGTAACTACACCAAAGATGAAAAGAGTTTTTTCACTATTAATGTAGTAGCGGACGCGATATTGTACCGCGGATAATTCCTTCGTTCATGAGCAACATCCCATCCCATGACACTTTACGCACAATACCTACTCTACGTTCGAGTCAATAGTAGCATATGAAAAAGCATTTTGCAACTCTATATACATCTTCATATATGGCGAGTATGTGTCAAGTAAACATTGGCAAGTTTTCCTTG
>JAUMVV010000089.1 GCA_030529985.1 Bacillota bacterium
TGGACTATTTCCCTCATCATGCTGGCCATGTGCTTCGGCGGTATCGTAGATGTTATCGGCATTATGGGCTCTCTGGCAGCTGTTATGCTGAAGCTGGCAAGAGGAACAAGGGGCGGACTGGTAATCGTAACAGAGCTTTCATGCGTATTCGTAAACGCTATCTGCTGCGACCAGTATCTGTCTATCATCCTGCCGGGCAGAATGTTCAAGGAAGCTTTCGAGGACAGAAGACTTGCTGCAAGAAATCTGTCAAGAGCTCTCGAGGACGCAGGCACTATGACTTCAAACTTCTTCCCTTGGAACACCTGCGGTGCTACCATGAGAAACTTCTTGAGAATCGATAGTGCATATATTCCGTTCGCTGTATTGAACTGGCTCAATCCGCTGGTTTCAATGTTCTACGGCATAACAGGAATCACAATGCATGAGATGACCGAGGAAGAATATCAGCACATTCTCGAACAGAGAGAAGAAGAGAAGAAGGCTGCTATGGAAGCTGCTGAAGCTTAATCAAAGCCGTCATCGCGCAAGCAAGCTGCAAAAACGCAATAAGCGGCAAAGCCTTAACAAGTCGCAACAGGCTTATCGGCTGAGCGTTAAGAAACAGCACTAAACTTACCGGCTGGAACTTAACAAGCCATATTAGGCTTATCAGTTGAGTATTCAAGAGCTGTGCTGAGCTTATAGGTTGAGCCAGTAAACAACAGTACAAGAGACAGTTTTACTGTTTCTCATATGGAGGCTTATAGTCATCCAAACTAAATAAGAAGCACAAATGCCCGGACACCAACCCGGGCATTTGTGTTGAAAGGGTCACGGTGAGGCAAATGTTGCTCATCCCTTTTTTTATCGCTATCTTCCTGTGGGATATGGTACAATCCCGTCTTTGACAGTTGATTGAACTTAAAAACCGGCAAACTGCTCCAATGAGTGGCTTTGCCGGCTTTTTGTCTTGTTTTGATTTGTAGTATTTGAGTTACTTTTTCGTACTCCTGATAATTTTTTTCATGTTTTTCTCTGGGATTATCACTGTATCTGTCCTGAAACCGAATTTCTCATGAAGGGCGTCAGTGATCTCGCTTCTTGTGTACTCCGGCAGGTACCCGATTCCGTCCATGTGGAAGAAATTCATGGTGCGAAGTGTTCTGATGAGTTCCGAGGTGGTATATCGTTCATCGAGTCTGTGTTCAAGCAGTCTGTAGACAAGAAGCGACAGGAAGCATGTGAGGAAATGCGCACGAATCCGTTCATCCTTCTGCAGATATACGGGCCTCGCCTTGAACTCGGATTTCATGATCCTGAAGGATTCTTCAATTTCCCATCTTCTGCGGTTAACTTTAAGAATGTCAGCAACATCGTCTTCTAAGGTAGTGCATACTGCAGTGAAACCATCGTACATGGATTCTTCTGCAATCCTTTTTTGATCGAGGCTTCTTGAAGTTTTCTCGGCCACTTCTCCATCCATGGTAAGTTGGATTTCTTCGACGAACCTTGAAGGACTGTTCGGATTGCGTGTCTTTATTCTACACCTAAACTCTTATCGAAGTGAATTCCACCGCAACTTCCACTGTGGAACTTACTCCGGGAATTTACTTTTTTTCTTTGACACATACCGCTTTTTTCTTTTTGTGGAAATTCAGATTAACATATGGTACAATATCAATGGACGGAAGTTTTAAGAAGAATGAGGGAAATTGGTATGAAGGTTGCAAGCAAGCAATCAATCAATCAATCAATCAATAATAACGTGTTTTTATGTGCCCGAACCTATGGGAACAATAGGTTCGGGTTTTTTTGTTGTTAAAACAGATGGAAGAGGATTATGAGATACACATTTGTGAAACAACATGATATAACAGATTGCGCGGCTGCCTGCCTGGCGATGGTGTGCCTTCACTATAAGAAGGAGACCACTATAACAAAGCTCAGGGATGAGATGGGAACCGACATTAAAGGGACGAATCTTATTGGATTAAGTAAATGTGCCGAAAAACTTGGATTTGAATGTCAGGCAGTGCGTGTTGGTAAGGAGAGTTTTCTAAGCGAGTACACAAGACCTTGTATTGCCAATGTAATAACAAAAGAAGGACTAGCTCATTTTGTTGTTATTTTCAAGTTTTCAAAGAAACATGTGATAATCGGTGATCCTGCAAAGGATCTTGAGAAAGTGCCGATTGAGAAGTTCATGAAGGAATTTACCGGAGCGCTTCTTATATTGAAACCTTCAACGGAGTTTAATACAGACAAAGTAAAGGGAGAGAAAATATTCGGCAGATTCCTGAAGCTTCTCCTGCCTCAGAAAAAGCTGTTTATCTTTTCGATTATGGCTTCGCTGATAATGACAATCCTGGGAATTATCTCATCGCTGTTCAATAAGATAATAATGGATGAAGTGCTTCCTTATAACCTGAAGGGACTGCTGACCGCGACATTAATCATATTCGCGGTGATTGCGGCGACACAGATATTTATAGGATTTATGAGAAGCTGGATGATGCTGTTCCTGTCGCAAAGAATAGATATACCATTGATGTTGGGGTATTTCAGACATATTTATAGGCTTCCGATGAAATTCTTTGCAACGAGAAAAACGGGAGATATTATTACAAGGTTTTCGGATGCATTTACCATAAAAGATATATTTACAAACATAGCGCTCACATTGATCATGGATATTTCCATGGCCGCTATCACAGCGGTTATACTTGTCAAGATGAACATCCAGCTGTTTGGAGTAGTCATTCTCCTGACAGTAGCGAGCATCCTTCTGGTTTTTATTTTCAAGCAGCCATATAAGAAAATCAACTGGGAGCAGATGCAGCAGGCATCAATATTAAACTCACAGATAATAGAAGGACTTGAAGGCTTCGAAACGATAAAAGGGAATGCGGGTGAAGAGACAGAACTTGAAAATATTGAGAGAGAATATATAAAATCTCTCCGCATAGCATTCAGAGAAGGCATGCTTTCTAATGTACAGGGAACTGTTTCGGAGGTAATACAGACAATAGGAAATCTGGTTGTAATGTTCCTGGGAGTGCGACAGGTTATGAACGGAGACATTACACTGGGAACACTGATGGCCTTCATGACGTTAACGGAATATTTCATGGATCCTGTAGGAAGGCTGGTGGGTCTGCAGTTGGACATACAGGAAGCAAATATATCCATGAAAAGAATTGCTGAAATTCTTGATTACGACAGGGAGGATATGGCATATGGACTTCAGGAAATGAATAAGGCGGAAGGAAATGTTGAATTCAGGAATGTTACATTCAGGTACGGAAACAGAGAACCAGCATTAAAGAATGTATCATTCACCATAAAATCCGGAAGAAAAGTAGCGCTTGTCGGTGCCAGCGGCTCGGGGAAATCTACCATTGCTAAATTACTGCTTAAATACTATGAACCGGAGAGCGGCAGCGTACAGATAAACGGAGCCGATATACGGAATTACAAAAGCAGTTCTGTTAGAAAAAGCATATCTTATGTTCCTCAAAAAATAGAGCTTTTTTCAAAAAATATCTATGACAATATACGAGTGGCAAGACCGGATGCAACGGAAAAACAGATGATTTTGGCAGCCAAACTTGCCGGAGCGGATGAGTTTATACAAAAGCTCCCTCTCAAATACAATACATATCTGGAAGAATCGGGAGACGGACTGTCCGGAGGGGAGAAACAGAGGATAGCACTGGCAAGAGCATTTCTGAAGAACAGCAGGATGTTCATATTGGATGAGTCTACAAGCAATCTGGATTTCAGGACAGAGAACCTGATATTTAAGATGATTTACGAGGAACTGACAGACAGAACGATGCTGATTATAGCACACAGATTAAGTACTATCAGGCATTGCGATGAAATACTGCTTCTGGATAAAGGAGAAATATCCGAAAGAGGCACGCATGACGAATTGATTACACTGCAAGGAAAATAT
>JAUMVV010000022.1 GCA_030529985.1 Bacillota bacterium
ATCACGCCCTTCTGTTATTTTTTGTTATTTGCCAATGATTATTTTACACTTACAACAAGGTTTGTAAATTTTAACTTCTTTACATTTGAGGAGTCGGTCAGATGATAGCTGCATGCCTCTCGGCAACAAAAATGTAGAAGCGGAATATGGAACTGTGTTAGAATACGGGTGTAAGTATCAAAAACTTGTAGATATCTTCGGAGGGGATTCTATGCGGCGGCAGAGAACAGTGATAACCACAACTATTGAACTGTTTCCTGCTGCGGAATATGTTGAGTTTCAGATGTGTATTTCAGAAAATGAGTAATGGACTCCACTACTCATTTTTTGTATGCAGATACCTTACGCGGCTCATTGGACAGCAAACACTGAATGCGTTGCTGCGGGAATGTGAGATTTGAAGATGAGCATGGCCAGCTCGTTGACTATGATCCGTCACTTGTAAAAATCGAAGATACGGAAAGCAAAAACGGAAACGACCTTACCGAATATGCCTACGAGAATAAAGTGGGTGACAGCAAGCAGTACATGCCTAGAAATCTTTCAGAAAACACTCCGCTTCTTATGGAAAAAGAGGATAAGGAAATGTCGATCTCCATGACGGAAGAGACCCTCAAGGAGCTTGACTTGCTGCATGAAGAAATAGAAGTTGAGAGGGAAGTCATAGAAAATGCATATCAAGAGGAAATCAAGGCAAAGGTCGATGCCGCATATGAATCGAAAAATGAGGGATCAAAGGTCTTGTATACTTCAGCAAGCAGCGGAATCAAGGAAAGCATCATTTTAAACAAAATTCCAAAGAGTAATGTATTTACATATAGAATCAATCTCAAAGGTATGTATCCAGTAAGGAATGAGGAAACAGGATGTATTGTATTTTTTGACGAAGAAACTAATGAGATGACAGGGTGGATACCTAATCCATTCATGAACGATGCGGGGCAGGAATCATATTCCGAGAGTATTCAAATGGAAATAAAAGAGGAAGAAGAGGAAGAAAAAGAGTCGTTTGGCAGACCGGAGAAAGCTTCGGAAGAAGTAATGCCGGAAGCAAAAGAAGAGTCACCGACAGAAAGCGCGGAGGCGGCAGAGGGGACTGGGGTGCAGCCGAGTGAAGAAGCAGAAGAGCCAGAAAATGCTGTGGCTTCAGATAATGAAAAACCTCGTGAGGAAAATGAAGAAGCATCCGATACATACATTCTCACATTGACCGTTGATGAATCATATCTTAAGGCAGAAAAAAGACAGTTATAGGTGATGATTTTGACAACGAAATATGCTACACCGGGCAGGTATATGATAAGAGCACAGGCCTGCATTACTACAACGCCAGATTCTATGACTCGGCAAACGGCATTTTCACAAGTCAGGACACCTATCGAGGCGAAAACAACAATCCTTTGACACTAAATCTTTATGCATATTGCGCCGGAGATCCTGTAAACAACATCGACCCTACAGGTCACAGCTGGCTCGGAAAGAAGTGGAAGAAAATCAAGACAGCTGTGAAGAAGGTAACAAGGAAGGCCAAGGCCATAAAAAGGACTGCCAAGAAGACGGTTAAGAAAACGGTCAAAGTTGCGGTGAATAAGGCAAAGAGAGTATACCGTTCAGTAAAAAAACGCGTGCAAAAGGTATCAAAAGAAAAAAGCAAGAGAGATAAAATAGTGTGTATTATCTCAGGGAAATCCAAAAAAGAGCATTATGCAAGAAATAAGAAAAACATCGATTTACCAAAAACAAAGAAGGAAGCATATGATTGGAGCTGGGATGATTCTGTAAAAGCAAACGCACACCAATTTTCATCTAAAGACAAATCAAATACGAAGTATGTTTCACCGGATGGAAAACGCGAAGTAATTTTTGATAAAAATGGTGAAGTAGTAACGGATCCAAGGGATGCGGGAACGTATAACTATGCACCATCGAATCAGGGAAATAAAATTGAAGCTGGCGTCAAACATGCGGCGATGGATATTGTTCCTTACGTCATATGGGGAATTTCAAAAAAAGATGCGAAATTAACAAATCAAGGGCAACGCGCAGCAGCATTGTTGGGAATATATTTATGAGGACGAGGGAGAGTTAAGTTTGAATAAGAGACGGATGATAACAATATTGTGTGCTTTATGTATAGGAGGATGTGTAATGTTTGCTCCCCATTTTTGCTCGAATCGAATTTGTAAAGCAATAGACGATAAAAAAATAGAAGTAGAGGAGTTTGAGACTATTGTAAAGCACAATAAAGTAGGGATTAATTCATCACAGCATTGGTTCTCGTGGTGTGAGCTTGTTGATCAAGTGAACTATCTGCCACTTAATTATGCTTGCAAAATTGGGGATTATGATAAAGTGAAAATATTATTAGATAACGGTGCAAATCCAAACAAGAGAGACAGAAGCATTAAGGCAATGCCTTTATCATATGCATTAAGATCAGGTATGGGCAGTAGATTTAAAATAGCCAATTTATTATTAGATGCAGGTGCGGATCCAAATGCAGAATCGCGCCAATCTACACCAATATTTGAATCTTTAATAATAGGGAAGTACGCTTACGATAGAGATAAATTGGAAAAAGAAAGCTTGAAGTTGTTTATGCGATTGCATAAAGTAACGAATTCAATAGAAGATCCGAGTGGATGTGATACGATTCTTGGAGCTGCAGCTGCATATAATAACATGCGTGCTGTTAAATATATTATGGAAAATAAAATATGTGGAGTAAATGACACTTCAAATCAAGGGCGTACTGCTTTGATGAGTTGTATGCAAACCGATAGCGGTCCTGGAATGTGTATGTTTCTTTTAGAAAATGGTGCAGACAGAACAATTGAAGATAAGGAAGGGAGAACGGCTCATGATTATGCTATAAAATATGGCAACAAAGATTGTGCAGAAGTACTTGAATCCTATATGGAACAATGAAAACCAGTTAAATGAAAAGGAGGCTGCAATGGCAAAAAAGATATTACTGATAGTGCTCACATTTGTGTTAATGGTCGTTATGGTGAGTTGTGAAGGAACAGATTCAGGAGGTAAACAGACCATGTACAAAGGAAAGAACAAACTGCCAAATCTCATGGCGGTTTCGGAGGATAATTATTACATATTGACATGTATGTATGGAGCTGATAAGTACCGTCTTTCTGCAGGCAAAAATGTGGAGAAACTAAATTTCGTATACGATGTAAAGGGCGCAAGTATATGGTACCTTTATGCTGAAGGTGACTATGCCGCATGGGTAGAAAGCTACGGTGATCATTATGATTATAAAGTGTATGATAAGGGAAAAGACGAAGTGCTGAGCGTTAATACAGTTAAGTGCGGTAAAAATGAGCAGCAGAATATGCAGATGGGCATATACGAAGATGCACTTTATTACAGCGAAATAGACTATACTGATGAAAAGCTATATATCAAAAAATATAAGATCAAAGAAAAAACCACAGAAACTGTTCGCGAATCAGCACTGCCGGCAAACATATCAATGGCGTTAGAAGTTAAGGCCGGAGTACTCACTGCATATCTTGGAGAGGGTAGGCTGTACAGTGTAGATTTAAAGAGTGGCAAGGAAACATCGGTAGAAATACCCGGAAGAACGGACGGCGTCTATGCGGTGTCATACGATAAGGAAAACGATCTTTACGGCCTCTACTACGCGGCAAAAGGGTCAGAAGATATAGGCACTTTTGCTTTGGGGAACAAGCAAATCAAATCCATTTACACTTTGAGCGAAAACTGTTATGCATATCGTGATAATATAACAATAGATAAAGGACATCTGTTTTGGGTAACACAGGTAAATGCTTCAGGAAAAGTTGTGGATCATTATAAACTTGTAGACTATTCCTGTCAGGAAGACACGGTTGTCGAATACTCGGGTGCCTTTGGCTTTGCATTGACTGACGATATCTTATACACACTCTCGTTCGTCAATAATATAGATAGAGTGGCTTTAAAGGAAATAAAACGATAGACCTGATGCGAATTGCATACTGTGCAGGAGATCCTGTAAACAACATTGACCCTACAGGCCACAGCGAGAATTTTGCCAAAATTACTGTCCGTTATTTATTCTAACTCCAACTATAAATTGATCAGTACTCAAAAAGCGGCAATTGCTTTGCCGGTAAGGCTTTGCCGCTTTTTCATTACAACTAACTGTCAAAGACGGGATTATATATTGTTTATTCGCTTTTTACAAAAACAAAATAAAAACAGCCACCCGGTTCAGATGACTGTCCGTTTTTCGTTGAATTAGTCGAGGTTGTACTTGCTCTTGAACTTTTCAACTCTGCCGCCTCTTGTGGCAAACTTCTGAGTCCCTGTAAAGAACGGATGGCAAGCTGAACAAATGTCAGTTCTGATTTCTTCCTCAGTTGACCTTGTCATGAAGGTATTGCCGCATGCGCAAGTTACTTTACATTCCTTATACTCAGGATGGATTCCTTTTTTCATGCTCTTCTCTCCTTTCGATAATATGCCGCTTCACGCCCTGCTGATGATAAGAGCCGTCCGCAAGCCTGTTCAATATATCACATTTTCCAGCGCCGGTCAATGATTTTTGCCAGCAGAGATTTTTTCACCGAAATAGCCTTTCGCGGGCATACCTCCTGACAGCAGTAGCACCTGATGCACTTCCTGTAATTGTACATGGCGACCCTGTTTACCGGAACCCCCTCCGTCTGCATCAGACCTCTGGCGGCTCCCGCACCCTTCGAGGATTCACCCATTATCTTGGTAATTATCGGTTTAAGCTTTATCGCCTTGCCCTCAACCGGACAGGCCTCTTCACAGACTCCGCAGCCGACACACTTATTTTCCAGCACGATCGGCTTCTTTCTCACGAATTTCCCCACAAGCCTCATGATCCTGAATTTACCGCGATATCCTCCGGCTCTCTGCACATTGAAGTTCTCATCACCATATCTGTTCGCCATATCGTCCAGGTGGATAGTATCTCCATCCTTGCGCATAGGCATATTCCCCAGAACCACTCTGATGTTTTCATCTGATGCAAAACCAAGACCCGCATCTGCTGCCGCTTTATTTGTAGGAACATATTCTGCATCCAGATGAATGAGATGACAGAACACGGTATCCAATGCCACAGGATCTGTTGATGCCAAAATCACATCCATGTGCTTGGGATCCCCCGAGCCCGGTCCGTTTCCCTCCATTGCCACTATACCGTCCATTATGTGCAGGCGAGGTCTCACCAGCCTGTTCAGATCGGCCAGCATGCGTGCGAAGTGTTCGGGCGTTTCGAAAACGGCATGAAATGCCGCCTTGTTTATTCCCTGAATACAGCCGTAGCTGTTCTTCACAGCTCCGGTGATTCTCTCAAGCTGATGGGTCTTCATCTTGCAGATGTTAATAACTCCGCCTTCGCCCCTCTCCACGATATCTGCAATTTCGTTGCAGAGAATGAAATTCTTCGCAGCCCTTCCCTCGGGAAAGTCAACCCTGCGCCCCTTCTCAAAGTCTCCCGGCGGGATCCCCAGCTCCTCTGCCACCTCTTTTATGCCGCATCCCTCGGCTGTTCGCTCCACGCTGTGCATCGGATTTCCCGGAGAATCCCCATATGTCAGGTTATTATAGCCGGCAGTCTGCAGAGCCTTCCCCACAGCACGAAAAACCTCCGGGTGAGTTGTCACCGCCTTGTCGGGTGCGGCTCTGCCCAGAAGATTCGGTTTGAGAACCAGTTTGGATCGGGCGGTAATTTCTCCCGGGGCATCTCCTGCCCTGAAAATCACCTCAAAGCCTCCCAGAAGCTCTATTGCCTTTGCAACCGCCTCCTCTACTTCCCCCCGGTTGTATGATATGCATTTTACCACTGCAACTGTCGACTTTTTTCTTTCCTGCATATTATTCCCTGATGCCATAAAATCTCATGGCATTTTTCCCGGTGATCTCTGCAACATCTTCAAAAGTCATTTTCTTGATTTCAGCAATCTTTCTTGCTGTATATTCTACCATAAGAGGAGTGTTTCGTTTACCCCTGAACGGAACCGGTGTCAGGTAAGGCGAATCTGTTTCCACAAGAAGATACTTCAGCGGAATCGCCTCAACCACCTCCACCGTCTTCCTGTTATTCTTGTATGTTACCGGTCCGGCGATGCTCAGGCTTGCCCCCAGCTTAACATACTGCCTGCCCATCTCTGCCGAACCGGAGAAACAGTGCAGCAGAACTCCGGCATCCGGACTTCCGTCAGGTCTCGCTCCGAACCATCCCGTCCTTTCATCGGAAAAGGCTCCCTCTTCTTTCAATATGTCCATCACTTCCCCGTCCGCTTCGCGGGCGTGGATCACCATGGGCATCTTCAGCTCATTGGCAAGCCTTATCTGTCTCCTGAACCATTCCCTCTGGACACCTCTGTCGCTCAGATCGTAGTGAAAATCCAGACCTATTTCCCCGATTGCCACCACCTTCTCTCTGCCGGCAAGCTCACGCAGCTCTTCCAGTTTTTCATCGTCCATATCCTTGGTGTCGTGGGGATGGCAGCCCACTGCAGCATAGCACCATGGCCATCTTTCGGCGTGCTCCGCGGCCATCTGCGAACTCGCCGGATCGAAACCGATATCCATGGCAAAGGACATCCTCCCCTCTCTTACCGCTTTGTCTACGGAGTTGAAGAGAGCCTGGCGTTCCAGGCTCGTATAATCTTCATTATTAAAATGTGAATGTGAATCAAACAGCATTATCAACCCTCTGTATCCGTCGCTTCATGCTCGAAGCTCTCTATCTGATCGCTGCTCTTCGAAGCATCGACCTTGTACCACTTCCCGTCAAGCTCTGTCTCCACCCATGCGTGAATAGTTCCTTCGGCATCCTCTGCCGTCATGATAGAGGCTTCAATATCCGCCTCCTTGCAGAGCTCATATATGAACGCCGCATAGTACTGGGATTCCGCGCAGTCTATGCCCTCCGTTTCGGCATTTGTCCTGACCTTCTTCACCATGTAAGCTATTTTTTCGTAGTCCGAGATTTCTCCATCACAGCCGATGTTGTCCTCCACCTTCTGCTCCACGAAATCGTATTCCTTGCCTAAATCTTCATAGCCTTCAGGCTCCGTTCCTATCCCCAGTGCCGACAGCTCTCCGCAGCCCACCGAGGATTTAGATTGTCCCGTAAAAACGATACCGCTGGCATTATCATAATTAGGAAGTCCGTATCCCTGCACCATAGAGTACCCTGCGGAGAAGGTTCTGTATCCCACGGCATCTCTGTAATTGCCCTCTATAGTCTTGATAGTCTTCCCGCTCACAGAAGCCACCAGTCCTGTATGGTCGGGAACTCCGTTCCTGTTCCAGTCGAAGAATATGACATCTCCCGCCTTCGGAACATACTTTGGCCCCGCCGCATACTTATAGTTTGAAGTCTTGCTTTTCTTGTAGGTATTTATAACCGACGGACAGTAGCTTCCTCTGACGATTATGTCCGTGGTGCCGGACTTGATTGCAACAGCGGAAACGAACATGGCACACCATGGCGTCCTGTACGAGAAGCTTGTCCCCATATTCTTATTGTACAGCTCCACGATAGGCTTGTTTGACTTGTTCGATTCCTTGCAGCCGAGCCACGCAACCGCCGTGCTGACAACGGCAGCTCTGCTGTACCCCGACTTGCTGAAGGCCCCGTAGCTTTTGCCTCCCGAAAGCTCCGCGTACGCCCTGACCTTGTAGCTGTATGTCTGCCCGTTTGCGACATTTACATCCTTGAAGCTGTTTGTCGCCGCAGTACCCACAACCGAATAGCTGCCGCTTCCCGTCGCCCTCTGTATTTCATATCCGGACGCTCCTGAAACCTTAGGCCAGCTCAACGCTATGCCGTCTTCCGCCGAAGTTGCGGTTATCGTTCCCACCTGTCCCGGAGCGGTGACTCCCGCCTGGACCGAGCTGTACCCGCTGTACTTATTTTTACCGTTTACCGTTCTGTATGCCCGAACCTTATAGTAATAGTATTTGTTCTTCTTGATTGAAGTGTTCGTATAATTCTTTGATGATGTGGTTCCGATTTTGCTGAAGTCCCCATCCTTGCCGGTTGCTCTGTACACCTGGTACTTGGCGGCTCCTGCCACAGCCGGCCAGGAAATCCTGATGCCGTCCGTCTTCCCCACAACTGAGATCTCCGGCGTGTTCAGTTGAGGAGTTCCCTTTATCGCTCCGCTGAACCTGCTGTATTGGAACTTACCGTTTGATTTTTTATAATAAGCTCTCACCTTGTAATAACAGGTCTTGTTGGTCGTGAGACCTGTTCTGTTATATGAGGTCCCCTTGACCGCCTTTATTTTCTTATATGTGCCATTTTTGCTCGTGGCCTTATATATCTGATATCCGCTTGCCTTGGTATATGCTTCCCATACCATGTTAACGGAATTGTAGCTCCTTCCGGCAACCTTGAAGCCCTTCGGTGCCGCCTTAGTGCTGAAGCCTGCCGGGGTTCCCGCGATCACACTGCTGAACCTGCTGTATTTGACCTTGCCGCTTGAATTTTTGTAGAATGCTCTCACCTTATAGTAGCAGGTCTTGTTGGTCGTAAGGCCTGTTCTCTTCCAGCCGGTTTTCAGAGACCGTCCCACCTTAGTGTATTTGCCGTTCTCGCCGGATGCCTTGAACACATGATATCCGCTTGCACCCGCATAACTGTCCCAGCCGAATGTGACCGAATCGGCGCTGCAGGAGGTAACGGCAAATCCCGTCACCTCGCCGTCTGTGCTGAATTTCGCAGCGTAAACACTCTCCGTGTTTACCGGCATGAACGCCACGCCTATGGCAAGCGCTGATGCAAAAGCAAGAATTGCTCTGATTTTTTTCGCCCTGTTATTTTTCATGAAAACGAAACCTCTCTCTTTTAATCTCTTATGTTACCGGATTGCCGTCATCTGCAACGGATGTAACGAATTCCACCCTTTCCCTGCCTTCTGCAACATTATCTGCGAAGAGTATCATGCCCTTTGATTCAAGTCCTCTGAGCTTACGCGGCTTGAGGTTTGCCACCACCACCACCTTCTGTCCGACACATTCTTCCGGTTTGAAGTGTTCTGCAACGCCTGACACTATCTGCCTCTGCTCTGTTCCCATCTTCACCCGGAACACCAGCAGCTTGTCAGCCTTAGGATGTTTCTCTGCCGAGAGGATAGTGCCTACTCTCAGATCCAGCTTGTCGAAATCGTCATACTCTATCTCATCCTTCAGTTCAAGAGGGATGCTGGCTTCACCCTTGGCTGCGGCGGCCTTGTCTCCCAGCTCGTAGAGTTCCTCCAGCTCCTTATCTATGTCAAGTCTCGGGAATATCGCATCCCCCTTCTTGACCTGCTCACCGCACATTGCTTCGAAAGTGTATGCATCCTCCCATGCAACATCCGCATACCAGAGCCCCATCTGCTTCCTGATGGCGTCGGAGGTTGTGTGCATGAATGGGTGGATCAGCACTGAAATTATTCTTATGGCTTCCGCCAGATTGTGGAGCACATTATCGAGGCGAGGCTTCATTGCTTCATTCTTTGCCAGCACCCACGGCATAGTCTCATCGATATATTTGTTGGCTCGTCTGACCAGGATCCATATTTCTTCGAGAGCCATGTTAAACCTGAAATCGTCCATCTGTGCACTCACTTTGTCGGCTGCACCTGTGGCAATCTCCTTGAGCTGTGCATCGTAGTCCGTCTCATCCGTGCACCTGCCCTCTTCAGTCAGGTCAGGAACAGCTCCGCCGTTGTATTTTTCGATCATGCTGACCGTTCTCGAAACCAGATTGCCCAGGTCATTTGCCAGGTCGTAATTCAGTCTCTTCAGCATTACTTCGTTTGTAAACATTCCGTCCTGCCCGAAGGTGTATTCCCGGAGCAGGAAATATTTGAGGGCGTCAATGCCGTATCTGTCGATGAGAACCACCGGGTCGATCACATCATGACCTTTGGCCGCCTTTGATTTAGAAACCTTCTCTCCACCCAGCAAAAGCCAGCCGTGTCCTCTCACTTGCTTGGGAAGAGGCAGCCCTGCCGACATGAGCATTGCCGGCCATATGATAGAGTGAAATCTTACGATTTCTTTCCCCACGAGGTGAACATTTGCAGGCCAGTATCTGTTGTACTTTTCCGGCTCATCCGGCCATCCCAGTGCGGTAATGTAGTTCGAAAGCGCATCGAGCCAGACATATATGACATGTTTCTCGTCGATGGGAACGGGAATCCCCCAGTCAAAGGATGACCTGGAAATACAGAGATCCTCCATACCCTGTTCGATGAAAGCTATCATCTCGTTCCTTCTGGATTCAGGCTCCAGAAATTCCGGTTCTTCCCTGAAAATTCTCAAAAGCTCCGGTGCGTATTTGCTTATTTTGAAGAAGTAGGCTTCTTCTTTTGCCTTGGTGACAGGCCTTCCGCAGTCCGGACAGGTATTGCCTTCTCCAAGCTGATTTTCCGTCCAGAAGGACTCGCAAGGGGTGCAGTACCAGCCCTCATATTCGCCCTTATAGATGTCACCCTTCTCGTACATCTTCATGAAGAGAGCCTGCACTCTCCTGATGTGTCGCGGCTCCGTCGTTCGGATAAAGTCATCATAGGATATCTCCATAGTCTTCCACAGATCTTTGATCCCTGCAACGACTTCATCCACATAAGCCTTAGGGCTTACCCCCTTCTCCTCTGCCAGAAGCTGAATCTTCTGTCCGTGTTCATCGGTTCCTGTCAGGAACATGACATCATAACCCTGAAGCCTCTTGAAGCGCGCCATGGCGTCTGCCATTACCGTGCAGTAAGTGTGACCTATATGAAGGTTCGAGCTCGGGTAATAGATGGGTGTGCTGATGTAATAAGTTCCTTTTTCTGTCATTTTCTTGTCCTTTCTCCGCTGCGAATGGAACAGCGGCTGTGAAATCCTTTAGTCCTCGGGTATGAAAACCTCCGCTTCCCTGCGTATTCCTGCGTACAGATACTCCAGCTCCTCCTTGTGGTAGATATACCCCGGATCATCGAAGTACAGAGCTCCCTCAGGGCATTTTTTCTCGCATCCGCAGCATTTGATACAGATGCCTTCAACGATTCCCGGCGCCGACTTCCTTATCGACCCCATAGGGCATGCATCCACACATATCCCGCAGGCTGTGCATCTTTCTGCGTCAAGCTTCGGCTTCACCTTCAGAATGTTTATATACTCGCCGTGTCTGTCACGGGGCTTGTAGTAATCTCTTACAGGTGTTTCTCCTCTCACTTCCACCGGCTCAGGTATACGCTTCCCCAGAGTCTTTATCCTGACTGCGGCTGCTCTCGCGAAAGCCCCTGCACGGTTCATATCCTCTCTATCCGGTCTTCCTGCAGCCAGCACCTTCGAAAACGAATGCTCTCCGATAAATGCCGCCGCCGCCACCGTGTGGAAACCTCTTTCTTCGAGAATGTTTCTGAGTTCAATGAGGGCATCGTCATAGTTCCTGTTTCCGTACAGTACGATAGGAACCGCCTGCGCCCCTCCCCCCTCAAGGGTGTTCAGAAATTTAAGCAGCACATTGGGCACACGCCCTGCGATAACCGGTGTTCCGAATACCACAATGTCATCCGCCCCAAAGGTGTATACCCGTTTTCGCGTCTCCGGCGGTGTGAAATCTATATCCGCTGCCTTTGCAAAAGCACCCGCAGGCAGTGCCGCCGCCATTTCAGATGCCACGGACTTTACTATCTTCTCTGTCGTTCCTGTTCCGCTGAAGAACATTCCTCTGATCGTCTTCATATCTGTTGTTCTCTCTGCCTCTACTCTTCATCCCTGGCCGAAGTTTTCCAGATCTGCCTGTTCGTATACTCGATGATAAGCTCCACTATGTCATCGATCTCCAGATACCCGCTGTCTATGCACAGGTTGAAGTTGACATGCTCTCCCCACTTGCGGCCTGTATGATATGAATAGTAGTTCGCTCTGGCCTTGTCCTGCTCACGCATTACCTTCTTGACCTGATCCTCCGGGATCCCGTACTCATCCACGGCTCTCCTTATCTTGTCCTCTTCCTCCGCGTAGATAAAAATATTTGTTGCGTAAGGCAGCCCTCTGAGGATATAGTCCGCGCATCTTCCCACGATCACGCATGGTCCTTCTGCCGCAATCTTGCGGATCGCATCAAACTGTGCCAGGAAGAGCCTCTCGTTCAGGCTGAGGGATTCCGGGCCCGCTTCACCGGAGCCCATTGCCGATGACAGGCTGTAGAGAAAACTGTTTTTCGCCTTTTTCTCCGCCTCCGAAAACATCTCCTTGGCAAAGCCGGATTCTTCAGAGATCCTCTCGTTTATAGTGTCCCTGTCGTAATACGGCACCCCCAGCTTCTCCGCCAGCCGCTTCCCGATTATTCTGCCGCCGCTCCCGTATTCACGGCTGATAGTGATAACCTTCTTTTTCCCGTTTATCTCCGCCATAACATTTCCTTTCTGTTACAATGATGTTGGGGTCAGCAGCATAAATATCTGCAATCTCTTAAACTGCATTATATCATCCCGAAGCACAAAAAAGTCCTAATATTAACATTTTTTAACAAAACAAAAGCGCTGAAAAGCTGTGTGTTTTCAACGCTTAGAGCTTTTTAGAATATGCCCGGATACCTTTCTCCCGTACCCGGCAGAATGACCGCTGTTTTCTGTCTCCCTAAAATTTCTCGTAGCCGGCGATCCTTCCGTCCTCCATGGCCAGCATATAGCCGTGCCCGGGGTCAGGGATCCACCGGTAAAAATTGCTCTCATATTTTTCCGGCCATATGCTGTTCAGTATCGCACAGATCACTCCTCCGTGGATAACGCAGATGCTCATGGCCTCCCTCCCCTGATTTCTCAGCTTCAGCATGAGAAGCTCATGCCTTGCCAGCAGCTCTCTGAAGCCTTCCAGCACTCTCGCTCTGAAGTCCCTGATGCTTTCTCCGTTCGGCGGCGGAGTTCCGTCATCACAGGTGTTGCACCAGTCCCTGTATTCGGCTCTGCTGTTGAGCTCCTCGTAGGATTTCATTTCAAAATCCCCGAAATCCAACTCCCTGAAATTATCTATCACCTCGTGAGGCTTCTCGCCGTAAATCAATTCAAAGGTCTGTTCCGTTCTCAGCATTCCGCTGGTGTAATATTCCGCATACGGACTGTCCGGATAGGTGTCCTGCCCCTTCAACAGTCTGGTCATCTCCACGCCCTTCTCTGCAAGGGGCACATCTGTACTGCCGTAGTACAGCCTCTGCACATTGCCCGTCGTTATTCCGTGTCTTATCAAAACTATCTTCGATTTCATTTAATATCCTTCCCCATTCCGCAGAATACTCTTATCACTCTGTCCGCTTTTTCTGCGAGATAAACCATGAGTCTGCCGTTCATCTCCCGAAATGCCCTGACATCCTTATCGATGGGAACGACCCCCTGTGATACATCCGTCACTATAATGATCTTGTTCTCCAGCTGTTCTGCATTTTTCACAAACCAGTCCTTCGCCTCTTCCCCCTTTTTCACGCAGTTCATAACGAAGCTCTCTGTATTGCAAAGGCAGTCTGCTCCGGGGTCGGGTTCCTCCGCCCTTTGACAATCGCATATCCTGCTTATCCTGAAGTTTGCCTTTGCATAATCCAGCTTGCCCTGGTACGCTCCACCGAATATCAGTATCATCCTGACCTCCTATATGAAAAGTGTGAGAACCGCCATCCCGCACATCTCCGAAATTGTAATCATATGTCCTGAAATATCGCCGCTCATTCCTCCCAGCTTCTGCCTGTCAAGAAATCCCGTGAGGAGGGCTGTTCCGACGGTGACCGCCGCAACGACAACAACTGCCGGCAATCCGGGAACAGCTCCCCTGCAGATGCCTTCTCCCGAAATGATCATTGTGACTACGGTAAGAGCTGCGGCAATGAGAACCGCTACAGTGATCGGAACCGCATTTTCGCCGTCTTTCCCGGCAGTCGCATACTGACTCGTAGGCATCGGTTCGCTCGTCATGAGCGTAACCACGCCGGCCATTCTCGACAGTGTGAACATGCTTATGATCGTGCCTGCGAGGGCAGGATTGAATTCCGATGCGACGGTGCACCACGCAGAAGCGAAGACCAGCAGCATAAGTGCCAGACAGATGGCTGCAAAGGCTCCCACATGGGGATCTTTGAGGATCCTCCTTCTTTCTTCCATATCCGGATGTTCGGGCATTACCGCATCGCTGCAATCCATGAAGCCGTCCAGGTGGATAAAGCCTGTCAGAAGAAAATAAGCTCCCGTCAGGATCGCACCCATGATGATAGCCCCGCACTCCATCCATGACATCCCCCACCAGAGGAGACTGCAGATCCCTCCTATACAGGCTCCCACCAGCGGCAGCATAGCCAGCTGGGCGGGTCTGTCCTCTTCCCTCCACGCCTTGTAAGGGCATGGTATCCGGCAAAACATTCCCCATGCCATCATAAATCCTCTAAGGTATTTCATCTGTTCTCTCTTTCCGGTGTTCCGCTGCGCCGCAATTTTGAAATAGCAGGTTCTCTGTTCTGCGGCTGCTCGGAGGCTCGCCCTTTCCAGAGTTCCGCCGTTCCGTAAGATATTTCGACGACTCTCTCGCAGTCCTCTGCCAGAGCGATATCCACTCCCGCCAGAGCTTTTCTGTATTCCTCCGTCGAACTGCTGTACTCACCGCCGTCTCCGTATATCCCGTCGGAAACGAAAACCACCGCACCTCCGGCTTCTCTTATGGCTCCCGCGAAATGAAGCATCTCTCCCTTTACCCTTTCGGGTGCCCGCAGATCCGTCCGTATCTCTTCTCCCGCTCCTCCCTTGGGCTTTCTCGGGAACATTTCGTTCTCCATGATGGCCGTTACGCTGTCAAGAAGGAAGACTCCGCCCATGTCGATGTCCTCGCCCGCCTCCTGCCTGTCGAGAATACCGGTAATGTTTGTTCCCTGCTCTATGGTCTCAAATCCCCAGCCTTCCCGCTCCGCAAGGTGCCGTCGTATTCTCGCTCTGTCCTCCTCGTCTCGCGGAATCATGGTCGCAATGTAGTAAAGAGGCCTGCTCTCTCTTTCGGCCGTATCCTGTGCAAGCCTCTGCGCATAGTAGGATTTGCCGTTTTTGCATCCTCCACTGATGAAAGTGTTCATTTCCTGAATTTTTCCTCGCTCCGAATTTCTTCCAGATAGCCGTCATCTATTGCAGCCTCTTCAAAGGTTGCCATGTTTGCCATAACATCACAGGCTCCCTTGATTATCTTGAATGCAGGCGGGCATCCGCTCCCTTCTCCCAGTCTCATGTCCAGAGCCATGAAGGGCTTCAGCCCCAGCATCTCCACTGCCATCGTATACCCTCTCTCGAAGGATTTGTGTGACGCTATCATATAGTCTTTGGCCGCAGGGCAGATAATGGCTGCCGCCAGTGCCGCAACCACAGAAATATACCCGTCAATTACAACGGGCATCCGGTTTCCTGCCGCTCCCAGATACGCTCCCGTCATGGCGCATATATCGAAGCCGCCCATCAGTTTCAGAGCTTCCAGCATCTGCTCCGCTGTATGGATGCCTCCCCCTCTTCTGTACCCTTCGCTGACCTTATTGACTATCTCTTTTTTTCGTGCAAAACCCCTATCGTTTACGCCGCCGCCTCTGCCCACCGTTTCCTCGGCATCCCTGCCGCTGATGGCCGAAAGAAGCGCCGCACTGGTGGAGGTGTTTCCTATTCCCATTTCACCGACACCCATTATCTCATACCCGGCACCGGCAATCGCATCGGCCATTTCCAGTCCGGTCTCTATGGCTCTCTCGGCTTCCTCTGCTGTCATGGCAGGTCCTTTGGCTATGTTATCCGTTTCTCCCCTGTTCGGTCTGATTCTCCTGTCTATTATTTTATGCGTATCTCTCAACGGAGCTTCATCGTACAGACCTGCGGGAATTTTATATTTGACTCCCATGTCCACAATGAGAAGTTCGCTGCCGAAACTCTTCGCGAGGGCGCCCACCCCTGTCAGTCTCCTCGTGAAATTGATGGTCTGTGCCATCGTTACCGACTGAGGAGCGGAGGCTATCCCCTCCTCGCATACGCCGTTATCCGCACAGAATACAGCCACGCAGGCCTTGTCAACGCTGTTTATCACCCTGCCTGTCATCCCTGCGATCCGTACAGAAATATCCTCCAGGCCGCCAAGGGACCCCGGAGGTTTTGCCAGACTTTCCTGCCGTGTTACGGCCTTTTTCATGCTTTCCCGGCAGGCGGGTCTTATCTTTTCGCTTATCTTCAATATGTCCATATCTTTATATTCCGACTTGTATGCAGCTATTGTGTATGCCTATGATAAAGATCCCTTTATATCCGGTATATACATGCATTTATATTCCAAATCTGAAACACTTCCCGCAGACTTCCGGAAGCGGGATGTTTTTGTTGAGCGTGAGGCAGTATTTCTGACACTTGAATCTGTCAATGCCCTCTTCTGAAATCGCTCCTCCCGGACAGCACTCCACCATTTCTGTGCTGCAAACCGGGTGCTCCGCTTCGAAAAGCATCTCCTTCAGTTTCGCCTCAAGCTCTTTTCCTTCCGGCCTCGGAGCTCTCTCCGCGTAGAGTCCGTCGGTGATGATGCCTCCCGCTCTGCCGCCATATCGCCCATTAACAATCAGCGATCCTGCCGGGCCGATTTTACCGACCCCTCCTATGGCCGCCGTCAGCTTGTGCGACCATCCCTCTCTGCCCTTTGACGGATCCCATTCCATCATGCTGTTCAGATAGGAAGTAAGCCTTCCCTGTCCGGACAGCGTCTCCACAATTGTCCTGTTCAGTTCCATGGCGAGCCACAGGGATTCCATATATGCCCTTATCCACTCCTCTGTGGGAAGGAATGAGTCCTCGTTACGCCGGACAATCTCTTCCGCATAGGGCGTATAGTGAAGAACGATGCACTTGCCCGGTCTGTATATTTTCTTAGGGTGATCGTTCAGCCCTCTGGCAAACAAAGCATCGAAAAGTACATTCTCTGCGTCAATATATGCCAGAATGGGCTTGTCGAATTTGCAGACTATATCCTCCCTGTTCTGAAATTCGGCCACCTTCTGTTCCGCTCTTTCCTGTAAATGCTTTTTCAGCAGTTCCGGTGTCATAGTTGTGTCCTCTGTCTATCTCTCGATCCTGCCGTGATATTTTTTTATCCCGCCAAGATTTTTTACCTTCGTGTATCCCTCTCCTCTGAGCACGGCAGCAGCGCTTGCCGCCCTGATTCCGCTCAGACAGTACACGCAAACCGGCGCATCCTTGCCCTTGATTATCTCCCCTGCTTCATGGATGCTGTTTACCGGGATATTAATGCTCCCCGGAATGTGTCCGTTACTGTACTCTTCCGGCGATCTTACATCCAGAAGCACGCCGTCCGGCGAATCAAGACATTCCTTCACTTCCTCTAACATGCTCTTGCCCTTAGACAAACCGAACAAACTCATTCTGCACTCCTTCCCCCTCATCGGTATGTGCTTCGCATTTCTAATAATGTCAAATTCCGTCTTTTTATGCAAACCGCTTTTGCCGGCTCCTGTAATCGTTCGGCCTCTATAGCTTTGCCTCCATTACCGTTTTCAGCGGCTTCATACCCATGGCTTCATAAAAGGCTCTGGCAGGCGGGTTGACCTCCCATACATTCAGCGTTATTCTGTCGCAGCCTTCTGCCTTTGCAAACTCCTTCACATACCGGTAAAGCTCTGTTGCGATGTGCCGGCCGCGGCAGGCTTCTTCCACGCATATATCGTCTATATACAATGTTTTCATGTCCCTCATGCTGTTCCGGTCCTTTGTCTCTTCAAAAGCACAGAAGGCATAACCCTGTGTAACATCATCTTCATCCGTGAAGACAAACACGGGGGTATTCTCATCGGCAAAGATTGCCGCCAGCTCATCGTCCCTATACTTTTTCGTTCCCGGAATAAATATATCCGGCCGTTTTTCGGCATGCACGGTGAGAACCTGCCTGAGGAGGTCATTCACCCGCTGCATATCTTTTTTCTCCGCTCTTCTTATCATCTGATGTCTCCTTTGCTTGTCCTGTTTCTGAAAAAAACCTTTCATTGCTGCTATACCTTTCCCCACAGCAGCGACCGTCTTATTTTTCTTTTTTAATTCGTTTTCATATTTATACCAGTATTCTGCAAGCGGTTTATCGGTATTCCAGGGTTTTTTGTCAGATGCATAATGAACTATATAAATATCGTCATTTACTTCCCGGATCACATCCTCATATTTGCTGCGCCACTCTTCCGACCCGTTTACATAGTGCCACATGTAATTCCACTTCGGGCTTAACTGATGGATCCTTCCGCGGCAAACTATATTTATTACATCCTGATCTGCATATATCAGTTTGTCCTTCGGTATGTCCTTTAATAGCTCGAGACACTTCTGCTGAAGTCCTTCCTCTATCCACAGCTTATTATTGATCACCAGTACTCCTGCATTGATATAATTATGCGGATCCATCCCCAGCGAAATTTTTCTGTCTTCATATTTTTTGAAATAAGGGTGATTGACCGCTGCAATCAGGTCATGTGAAAAATCTTCGGGAACAATATCGGCAATATCCGCATTGCAGACCAGATCACAGTCTAAATAAATAACCGTATCCCACGACGGGAAAAGCTCCGGTATGATCAGCCTGTAATAGGTCGCCTCCGAAAAACGCCCTTTTGCTGCGAACAGTTCCGCATACCCTTTGATTTTTTCCTGTACATTTATGCACTCAACTATACAGTTTCTGCTCTTCTGTTTCTCTATACGCCTGATGTTATTACGCGACAGTCCGGAGTGCAAAACGCAGATCCTGTATTTATTGGCATCGTTTATGTTGGCAACTATCGAACGGATAGTAACGCCGGCATACCCGGCATAATTATCATCCGTAGCAAGTACCACCGGATATTCCTTTCCGGTATTATCCTTCTCTATCAATCTTCTCCTCCGGATCCTATTTGATCCCTTAACCTTCTGCTTGTCCTGTCTTTGTTTTTTAATATTTTCTTTTGCTGATTGACAGCCGTCCTTTATTGGATCTACCCGACATCTGTTTATGACCTCCCTCGCATTTTTCTCAAAATGCTTGCCGGCATTCCGGTAAAAATCCGTCCAAAACGGTATGTTTTGCTGCTCTCTACAGCCTTTTTGCTTTCCCTTTTCGTCCTGCTAACATACTTGTTAAGCTCGTTATAGATCACCTGGGCGCCGCCCTCGCTGAGCGTGAGAGACTGTTTTTCCTTTTTGGACAAGCTGCTGTAAGCCTTAAAGAAGCTGCGGATCTCTCTTGAGATAAGGCGTTCTGTTCCTCGTATTATTTCCGGAGATTTCACATTGTTATCGCAGCGGTATTCTCCTTCTATTTTCCTCAGTTCAATAATGTTTCGCAGTCTCCCCTCAGCGCTTGGAAGCTTGCTTTTGTTTGTCATTATTGAGTCTTCTCTTATCCTTCTCTGATAAAATCCTCCCTTAATTACGCATATGCATTTCGCGTTCAATATAGCCTTCACGGAAAATATGTCATCCTCGTGTACTATTCCCTCAATAAATCTGATGTTGCGAATTGCCTTCGCATTGAAGAGTGTCAAGCAGACGCTTTCTCTCCAGTCCCCATTGGTTGCAGCTCGGGCAAAGAAATCCAAACCGCTTACAGGTTTGACATATTCATTCTTCCACCGGTAAAAAGAGTCTTTTTTACTGTTATGCAATTCACTGTCTTCAGGGACATCATAAAAGATCTCGCCCTCGAACAGCACCATATCCGCATGTTCTTTCTCGATTTGCTTCAGCAGTATTTCAAAGGTTTCAGGCAGCAGCCAGTCGTCGCTGTCAAGAAATTGAACGAATTCTCCCTTCGCAATATCGAGCCCCACATTTCTGGCATGTCCCACTCCCTTGTTTTCCGGGCAATTTACGATAGTAACTCTTTCGTCATTTTCAGTGATTTCCTTCAATAAATCAAGTGTATTGTCCGTAGACGCATCGTTGACCGCCACCATTTCCCAATCACTGTATGTCTGAGCCAAAACGCTGTCTACAGATTCTGCAATATATTTTTCGACATTATAGGCAGGAATAATAATCGTTATTTTAGGATTTGAAACACCGGATCGCTTAATTATTTCGACCTGCTCTCTGTGTGGGGGCGCGTTGAAAAGCTCCTCAACAAAAGCCTCCTCACCCAGTTTTTTCATACGGGACAATCTTTGATATTCCAAATTGTTTAAGAGCTCTTCATCCTTTCCGTCATACAAAATCAGCGGCGTTTCGCTGCACAACACTTCAGAATAATATTGTCGCGCTTCTTCTTCGCTTTTGATTTTTTTCAGGATAAAGGCGTTGTTGGATAAAACCAGCCTTTTGAACGCTTTTTCAACATCGTCATATCTGCCTCTCTCCTGCAGGAATGTTTTAATCTGGTGAAGTGTATTTTGTTCTGTAATCCTATGACAGCCGTATTGAGTCTGGAGACTTCCGATGGCATCGTCTCTATAATACATGAGGATTTTATCCACAACGGATATTTTTTCGGCGGAAACGATTGTTTCGGCGAAAAAACGAAGGTCATTTCCTCTTATTGTATTTTCAAATTCAATGCCGTTGTTCTCAATAAAATCTTTGCGGAACAACATGTTCCAGGGAGCCGGTGTTGTGACCCGGAAAATGCTGTCGGGAATATCCTTGTATGAAAAAACTTCTTTTCGGGGAATGATCCCGGCATTAAGATAATGCCTTTTGCCTGCCTTCCTGACATCTGACACCGGGATCGCATCGCAAATACAGATTTCGCAGCCTGTCTTTTCCGCCTTGTCATACAACTCTTCCAGCATTGTCCTGTGAAAGATATCATCGCTGTCTAAGAAAATAACATATTTACCTTTTGCTCTTTTCAGCCCGTTGTTTCTTGCAGTTCCCGCAAACAGATTCTCCTGCCTTTGCACTTTGATCCGTTTGTCGATCTCCCGGTATCTCATGAGAATATCCGGAGAGCTGTCAGTTGATCCGTCGTCAACACATATTATCTCTATATCTTCCAATGATTGGTGCATTAAATCATTCAGGCTCTGCTCCAGATACCTTTCTGAATTAAAAACCGGCATTATTACAGAAACATTAATGTTTTCGTTCGTTGCCGCCAACGCAATACCCTCCCCTTTTTTTTTACTCTTCTCCATGGGCTTCCTCCTGCATCGGCACGAAACACTTCTCTGCTACAGACAGGAGCGTCTGCCGGTCGGCATTCTTATCGACACTCAGGCTGTACAAAATTCCCGGAGCCGTGTCAAGCCACGCTACGAAGCCCTCCTCGCCTTCGCTGACTCCGAATACAGCCTCTCTGTTTCCTGCTTTTGCTGTTCCGGCCGACTCCCAGTCACAGTAAATCCCCGCAAGCTCTGCGCCGATGTTCGTCTGCTCTTCAAGCGATTTATGCAACTTCTCAGACGATGCCTCGGTTCCATCACCTCCACAGAGACTGATCTCATCTGTTGCCTTGCAGCGGTAGCAATATTCCTGTCCATCCAATGTGAACAGAACCTGTGCGACCGGTCCGGCGCCATCATCCCCTGCCTCAATGTATGAAAATTCTACATCCTCTGCGCCTTCCGGTGCATCAATATCAAGCCCCGTAGCCTTGACGATTTCATCTGCGTTTTCACACTCGTGAACCGGATTCGGCATATCTGCCTTCTCGTCCTGTGCCGCTTCCTTATCCCCGCAGGCACAAAAGCATACAACCATACTTGCGGCCAGCACCAGTGCCGAAGCCGTCATGAAAAATTTCCTTCCCCTCTTCATTTTGATTTTCCTTTCTACTCACTCAGCTTCATGGTTTGGATGGCATGCATGAACTCAAAGTATGTCGTTTCATCTTCGTGCTGATTCCCTGAAGCATCGCTGACATATTCACAAACAAAATGGTAGGCGATATCATCTGCTATTTCAAGATATTCATACCTCGTTATCGTTGCCGAGCCGTCATCCGACGAATACCTGGCAACAAACCCGTCTATCTCCATTCCCGCATAGACCTCCATTGTTGAAGGTTCAGGCGGCTGAGCCATCTGATTGCCGCATTTCGTCTTGAAAGCCTCCATCTGATTATTGATGAAAGTCTCCGGCGCCTTCACAAACCCGATTTCCTCTACAGAGAAAAACGGCGGTTTGTCCGAACCGTCCCTGCTCATATATATCATACCGTCACGGGTTTCCGCTGTCCACCTGGCAGGATATTGGATAAGGATATTGCCTTCCATCACTTCCTCGTACAAGCCCTCTTCGCTCTGCTCCGGTGCTGCTGTCGTGGTTTCAGGCTCCTGCTGCGGCTCCTCCTCTTCCGTACCGCAGGAACTCAGTGCAAAAGCCGCACACACCAACATAACCACAAGTATTGAGATGCACATTTTTTTCATCATGCCTATATCCTCCTTACCGGCACACTGTGCCAAAACACATTGCTCAAGCCTTTCCCGGCCGGTACACTCGTCTTCATCAATGTGAATGATTTTTCCGATACGCTGTGCATCTGATCGCTCAAGGCTTCTATAAGACTTATTATACGAGATGACCGTTAAAAGTGCAAAGGCAAACATCACCTTGGACGGTGTCAAGTTGTTGTGGAGTTTTTTATTGACTTCTCCAAAGTCTCCTTATT
>JAUMVV010000001.1:0-2782 GCA_030529985.1 Bacillota bacterium
ACGATTGGCCTGCTGCGGAACCTCCTCCGGGAATTTACGCAGCCTTATTCTTAATGGATTTTAATCGAATAATCACTATTCTATCACACCGGCCGCCCTCTTTATGTTATAAATATTGTATAGGTCAAATTTCAAAAGCAATGACCGCTATTTTTGTTGATTAGGGGGAAGAAGAAAATGAAAAAATTTTTGAATAAAAAGCTCGCCATCGTTCTGGCACTTATTATGGCTCTTAGCGTATCGGCTACAGGAACTGCCTTTGCTGCAGACGGGGACTCCTACCTCGCTCTCGGTGCCGATCTCTCTGCTGATGAGAAGTCAACCGTTCTCAGCCTTCTCGGTGTTGCAGACACCAATGACTACAATGTCCTCTATGTGACCAATAGCGAGGAACACCGGTATCTCAGCAAGTATGTGAGCAGCGATCAGATTGGCTCCAAAGCACTTTCTTCGGTGCTGATCAGGGAGAATGGCGGGAACAATATCAATGTTACGACTCACAATATCGGCTACTGTACAGAGGATATGTACAGGAATGCTCTTGCCACGGCAGGGCTTTCCGGTGCTGATGTAACTGTTGCCGGGCCGTTTGAAATCTCCGGTACGGCCGCTCTGGTTGGCACGATCAAGGCTTACGAGAAGATGACCGGCGAAACCGTTGGCGACGAGGTGATTGAGGGCAGCGTTGACGAAATAACAACGACCGGTGAGCTGGGAGAAGAGCTGGGCGATACCAATGCTGCGGAGCAGATCATCGCCGAAGTCAAAAACGACCTTGCCGATAATCCTAATATGTCCGACGGTGAACTGGAAGAGTCCATCCGGGATGCTGCCGAAAACGCCGGCATTGAGCTTTCTGACTCCACAATTCAGAAAATCAAAAGTATGCTGCAAAATCTGCAGGGTCTTGACATTGACTGGGACAACCTTAAACAGCAGTCCTCTTCAATTCTGGAGGATCTGAAGCAGGTTGTAGATCCTGAAAAAGCTAAAGGGTTCTTCAACACGATAATCGAATGGTTCAGGTCACTGTTCAATTAGGTTCAGGATAACTCTTTTAGGTCAGCCACGGTATAATAAAACTGCCCCGGAAAACTGAATTTCAGTTTGTCCATGGCAGTTTTTTAATGCAAAACCACTATTAACGCTATACCGCCAACCCTGTCGTCAATCACTAAAATGCTGAGGTTCCGGTTTCTTGCGTATTTATCCTGTTAACGCCGGTTTTAACTATTTTACCGCGTCCTTCAGCGCCTTTCCGGCTTTGAATGCAGGAACCTGTGTTGCCTTGATTTCGATTTCCTCTCCGGTCTGAGGGTTTCTGGCTATTCTTGCAGCTCTCTTTCTTACTTCGAAAGTACCAAATCCGATCATCTGAACCTTATCGCCGGCCTTCAGAGCTTTGGTCATTTCATCAAATACTGCTGCAACTGCATTGCCCGCATCCTTCTTTGACAGTTCTGTGCTGTTTGCTACAGCTTCGATCAATTCTGTTTTGTTCATTCTCTCTTCCTCCATTTGTATTAGTAGTTTTCAGATTTTCGCATGAGAATTATCTGTTAACCATCTCTCCTATCGTGGAACGGCATTGCAACAGACAAATGAGTCTTTCGCTTCCTGAAACCCTTACCACTACGGCGTTATTATAGCACAAAGACCTCCCTTTTGGTAGTGGTTTTTTACGGAGTCTGCCGGGAGCCGGTGTCAACTCCTTCTTCTATAATGCTTTTGTTATTGCTTGCTGTTCTTCCTTCTGCCTCCGCCGAGGAGAGTGCTCACACCTCCAATTGCTGCCATAGACATCAGCATCAGCAGTGCCATAAGAGGCGTTGAATCGCCTGTCTTAGCATTCTTGTCTCCATCCTTATCACCATCACCGTTGCCGTTACCGCCGCCGGCAGCAGTTACTGTCAGCGTGCCGTATGCAGGCTTGATAATGTAATTCCCCTCCAATGTACCTTCTTTGAAGCTGTACTTGAAGGTATTATCGCTCGTACCCACCTTGGTCTGAGTTCCGGTGTATTCGATGTCAACACCTTCATTCGGTGCGAAGCCATCGCCGCCTGTAGTTGATTCATGCTTTGTGAGAGGTTTTCCGTCATATGGCTTGGTTGCCGAACCGGAGGTGATGTCAACGGTTCTCGGCTCAATAGTGAGAGTTCCCTCTACCAAAATCACACTAAACTGATCCGTTACATTTTCTCCATCGGCATCCTTGACAACAGGAGCACCCTTTATCTTAACAGCTGTTGTTCCTACATTCTTTCTGCTTGCAAAAGCCTCTATTCCCGAAACGGTATACTCGTTATCCTCTACCACGAAATCTAATGTTTTGAAACCTTTCACAGTTTTTTCTTCACCATCGTACTTATATGTTCCGCTGTTGGCTTCTACCTTAATTTCATACTTTTTATCACGAATCGTGACTTCCAGAGCCCCGTAAGCCGTTTCTATGCTGTAATTATTCGCATCAGTTCCTTCCTTCAGTTCGTAGGTAAAGTAGTTGTCACTCTTACCCACCAGTTTTTGGCTGCCTGTATAGCTGTAGTCCGCTCCCTGACCATTTACGAAGCCGTCGCCCGTTACTTCGACTTCATGCTTCGTGAGCGGCTTGCCGTCGTACTGCTTAGTATCGCTTCCTGAAGTGAGTATTACACTGCGCTTAGATATGGTCAGTTTACCCGGCTTGTTGGTAACTGCAAACTGAGCTGTTACATCATTGCCCTCAGCATCCGTAACTTTTGCCGTGCCTGTTACATTCACTGTGTATTCTCCGGCATCT
>JAUMVV010000001.1:2882-86946 GCA_030529985.1 Bacillota bacterium
TGCCTGTGCAGTTATAGCTTGCTCCTTCGCCTTCTGCCCAGCCGTCACCTGTCGCTTTGACTTCATCCTTCGTGAGCGGCTTGCCGTCGTACGGCTTAGTATCGCTTCCTGAAGTGAGTGTTACACTGCGCTTCGTTACCTTCAAGGTGCCCGGCGTCCATTTAACATTCTTAAATGTCGCACCGGTGCTCTTGTAACTGATTTTACCTTTTATATTGTTGTCTGATGTCCCCGCATCCTTCTGTGAGCCTGTTACCTCTACATTGTCCGGTTTGAATGCGATGCCGTTTACGGTGTAGTAGCCGTCTTCTCCCGGAGTAAGCTTATTGCCTGCATAATACACCGTATATTCATTTTTGGTCAGTGGCTTTCCGTCGTAGACTTTTTCGTCGCTTGCAGCTTTTATTTCGAGGATTCTCGAGTCAGTCTTTGTCCAGTAAGCGTACAGCTTTGTGGGTTTCGTTATTGTAAATTCCGTTACCGGCTGTCCGGTATATCCAATATTGTCATACCATCCGTGGAAGGTGTATACATCCATACCCTTCGTCACTTCATGACCGTTCTGATACTTAGTATCTACAGTAACCTGATCGCCGTTTGCGTAGCCGTTTTTATCCTCCGGCAGTTTCTCCCCGTCAGGTGCACCCAGCCACTCGTAGGTGACGGTGAGGTTCTGAACCGGTCGGATATAATAAGTAACCTCGTAGTTGGAACCTCTGTCAAGGGTCAGGTCTTCCGGAAGCGACCCGCTCCCGCCCTCTCCATAGGTGTTTTCCTCGCTTCCTTTTTTCACGGTCAGCTTATAAACCTCATAACCCTCCGCTACAGGTGCATTGATATCCGCTATCTCTCCGGGTGCTCCCCCGTAATACATAGTTTTACTGTTTCTGCCGCTTTCGTTGCCGCTGCCATCCACTTCAACGATGGTGTATTTGACCGAGTTCGGTGCCCAATGGATATATTCCTCATTGCCCCAGTCTGCGCCTGTGATCGCCCCATGTTTGCTGTCAAGCCTCACAAATATCTGCTGGTAGTAGGAAACAATCTGATCGGTCTCCCGGATTTTTACCGCCTCATTCGTATTTTCTTTAGGATAATACCAGAAGTCCGTACCGTCATACATGAGGGCTGCTGTCACTGTTCCGGAATTGGTTTTATCATTTCCGTTCTCCGCTGTCTGGTGCTCTCCTTCCGGCAATACTACTGTTTTCCAGTAAGCAAAGCCTCGATTTTCGGTATCCGTTCCCGTCAGGGGAACAAAGCTTGTCAAGTACACAGGTTTGTTGAGATTATCATTGTCAAACGGCACATTCATTTCCGTCTTTCCTGCGCCTTCGCCTTCACCTGCGCCTGTCACCTTCTCGTTTGTACACCAGAACTCCACTTTAATGCCATCTGCCGCAGGCTCTACCGCCTTCGTGAAAATGTCATCGTTCCTCGCAGCAAATGCTTCAATCTGTCTGATAGCTTTGGCTTCATCATACGCATATCCCGGGTCGTCGCACCACAGGCAGACCATTGCTCCCACAAGACTGCTGCCGGCAACGGTGGAGCCCATGACATCGGTCCATGGAGTCTTGTTGATATTTTCAATTACCTTATCGATGCTGTTGGTTCCGCTTTTAAGTACATAATACCAGTCTCCGTTGGTATTGAGTATCTTGAAGCCTTTAGCTGCAAGAGCGCTTGCTGATGCCACATTGTATCCGGACCAGCCGTTAGACCAGTAACTTACGATAATATTCTTGTCGATCGGAACTGGCTCCTGCTCTCCATAGCAAATGCCGTCATTAAATGCTACAGGAGTCATGCCCTTGTCTTTTATCTTTTCAGATACGGTATTGATATACTCTATATATTTACCGTATTTGCCTGAGTTCACAAGCTGCCCGAAGCCCATGCCGCCGCCGGTGTATTTGTCATTGGCATATTCATCCGCACCTATGTTGAAGTATGTGCAGCCTTTGCCTGCGAAGTAATCGATATACTTCTGAAGAAGTGCCTGAGTGAATGCCACCGCCTCCGCATTGGACACATCAATGGTGGTCTTAGAACCCTTATATGCCAGGTTTGAATTTCCCGTCAGTTCCTTTGCCGCCGAGAGCATAGCGTTCATATGTCCCGGGCTGTTTACCAGCGGGATGATGGAAACACCTTTTGCCTTGGCGTAGCTGATTATTCCGTCCATCTCAGCCCGGTTCAATTCGCCGGAGCTGTCCGCAGTATAAGCCCTGTTCCCTGCCTCGATGGCAGCAGTTACACTATCGCTATTGTAACTACGCGTCACGCTGCCGGCCGCACCCGCCGTACTTCCGCTGACTGTATATTCCAGCGACATATCGTCAAGCAGAAACCGCAAACCATCATTGCCTACTGCCAGTTCCATATAGTTGTAGCCGTTCTCGGCTAATTTGTCGATGAGATTTTTTATCTGCTGCTGACTGAAGTACTTTCTGCCGCAGTCAAGATGAAAAACTCTCATAGTATCTGTTCCTGCCTTCACGCCTGCGCTGCTGCCAGCGGCATGCGCAGTCCTTGCGGGCAAAGGCATCATGGTCAGCGTGATGACCAAGCTGAGTACAAATACAAGCAATCGCTTCATTTTCATTGCTTTCCTACCTTCCCTTACGGATAGATGTTTACACAGGGGACATCGTCCGTATAACAAATCTACAATAAATACAAGGAGATCTCCACCAAAGACTACAGGGGTGGTGTCATCTCCTTGATAGCGTGCTTAACAGCACTTCTATCTCTCTTGACCCCACTATTATAAGGTATTTTGGGGTTTTGCTCAAGAGTTAAACATATTTTGAGCATTTTGCTTCTCTGCTTCCTGCTTATTATCCTCCGGCTTTTGTCTTTTCTCTCTTCTTTATTTCCTCCCACAGATCCAGCCCTTCATCAACTCCTGATACATCGATGTTTCCGAACACATGAGGATGTCTTCTTATCATCTTCTCGCTGGCGCATTGTACCACATCATCTATAGTAAAATCTCCATTCTCCGCCGCGATCTGCGAGTGCAGAACTATCTGGAGAAGCACATCCCCCAGCTCCTCGCACAGATGCCTCCGATCCCCTTCATCGATCGCCTCCAGAGCCTCATTGGCTTCTTCCACCAGGTGCTTCTTCAGACTGAGATGAGTCTGCTCCCTGTCCCAGGGGCAGCCGTCGGGCTGTCTCAGCCTCTCAATTATGCTCACGAAGTCGCCGAAGCTGTATTTCTGCTCCCGGATCTCCTTGAGAAAGCGATCTATCTCCTCCATAATATCTCCGCCCTCCATATTGGCGGCGTTTCCCCTCACAACAGTTTCCCTCACCTTGATGCGATCCGGTTTCTCTGTGCTCTCTATCAGAGAATTCATCTTCCCTCTCTCGTATCCGCTCAGATCCATCGTTACGAACCGGAAGCCGAGACTGCGAAGCTTCTCCTCTGCCTCTGCCCTGAACTTCAGCATTTTCGCCATCTCTTCCGGCAGAAGTTCTATTCTTGCCATAAATCTGCTTTCATTCCCGCTGAGTCTGCCGGCAATTTCATGGCAGCGTACTCTCACCTGCCTCAACCCTCTGCTCTTCAGGAAAAGTTCCGCGTCCTCTATGGCCCGGAGTTTCTCCTCGGTGATGATTTCCCCGTAGGGTATTCTGGTGGCAAGACAGGCCAGGGCAGGCATATCTGCCAGCTCCCTTACTGCGCTGTCTTCAAAGGTTCTCAGTCCCCGGCGAATGTCCTCCTTGGTCAGACCCGCTTCTCGCAGCGGACTGGCTACGCCCAGTTCCTCCGCCGCCCGACTGCCCGGTCTGTAGTCTGCCATATCATCCAGATTTGTTCCGTCGCAGAGAATGCTTCCCGCCATATCGGCTCTCTCCCTTAACATCCCGAAAATCTCTCTCTTGCAATGGTAGCACCTGTCCACGGGATTCCTCTTTAACATCCCCGTAATATGGCTGACATCCACGCTCTTATGGGCGATGCCCAGCCTGTCGCACAGCGCCGCCGCCCGGCGCTGTTCATCCTCCGCAAACTGGGGTCCCGCCGCCGTCAGTGCAGCAATCGCATCCGGCCTTCCCTCTTCGCTGTATACCTTATGTGCAAAGGCAATCAGGAAGCTGCTGTCCACACCGCCTGAAAGGGCTACGAGCATCTGCCCGTAGCCTTTGATTATCTCTTCCAGTTTCTTTAATTTATTATCAAGCATTTCCAAGCTCCTCGTACCGCTTCAGGAAGTCCATCATCCTCTTTCGAATCGCTTCACATCCGCCTTTTCTGTCCGATGCGATGTTCATCGGCAGGAGGGGGTCATGAAGAGATTTTCTCAACAGGCACCAGCCCTCTGCCTCTCCGGAGAAATTGATACGCACACCTTCATAGTTAGGTTCCTCCAGAGACATGCCTTCGCTTGCCTTTGCATAAGCCTCCAGCTCCTTCAGGATTTTATCTCCATAGGCACCGAAATCTTCACAGTTTATGGGGATCCTTATCTCTTTCTCGTCGGCAGGTTCCTCAAGCTCCCGTATTACGCTGTCTATCTTCCCGCCCTCGGCGAAGAGCTTCGCCGCCTTGATAACTATCCTGGTCGCCAGATAGGCACCGTCATCGAGGAAATAATTTTCCTTTAGCGCGGCGTGTCCTGAAGTCTCGATTGCAAGCTGGCAGTCCCTTCCTTCTTCGTTAAGCTCTATAGCCTTGTTTATCACATTCCTGTAACCTCGCTTGTACCGCAGATGCCTGAGTCCCAGCTTATTTTCAAGGAAGTCCGTAAGCTGTCTGCTGGTTATGCTGTCGGTTACCACCGTGGTTCCCGGATGCTCCTCGGCAACCAGAGCGGCTGCCATGGCAACGATCCCATTGCGGGCTATCTCTCTGCCTCTGGAATCCACCGCTGCGGATCTGTCCACATCCGTATCGAAGATAAGGCCCAGATCTGCCCCGCTGCCTATGACCTTCAGGGATATAGAGTTCATGGCTTCTCTGTCCTCCGGGTTAGGGGCATGGTTCTCGAACATCCCGTCGGGCTCCAGAAACTGGCTTGAGCTGATATCCGCTCCCAGAGGCTTCAGTACTCTCGTGGCGAAGAAGCCTCCGCCGCCGTTTCCGGCATCCACCGTTATCTTCATGCCTTCAAGGGGTCTTTCCCCCATTCCTGCTCCCTCTACTATCAGCTTCTTCAGATGTTCGCAGTAGGGGGTCATCACATCAGCCGGCTCCGTCTCGAAGACCAGTTTCCCCAGCCTGTGAACCTGCTTCCCCTCCATCGGGGGCTTTCCTATCTTCTCAATCTGCAGCTCCTTGTCGGCCGCATAGCGGAGAATCTCGGCAATATCTTTCTTGTCAAGTCCCCCTTCGCCCGTGAAAAATTTGAAGCCGTTCCTGTTGTATGGCAGGTGGCTGGCGGTGATCATAACCGTTCCGTCACATCTGAATTCGGGAAATACCGTCGCCATGAACATGGCGGGAGTGCTGGCCAGCCCGAAGTCGTAGACCCTGCATCCGTAGAGTCCGAATCCGTCCATAAGTCCATCCAGAAGCCTCGGACCTGATGTTCTGGGATCCCTTCCTATGGCCAGCACCAGCTCTTCCGGTTTTTTCCCCAGCTTCGCGGAGAGCCATATAAGGAATCCTATGGCTATTTCCCTTGCCTCGTCCTCTCGTAAAGAAAGGGGCTCTCCCGGAACCCCTGTTAATGATACACCTCTTATGTCGCTGCCGTTCTGCAGCCCGGAATACTTCTTATACATGTTTCTGCTGTACGCCTTCCTCTATTACCATGGTCTTCAGTCTGTTGATGTGAACATCCGCTGCTTCTCTGGCACGGTCTTTATCCTTGCTCTGAATGGCTCTGAGGATTTCGTCGTGCTCTTCGGGCATATTCTCGGCTCTCTTGAAATTGTCGTAGTAGATATATCTGAATCTGAGAACCAGCTCCTGAAGCTGCTCTATCATCTGAACCAGAATCTTGTTGTGGCATGAATCGACGATGATCCTGTGGAATCGGGTATCGTACTTTATCATGTCCTCCATGCTGCCCCGGGTCACGGCATCATTGTAGCTTGCCGAAATGGTCTTGAGCTCTTCCATCTGTGCGGGCTGCATTCTCTCTGCCGCGAAAAACGCCGCCAGCCCTTCCAGATCCTGGCGAACCTCCAGAATTTCAACCATATCCTCGGTTGAAATCATGGACGCATACGCACCTCTTCTCGGTTCGATGGTGACAAGACCCTCCTTCTCCAGCTTCCTGATGGCCTCTCTGATGGGAGTTCTGCTCACTCCCATTTCCTCCGCCAGTTCGACCTCCATCATCCTTGTTCCCGGGATGATCGCTCCTGTAAGTATCTGCTTTTTCAGTTCCTCATAAACCATCTCTCTAAGTGGCTTATGGTTCTGGATATCAAAATTTAACATGTTGTCCTCGTCCAAAAGCTTTCTCTGTTGTATTTTTTCATTATTTCGCATATACGCTTCGACTCGCCGATGCTGCCCACAAGACCGAAGATCGTGGGGCCGCTTCCGCTCATCAGAACCGCCCGCGGCGCACACAGCTCCCGCATCTTGTTCTTTGTATACACAATATTAGAATACTCCTTTAATGTATAGTTTTCAAGTACATTGACCATGTTTTTTTCAATTTGGGTCAGGTCATTTGTGTTCAGAGCGGCGAGCATCGCCCGGTTATCGGGTCTTTCGGGAATGTCCACCCCGTCTATGCCCCTGTACACCTTCGCCGTGGAGACACTTACTGCCGGTTTCGAGAGCACCAGGTGACTGCACAGCCCCTTTAGCGGCTTCAGTTCGGTTCCCGTTCCCGTCGCCAGCGCACAGTGAGCCGCCAGCGGGTCTGTCGCGAAGGCTTCCTTCAGGCTGCTGTTTTCCGCCGCCTGTCCCATAATACAGAAGGGAACATCAGATCCCATTTCTCCTCCTATCCGGCAGAGACCTGCAACATCGAGCCCTGCCCCCCACAGTAAATTTAACCCGTGAAGAACCGCAGCGCCGTTACTGCTTCCTCCGGCAAGGCCGGCGGCAACGGGTATACGCTTCCTGATGTATATATTGAGCCTGCCCTTTTTCGGTCCGTATCTTTCATTCATCATAAGAGCTGCCTTGTATGCCAGGTTCCTCTCGTCTGTGGGCAGATAGCGTCTGTTGGTCTTCAGAGAGATTTCAAGCCCCTCCGCCTCCTCCGACGGCTCCCATTTCAGAGACACATCATCACAGAGGAGGATCTGCTGCATCACCATCTCGACAATATGCATGCCGTCCTCCCTCACCCCCTTCACATCGAGGCTGAGATTTATCTTGGCATAGGCTCTCAGTTGGATTTCTTTCATGTCTTTCATACTTTTTCACCTTCGGCAGAGAGTAAGCAAAAGACGGCAAAAGAGCACTTTCCCTTTGCCGCCTTGTTTATCCGTCATCCAGCTATTTTTTTCCGCCCTTTTTCCTGTTCCTGTTTTTGCCCTTCTGATTCTTCGGTCTGGTGGTTCCCTTGCTGCTCTTTGCTGCTGCCTGTGCAGGCTCTTCAACCTTATTGCCTGCATCTGTCACGACCTTGATCCTGTACTTGCTTCCCGCTGTGGAAATCGCCTTCGGGGCGGATACTCTCTTGTTTGACTCTTTTCTTATCTTCTCCAGGATCTCCTCTTCGATTGCCGCTTCAGCCTCCTGCTGTCTGCGGATAGCTTCTTCCTTTTTCTGCTTCTTCTTGGCCTCCTTGGCTACCACCTCTTCGACGGATTTGCCCGATTTCTTGGCCTCCTTGTAAGGGTTCACCCCTTCCTTGAATTCCCGTTCTTCTTTCTTCTTCTTCTCGTCCTTCCTGGCGCCTCTGACAGTGAAGAATATCATTCCTCCCACCATGAGGAGCATGAGAACCATATATATGGCTGTGGATCTGCCCTGATTCAGGGTCTTCATGGAAATCGTCTGCTGTTCGCCCAGTACGGTTCCGTCGGAAGCTCTTAGATTCTTTCCTATATAAAGAACATACTGCTCGTCGCCCTTTATCTTCTTTTTCTTGTTTTTGGCACTGAATGTGTCTGCCGCTATCAGGATGAGACCCTCCTCTTCGTCGCTGTAATACACCTTAAGAGGAACGCCGTGTCCATCGGAATCCTTCAGTTTGAATTGCTTCGCATTCTCTTTTCTTATCTTCTTGTTCTTTGGCTTCATATCCTTGCTGAAGGTTATCTTAACCGAAAGGTTGTCCACAGCAACACCTTCCGAACCGTCCTCCGGTGAAGACTCCAGGATCGTGAAGCCTGCCTTGTCCAATGCGTCTGCTCCCTCTCTTTCTGCTGCCATACAAGCAGGTGCAAACATCGATGCCGCCATCATCATTACGCAAACAATCGCACCAATTCTTTTCATTACCGATTTTCCTCCAATTTACCGTCTCTTATTCTTTTGAAGAAGGTCTTCATTTCTGCGGAGCATTCCTCCTGCAAAAGACCTGTCTCTATCTCCACATAGTGGTTGAGCTTCTCTTCCTGGACAATGTTGAACACGCTGCCGCAGGCTCCCGCCTTCGGATCCATCGTCCCTATATACAGCTTCTCTATTCTGGCCCACACGATTGCACCGGCACACATACTGCAAGGTTCTACTGTCACATACATATGACAGCCCGGCAGTCTCCAACCTCCCAGCGTTGCCGCTGCTCTCTGTATTGCCAGAATTTCTGCATGTGCGGTGGGATCCTTCCGCATTTCAACGAGATTGTGAGCTCCGGCAAGGATCTGCCCTTCACGCACGATCACGGCGCCCACGGGAACCTCCCCTTCGCCTGCAGCAATTCTGGCCTCTCTTAGAGCCTCTTCCATGTATTTTTTCATACGCTTTACAATGTTACCATATTTTCATGGGGCTATCAAGAAAAAGCTGGCGGCGAACCAAAGCCGGCAAGCCAAAGCTCCCTTCCCCTGTTATATTCACCGCAGCTTATCATATTCCTCTCTGAGCATGGAATAGCATCTCACCTCCCGGAGAGCACCGTCGTACAGCCTGTATGCTCTCCTGAGAGTTCCTTCATAGGTGAAGCCGCACTTTTCTATGACCCTGCGGCTTCTGAGATTCGCTTCTCCGGTCCTTATCATCAGCACCGTCAGGTTCAGCTCGTCAAAGGCGTATCTTATCACTCTCTCTGCCGCTTCGGTCATGTACCCTCTCTTCCACCTGCTTTTGGCGAGAGAGTAGCCCATTTCCCTGCTCTCGATTTCGGGTCGGTACTTGTCCGGCTCCAGACCTATGCTCCCGATAACCGCACCGCCCGCCTTCTCCTCTATGGCCCAGGTCATGTTTTTCCTGAACAGTTCTCTGATGATGAGTCGCGATTCGGCTATATCGGCGTGGGGCTTCCACCCCGCATTGGGTCCTACATCGGGATCCCTTGCATAATCGAAGAGTGCCGCGGCATCCTTTCGTGACCACTGGCGCAGTATCAGCCTTTCGGTTTCCAGCTTCGGAACTTTAATATTCTTTGCCATTCCTTTTTCCTTTATTCAGTCGTACTGAGTATTTCCTTGTTCTTTTCCACCTGGCTCACCTTCATCTTCGATACATCCTTCGAATCGACTTCCTCGTTGAGCGCCAGTATCGTAGGCCCCAGATATACTGTCTTCAGCACCTTGCCGTCCAGAGAGATCTTGCTGTATTCCGTGAAGTTCTCTCCCTTGATATAGTAATTCTCACCTATCTTGACTATCTTTTCTATTTTGATCTCCTTGACGCCCATCTTCATATCCGTAGGCTTGTAAGGGTTTTTTCCTCCGTATATATACTGCTTGCCGTACAGCATGTCATATGAAAGAGCTTCCAGATTCTCCTTGTAATTGTCTTTGCCTTCGTAATTCTGGTGGTACTTGGTCATCATTCCCGCAGATATCCCCAGCCTCTTGAACATATGCGCCGAGATCTCGTAGGTGGCAACATCCTCGTCCTGCTTTTGCATCCCGAAGTTGCTCCAGACAACATACTGTGTCTTGTACAGATCACCTGTCTTGAGCTCCTCCTCCGTCATGTCCAGTGCGGGCAGATGGTCGCCGTAAAACACCAGCACCACATCTTCACCGTAGTTTTCAAGAGCCTCCGTCAGCTCCTTGACAAAGATGTCCATTTCGTAAACCTGGTTGGCATAGTATTCGTATCCCCATTTCTTCTCCTCGTCGGGAGCCTTGGTGACTCGTATTGCCGGATCTGTGAGAACCTCTTCCGACGGATACTTGCCATGTCCCTGTACGGAAATCGTATATATGTAGTCAGGTCCCTCCGTGCTGTCGAGGGCATCGATGATGTTCTCCGTCAGAAGCGCATCCTTCGCCCAGTTCTTCGGAGTCTTCACAACATTGTTCATATACTCCAGACAGGTAAAGGTATCGAAGCCCAGATTCTTAAATACCGTATTCCTGTTGTAAAATGCTCCCCTGTGGTTGTGAATAGCGTGAGCGGAATAGCCTATCTGCTTCAGGTCGTAAGGAACGCTCTCGCAGGTCTCTTCGGTAAGTATCCCCTTGTAGGGATATTCACCCGGTCCGAAAAATCTGGCACTGATCCCCGTCATCGCTTCAAATTCGACATTAGCGGTCCCCGCTCCAACTGCGGGAACTGTCAGGTATCCCGAAGAGCAGCTCTTCAGCATTTTCCTGAAGTTCGGTATAGGGTCCTTGGAATATTCGATGTCCTTGACTATAGTAGGGTCGACGAAGGATTCCAGCTGAACGAAGATGATGTTCGGCTTATTCCTGACATCTTTATCGTCATCCTTTCCCGGCGTGTATATGTTATCGCCGCCCAGCTCTCCTCCGCTGAAGATATCCTCCATCATTTCGGCAGAATATCCCGACGGTTTGCTTATCCCTGTTTTGACCCAGGTGATCATGAAGGAGTAGGCGACGCCATTATCCCTGTACGCATAGGCCAGGTTCGGGAAAAAGGTATCCAGCACTCCCAGCTTCATACCGCCTGTGATGGAGCCGAGGGCAATTCCTGTTATCAGAACTATGGTGATGACCGACCTCCTGTAGTTCACCTTACCCGCCAGCTTCGGTGTCTTTCTGAAGAGGAGGATAATAGCCAATAGAAATACCGCCGCTCCCGTGCCTATCATTATCAGGCTTTTTACCGAAAAGTAGTTTGTCATTATGGACTGAGCCTCGCTGAGCGTAGCCAGATCCTTAACATTAAAAGGCGTCATCCTGTTTATGAGTATTACTCCGTTTGTTATGCCTATCGCCAGCCATATGAATGAAAACATGCATGCTGCGAATATCCTTCTTCTGAAGAGCAGCGACAGGGAAATAGTCGCCATGATAAGCATGGTGTTGCAGAAGAACACCATCGGGTGCTGGAACATGAACATCAGCGCCTGAACAGGCGAGAGTCTTCCCAGCGACTCGATTATAAGATCTATCACCACCGCCGCAGCAAACAGCACCGGAATGTGGCTGTTGTTATTTTCTTTCATTTTTTGTTTCAGCTTTTCCATCTGCAACCTCGTTAGCCAGTAGTCCGAACTCTTCGATGCTGAGAGTCTCGGCTCTTCTGCCCGGATCTATCCCCGTCTTCTCTAAAATTCTTCGTACTTCATCCTTTCCCATTCCTCCTGCCGCTGACAGGGAATTGAGAAGAGTCTTTCTTCTCTGCGCAAAGGCAGCCCTTACACATGAGAAAAAAGTCTTCTCATCCGCAAGCTGCAGCCTTTTGCCCCTTACGGGCCGCAGTGTCAGCACCGTTGAGTCCACCTTAGGTCTCGGCACGAACACCTCCTTCGGTACTGACAGCACCTTTTCGACATCGCAGTAATACTGCACTGCCACGGATATGGCTCCGTATGTTTTGCTGCCCGGTCCTGAGCGTATCCTGTCCGCCACTTCCTTCTGCGTCATTACCGTTATGCTGTCGGCATCAATATCATCCTCCAGCAGCTTCATTATTATGGGAGTCGTAATATAGTAAGGAAGATTTCCGATTATGCGAACTGCTCCGCTGAAGCTCTTCTTCTCCCTTTCTCCGGAAATAATCTCCCCTATATCCGTTTTCAGAACATCTCTGTTCACCACCTCCACATTGTCAAAGGAGCACAGGGTTTCCCTGAGCACCGGAATGAGCCGCTCATCTATTTCGATAGCAATGACCCTGGCGGCAATTTCCGCCGCCGCCGCTGTGAGTGCACCTATTCCCGGTCCTATCTCGATGACGAGATCCTCTTCTCCGATGTCTGCTCCCTCTATTATCCGCTCCGGGACATTTCTGTCCGCGATAAAATTCTGCCCCAGACTTCCGGATAAGCGGAAATTGTGTCTGTCTCTAAGCTCTTTGATTGTAGACGGTGAAGTTAAATCCATTGTATTTCCTGTAGTGCCTTCTCCATTTCCTCTCTTGTTATCCCGAAGCTGTTAAGCCTCCAGAGAAAGGTCTTGCTGTTGGCAAAACCCACCCCGAGAATTTTCCCCAGTTCTGTTCTCCTCTTCGCAGAGTCTTTTTTTCCCGTCAGACCCCATCTGAACATGTCCTCCCGGGAATACAGCTCTCCTTCCGGAGCCTCTGCCGCCCGGGCTTTCTCAAGAGCCCGCCTGATGCTTTCCGGGTCGGCGTTTTCTATGCCGATGTCTCCGTTCTTTTCCGCTTCTGTCTTTTCCAGAAAAGCTTCTTTAGCCCGGGGAAATCGCTCAAGGATTTTCCTTCTTATCTGCTCTCCCGCGTGGTCGGGATCTGTAAATACTATTATCCCCGTGGTTTTGCCGGCATTGGCGATAAGTTCCCATGTTGCCTCCCGTATGCCGTATCCGTGAGTCTCTATGGTGAGTGCGTCAACGCTTCTCTTGATTGCGGCAGTGTCATCTCTGCCTTCTACTATGATCGTCTCTTTAATCTTCATCAGGAATGTATATGGTTTCTCCCGGCTTGACAAGCTTTAGCTTCTCTCGTGCCTTGTCTTCTATGTTCTTATCTTCACTGATATCCTTAAGGTCTTCTTTCATCTGTTCCTGTCGGGATTTCAGCTGCTCCTGCTTGTCCTTGACTTCCCGCTGCTCCTTCTTGAGCATGACGATATTGACAACGGAAACGACGATCAGGATCAGCAGGACTGTGATGACCGCTGCTATCAGGAGCCGTCTGCGGCTCTGCCTCTTCCTGAGAGCCCGTTTCCTGCGAAGCCTTCTCTCGTCGCTTGCGGTTTTCTCCCGTTCCTCTTCTTCCCGTGCAGCCTGCCGCCGCTTTTGCCTTTGCAGCCTCGCCTCTTCCATGTCGATGACGCGGCTGGTTTTCTTGAATTGTCTGCTTCTCCGTTTCTTTCTTGCCATTATGGTAAATAGTTCCTTGGATTTTTGAAGGTTCCGTGATCCATTACACCGAAATGTATATGCGATCCGAAGCTCCTTCCCGTATTGCCCGCTTCTGCAATGTGCTGTCCCTGGAATACCTTGTCCCCGACGCGGACAAGCAGACTGCTGTTGTGGGCATAGTAGGTTTTCATCCCGTTCTGATGGTCGATTATCACCAGGTTTCCGTAACCGCCCATCCATCCGGCGTGAACGACCGTGCCTCCGTCTGATGCCAGAACATCATTGCCTGTCGCACAGCCCATATCTATTCCCTGATGCTGTCTTCCCCAGCGCCACTTGAATTCCGAAGTTACTCTGAATGACCCCTCATTTGCCGGCCAGATATATGTGCCTGAGCCGACTGTCGGCGGTCTCTTCTTAGTTCCCACTCTTATTATTTTCTCGACGGGTTCCTTCTTGACGCTGCTTTTGAGGACTTCGGTCTCAACAACCTTGCCGTTAACCGAAACCGTCCTGTCCTTCACCTTGCTTATGCCCTTATGCCCCTTCTGGTCAACCTCCGTATATCCTTCGTACAGATCCTTGTCCTTTTTCTTTATGGTCTTATACGGTGTTTTTTCGACATAGGTTCTCTCCTCTATGATCTGTACCGTCATAAGCGGTGCTGTCTCGTACAGAACGAGAGTGCTGCCCACCGCCGGCTTATCCGGATCGATTTGCGGGTTGTCTTTTATGATTTTCTCCTTGCTGACGCTGTGGAGTTTCGCGATCTCATCGAGGGTCTGACCTCTCTTGACTGTCACTACCGTTTCCTTAAGGCTGTCCGTACAAAGCCTGTTCACCATCTGCTCTTCACTCAGCACTTCTCCGAGAGGTGTGTTGCTTTTTCTCGTATCCACCTTCTCTATTATAACTGCTTCCTTGATCTCGGTGCCTTCGGCATTGCCGGCATACCTGTCCTGTATCTCCTCGAAGACCTTTGCCGCGGCATCCTTATCCTTTACCGCTCCGATCTTCCTGCCGTCCAGGAATATTCCATAGGCCTTAACATTTATTTCGTTCAGATAGGTCAGTCTCCTCAACACATCATCCGAAGAGTCGATCAGAAGGTCTTTGTTAAAGGTGCTCACCCTGTTGAAGTTAATGTCCTCACGGGCATCGATCACAACATCCGCATTCTTCTCCTCCGAAAGAGCACCCTGCACCATTCCTGTGATCTGAAGAACATCGTCCTTGCTCTTGACATACCCCAGAGCATTTCCGCTATATGAATATTCGTATGCGGTGAAGTAGTTAAAGACCGCCGCAGTTCCTACTGCGAAGACAAGAACCACTGATGCCCCTATCATAAGAGGCCGCCTTTTCTCATCACAGAAGCTGAGGAATTTATTTATCTTCACAGCAAGAGGCTTATTCTTTCGCCTCTCTTTTCTCGCCGCTGCCAGAGCCGCTGCAGTTCGAGCCGCTTCGGCTTTGATTCTTTCACTTTCCGCCCGGAGCCGCCTCTTCTCTTCCTCCGATTTGCTCCTTCTTATCTCTCTTCTCTTCGCTGTTCCCAGCAAATCGCTGATTGAGAATGCCGGAACCGGATGTATCTCCGTCTGGATAGTCTGTCCGTGAACATTTACTATCCCGCCGCCCTTCTTTGCCAGTTCCCTTGCCAGCCTCTGCTGTCTCTTTATCTCTTTTCTCTCGGCGCGCTTTTTCTTTATCGCTTCCTTACGGAGCTGCCTGTCTTCGTTTTTCTTATCTGCCTGTATCTTTTTAAGTCTGCGCTGCTCGGCCTTTTCCTCTTCTCTCTTTCTTCTCTGTATCGCCCGCTGCTCTGCAATCAGCTCGGCTCTTGCTTCCTTCTTCTTCCGGTTTTCTCTTGCCGCCTCCTGCTTGAGTCTTGCCGCTTCCTTCTTTCTCTCTATTGCCGCAAGCCGCTCTGCCTCTTTTATTTTTCTCTTTTCCTCTGCCTTCTTCCCGGCGATTTTTTCTCTCTCTATCTTCTGCTGCACCGCGGCTCTTTCACGGGCAATTCTCTCCTGCTCCCTCTTCTGTGCCGCTGCGGCTCTTTCCAGTGCTATCCTTTCCTGCTCTCTTTTTTTCTCCGCCGCCGCCATTTCACGAGCTGTCCTCTCCTGCTCCTTCTTCGCTGCCGCGGCTCTTTCACGGGCGATTCTCTCCTGTTCTCTCTTCTCTGCCACCGCTCTTTCACGGGCGAGCCTTTCATGTTCTCTTTTCTGCGCTGCTGCTATTCTCTCGGCCTCGGCGATCTCTCTTTCTATTTTTCTCTGTACCTCCTGAAGCCTTCTCTCTTCGCTTTCATGCTTCTCCGCGGCTCGCAACCGTTCCTGCCGGATAACTTCTTGACTTATCTCCGCCTGTTCTTCCGTTTCCCGTCGTCTGATTTTGGACTCTGCAACCCGCTTTTCGGCTTCCTTGAGAGCCTGCTGTTTTTCTATGGCTTCTTTCTGCTTTTGCAGCAGCCTCTCCTGCGCCTCCAGTTCGCGAAGTCTTGCTTCCTTTATCTTGATTTCTTTATCCGCCTCTCTCCTCTTATGCTCCGCCAGAACATCCACTCCGTCCCATCTGGCATGCTCCAGTACGGCCCGTTCCGCCGCACGCACAGCATCACTCTCGACCGGGGACTTTACCTTTTTCGGGGTATCGGAAAGAGACCCTGACCGCTGCTCCGCAGCAGGACTTTTCGCCATCTTTTCAGTTTGAGTCTTCAGCCTCTCGATTTTTTCCTTCAGGTCCTGTACATCATCGAAAACCTTCCGGACATTTTCTCCCTGCTTCGTCAGGGTTTCTTCCTCTTCCCGGCTTACGCCTTTGCTAACAGTCTGATCTTCTCTTCCGTTATCTCCGTGAAACATTGACACCTTTCTCCTGTATCAAGCATTCCCGTATCTTTGCACAGCGGACAGCGGTACTCTGCTTCCATGTAGTCCAGTTCAAACCCGTTGTCCGTAAGCAGAAATGCTTTTTCAGTACGTATTTTATCTATCTTCTCTCTGATCTCTTCCCTTGCTTCTGTCTTATCGATCCTGTTTGAGACAGCTATTCTGGAAAGAGAGCTTGCCAGCTTCTGTTCCTCCTCATCGATCTCTCTGATCCTGGGCACTTTGCTGTAAACCTCCTGTCTCCTTTTCTCAGCTTCCCGGGCTTCAGCTTCCCTGAGAAGCTCATAGTATCTCATCTTATCGCTGTTGGTTATTCCTTCGACCTTTCCTGTCTTTCCGCCCTCTGCGAACCAGTTCTCAAGAATTCTGTTCACATAATTTATGCTCGGGCTGGAAATCCCCGATGTCTTAGCGCAGGCTTCAAGTATCCTTTCCATTTTGAAACCCATCTTGTCAAACCATGTGTCCATGATACGGGTCTCTTCTTCCGTGGGGTTTCTCTTGAATCCCAATGCCCTGAAGACACGCCTGTAATCTCCGCTTCTTCCCTCAATCTGCTCCAGATGTGCCCTTATCTCTTCCATGGTTCTGAAGCCATCCATTATCCAGTTTTTTATCACGGCGCCTACATATCTTACGGCCTTCTTGTTCCTCCCGGCGCAATATTCGAACGCGAAGCCAACCACCTCTGTTTCTGTACCGAAATCGTTTATCCACGAAAGAATCTCTACCATTTCGGAGCCGCTGATCACCCTGCCCAGTGCTTTTTCAATGCGGGCGAACATTTCCCTGTATTCCCGGTCTGCCATCTGTGCGTCAATCCCATGCTCTGAGGATATCCGGGGAGCTTCCTCGTGAGTCCCGTACAGCATGTTCTTCAGAAGCACGAACTCCACATCGTAGTCGAGGCTGTTGCCGGATTCTTTCCTGATTTTTCTTATCACGCCCATCTTTTCCCAGTAGGTCCATGCCTTTAGGACATCCTCTTCCTCCATCATAAGCTGTTTGGCGATGTCCTCGTTGTCAAAATCGACGCCCAGGTTCGTATACATAAGTGCGAAGAGATACGCTTTCACATATCCCTCCGGAGCCGATGCCATGTATTCATTTATAAACATATTTTCCACACTGGTGTCCAGCAGGAAATAGTCCTTGGTTTTTTCCCTTTTGAAACTCATATCTTAAAATCCGCTCATGCCGCTGCTTCCGGCACTGTCTACAAATTTCGTTATCTTGTCGAGCCATGCCACCTTGACGGTGCCTGTAGGGCCGCTTCGCTGCTTAGCGAGAATTACCTCGCATTCTCCCGGAGCTTCCGAATCTTCATTGTAATAATCATCCCTGTACAGGAAGACCACTATGTCCGCATCCTGTTCTATGGAGCCGGATTCTCTCAGGTCCGACAGCATCGGTCTGTGGTCCGTTCTCTGCTCCGGATTTCTCGAAAGCTGTGACAGGACAATAACCGGGCAGTCCAGCTCCCTTGCCAGCAGTTTAAGGTTTCTGGTGATCATGGAAACCTCCTGGGTTCTGGATTCCGCCCGTCCCTCGGCGCTCATAAGCTGCAGATAGTCGATAATGACAAGATCCAGCCCCGACTCCGCCTTCAGTCTCCTGCATTTGCTCTTCATCTCAACGATGCTGACTCCCGGGGTGTCATCGATATATATATTCGCTCCCGAAAGAGCTTCCAGTGCCATATTCACATCATCCCAGTCACGCCTCTCAAGTTTGCCGGTCTTCAGCTTTTGCATTTCCACCTTGGACTCCATGGACAGAAGTCTCTGACTGAGCTGTTCCTTCGCCATTTCCAGGCTGAATACCAGTACTGACGCCTCTCCCTTTGTTGCCGCGTTGAGTGCCAGAGATAATGCAAAAGCAGTCTTGCCCATTGCGGGTCTTGCTGCCAGAATAATAAGATCCGATTTCTGCAGTCCGGAGGTCATCCTGTCAAGGTCTCTGAATCCGGTGGTAACTCCGATAAGTCCCCCCTCAAAACCGGAGGCCTTATCTATCGCCTCGATATTGCTGATGAGAACATCCTGAAGAGGCACATACTTGCCTCTGTTTCTCGACTGGGATATTTCGAAGATGCCGTTTTCCGCGTAATCCAGAAGCTGCCCCGCTTCCATGCTCGTGTCGTAGCCTTTTGCCACTATGTCGTCCGCGGTTTTTATCAACCCTCTTATGGAGGCTTTCTCCGCTACAATTCTGGCGTACTCCGCCGCATTTGCCGTAGTGGGCGTTTCGGATGAAAGTCCTGAAACATAGGCTCTGCCCCCCACCATGTTCAGAGTTCCCCTTTTGCTCAGTTCTTCTGAAACCGTAAGGGCATCCACTGGCGAATTGATTTTTGACAGCTCAAAGATAGCGCTGAAGATTTCTCTGTTATTCGGATCATAAAAATCATCAGCTCTGACTATCTCCATTACCTCGTAGAGCGCATCCGTGGAAAGAAGCGCTGCACCCAGAACGGATTTCTCCGCTTCCGAATTGTGGGGAGGGATTCTCTCGTCCATTAAACCGTTACCTTAACCTTGATCTCCGCTGCAACTTCCGGGAACAGCTTCACTGTAACATGTGTGTCTCCTGCCTGCTTGATAGGTCCCGGCAATTCAATCTTTTTCTTGTCTATGTCTATGCCTTCCTGCTCCTTGAGCACTCCGGCGATGTCCATGGATGTTACCGAACCGAACAGCTTCCCGTTTTCGCCGCCCTTTGACTTGACTATAAGCGTTATTTTCTCCAGCTCTGCCGCCTTCTTCTCAGCGGCGGCCTTCTCTTCTTTTCTCTTTTCTTCGGCAATGGCTTTCTGCTTTTCCAGACTTCTCACATTGCCCTGAGTCGCTTCTTTGGCAAGGCCTTTAGGGATAAGCCTGTTACGCGCATATCCGTCGTTTACCTTGACTACATCTCCCGCTTTACCTGTTCCTTTTACATCCTTCGTAAGAATCACTATCATTATTTTACCCTCCTATTGTGTTGCTTTTGTGCAGATAATCCTCAATATCGGCAAGAATTTCTTCAGGTGTCTTGTCTGTTCTGACTCCCGCTGTGTTCATATGTCCGCCGCCGCCGAATTGTTCCATGATGTACTGGACATTGATATTGCCCAGTGATCTGGCGCTTACAATGGTCTGCCCGTTCTCGTTCCTGCCTGCCACGAAGCTGGCTTCAATACCTTTAATGGTCAGAAGCTCATCCGCCACCTGTGAGTTGATTATCTGTGTATTTATCGTTTGTCCGTCACCTGTTGACATTGCGACGGTGCCGCCGACTATTCTGGCGTTTGCTATGCCTTCTGCTCTGGCTCTGAAGTTTTCGGCACTGTCCTGGAAGTATCTTCTCACATGCTGCAGATCGGCTCCCGCCCTCTTAAGCCAGGATGCCGCTTCGAAGGTTCTCACCCCCGCTTTGACTGCGAATCTGTTGGTATCCAGCATGATTCCCGCCAGCAGTCCGTTGGCCTCCATTGTTGACACATCCTTCTTGTCGATGATGTACTGCAGTATTTCAGTCACCAGCTCCGATGCGGAGGAGGCGTAGGACTCCATATATGAGAGGGTCTGGTTCGGAAGGCAGTCTTCGGCTTTCCTGTGGTGGTCTATGACCGCCAGTCTGTCAACCGTCTCTACCAGTCTGAGGGACTCCACCAGCATCGGTCTGTGAGCATCTACCACTATGACCAGTGAGTTGCTGTCCACCAGAGACAGAGCCTTTTCCTCGGAAATGAACAGGTATTCCCCCGTTGCCTTCGCGTCGGCAATCATGTCGTCCATGCTTTCGTTGTTCTCGCCCAGGAGGATGTATGTATCCTTTCCCGAAAGGGTCGCCAGCCTATGTATTCCCAGAGCTGCGCCGAGACAGTCCATGTCCGGGTTCTTGTGCCCCATGATGAATATCTGCGATGACTGTCTCATCAGTGTATTGAGTGCGTGCCCTATTATTCTGGATTTGCCTTTGTTTCTCTTCTCGACGCTGGTCACTCCGCCACCGTAATACTGGAAGTTCTTCACATTCTTCACCACGGCCTGATCGCCGCCTCGACCCAGTGCCAGATCCAGTGCCTCTTGCGCATAATCATCCGCCTCGGCGAGGCTTTTGGCGCCCATTCCTATTCCCATGCTCAATGTGACCGGGAAGTCGGCTTCCGTTTCGATTTCCTTGATCTTGTCCAACACCGAGAAGTCGTCCTCTACGAGCTGTTCGTAGTTTTTGTGCGTTATGGCCAGCTCATACAGGTTGTCCCTGTACTTGACTATCATGGCCTCCATGCTTGCAGCCCAGTCTCTGATCTGTCTGTCGATTTCGGCGGTTATCCTCACCTCGACAGCATCGCTGGTGCTCGCCGAGAGTTCATCGAAATTATCCACATTCACCAGAAGCATATATACTCTTTCGCTGTTATACAGCTCCTTGAGCTTCTCGTAGGCCGTCACATCGGAAAAAACGAGGATTATGGACAGGTTCTCATTGTCCGCTTCTTCTTCCGGTTCTCCACCCAGAAAACTGCAGCCGATTCTGAATTTCTTCTCGTTCCGCTGTATGTAAAGAGGTGTATCGTCTTCTGCTGCGCTGATTAATTCAGATTTCTTTATTCCTGTCAGCGCGAATATGTCGTAGTCCACAATGCCATCGTATTTGAAAACCTCTGCGATTTTGCTGCTCGCTCTGGTCACCTTCCCCCGGGCGTTCACGATGCACATGGGCAGGGGTGAATAGTAGGCCAGCAGTTTTTCGATTCTTCCTACGTACATTTCTCGATCTCCTGTAAAAAACGTGCAATAAGGCATATTTTCGTAACCTATATTATAGCAAAAAAGACGACCGCATGACAGGTTTTTATTGTTTTTCAACCTTTTCAATGTTTTTTCAACCTTTTCAACACTTTCTCCGGGAGTTTTCCTTCTTTGCTGCAAGCTTCAAGTTTTTAGCGTCTTTGAACCTGGAGGCGGCTGCATTTTCAAGATACAACAAAAGAGCTGCCGCGCTTTACTCAAGTGCGACAGCTCCGGGATTTGCCGTTTTTACAACATCAAAATCCAATCAGTCAGCTACATAAGGCAGCAGGGCAACGATTCTCGCCTTCTTGATTGCCTTTGTGACTGCTCTCTGATGAATAGCACAAGTTCCCGTGATTCTTCTCGGAAGAATCTTACCTCTTTCAGTAACGTACTTCTTCAGAGTCTCAACATCCTTGTAATCTATTTTCTTGGTCTTGTCCGTGCAGAACTGGCATACTTTCTTCCTTCTCATGCCGCCGCCGCGTCTTCTGTTATCATAAGCCATTGAAAAGCTCTCCTTTCTGTTAGGATTATTTCCGGTCGATAGCAAAACCCCGAAATCGGTTTGGCATCGACGCCTGTTTCGTTAGAATGGAATGTCGTCATCCTGCAGTGTCTGGAAGCCTCCCGGAACGTCAATGTCCTCACTCGCCGGTTTAGCCTGTGCTTCCCGGAATCCTCCGCTCTGCTGCTCACCAAAGCCCTGCTGACCGCTCTGACCGGTGCTCAGGAATTCGACTCCACCATAATTGTTTGCAATTACATCAGTCGTATATACGGTTCTCCCGTCTTTCTCGTAACTGCCTGTCTGAATTCTACCGTTAACGCAGACCTTGCTTCCCTTTTTCAAATATCTGTCACAGCTCTCGGCGGCTTTGCCGAACACCGTGACAGGGATAAAGCTCGTTCGCTTGTTTTCACCGAAACCATCGTTTACGGCGATGCTGAACTTGCAGATAGCTGTCTGGTTTGCTCCGGTTGAATATCTCAGCTCCGGATCTCTAGTAAGGTTCCCAATAAGTATTACGCTGTTCATCCTTGTGCCCCCTTTTTATTTCTGATCTCTGTTATCGATCAGGTGCCTCATAACGTTGTCTGAAATCTTGAGTCTTCTGTCAAGTTCCTTCGGCAGAGTAGGCTGTGCCTTGAACTCGATAACAACGTAATATCCTTCAGTTTTCTTCTGAATTGGATATGCGAGCTTTCTCATTCCCCATACATCTACATTTCCGACTTCGCCCTCTGAAGCGATAATTTCCTTAACTGCTTCAACAGTGGCTTCTTTTTTCTCGTCTTCCAGTGTAGGATCGATGATGAACATTACCTCATAGTTTGTCATTGTTTCACCTCCCTGTGGACTATATGGCGACGGTCTTTTGCCTGCGGTCTGCGCCTGCCCCGTCGCAAGGATACCCGTCCGGCCCTATGCCGGAACGCCGCGTGTGAAAACACACGCCTATATATTATACACCAAGCCGCCGTTAAATCAAGCGGTTTTTGTTGTTCTTTCCTCTTGTTTCTCTTTGCATTTCAAACTTTCCTCTTTGGCTCCTCTCCCGCTATTTTCCGGTGTGCCCGTCGACTCCCAATGCAAGCTTGCCGCCGGCTCCCTGAGTCTTTTCGCCGCTATCTCAACTTCTCCAGCTGTTTGCTGCGGTTTTCGCTTATTACCTGATAAAAGTATGTCACCTTTTTTGCAACTTTACTGTCCCAGCTCGGGTCTGCCGCATAGGTCTTGTTGACAGAATCAATGGTATTGCCTTTGTAATACGACCCTGATGGGCTGAGATAATTCTTTGCAAGAACTCGTCCGACAGTATCCAGGCAGTCGTTGATCGAGGCAAATCCGCTGTACCCGTATCCGCAGACATTGTTCGGGTGAAACTGCATGGTTCCGTAGGCGCTCTCGTGGGATGCGATGGCAAGCAAAAGCAGGCAGTTAAGTTCATAGTCCTGCTCCAGCTGATAAAGCTTCTCCTCCGTTCCTTCCAGCTTGTATTTTGTCACCAGCTTAAGGTCTTCTGCCGTCACCCCGCTGGGCTTGCTCATGTCCATCGCCTGAACTTCATCGTAGGAGTATGCCGGTATTTCTTCCTGCTTCAACACATAATCTACAGTGTCTTTTCTGAGGGTATCCGCCAGGTCGATCTTCTCTTTTCTTGCCTTTTCTTCTTTTTCTTCTTTGCTGCTTATCTGACCCGGAAGCTCCAGCCCGCCCATAACGGCACTGCGGCATTCATCGTTTCGGATAATACGCCAGCTGTTATCACCGTCATCCTCCATTGCCAGATATATTTCCTTCGAGTTTTTCTCCGCACCTTCAGCCGCTTCATCAACCTGCTTTTTATATATGTCCAGACACCTGGCGGCGAGCTTTTCTTTATCTGTAATTTCCTCCGAATAGAGCTTGTCCATTACAAAATCGTAGGACTCTTTTTCGTAGGCCTTTTTCACCCCTGAAAAGTCCTTGTTTGTAATCTTGACCTTTGCCACCGCTACATCACCTTTTGCCAGGGCCTCTTCCACCTTGAAATCAAGGTTTTCAAGCACTGCCTTCCGGATTTCGTCCAGCTCCCTGCAGTCACGGTATTCCTGCACCATCTGCTGCTGCCCTGCAGCAAGCTCGGCAAAGAAATTTTCCACCGCTTCCTCCGGCTCGTCCTCAAGAACCGCAGCTATTCCCGTTGACATCAGCGTGCTCAATATGAATGCTATTATCGTATTAAAAATCCCGTTCATTTGATATGTGAGTGTTTTATGTGGATGTCTTGCGAAGTCCCATTATATAACCAAGTGTAAAAAAATCATTGGCAAATAACAAAAAAGAACATTATGTGAATTTCCGTATGCGGAATCCAGCCGGTTCACTTCCAAAGCTTTTCAGGATATTCACCCTTGTCTTTTCTTGCCTGTAACTCGTCCATTACCCCTTGCTTATCTTCCTTGTATGTTACCCCGCACCACTTATCGTGACACGGCAGCACTCTTACCTTTGCTCTGCCTTCCTTGATCAGTTCATCAACTGTTCGCGGCAGCAGAAATTCCGCCTTCATAGGATTTGCAGGAACCTCATTCCTGAAAAAATTCTCTATACGGTTTCGCGTTTCGTCGATAAATCCGCGGGTGAAGCCCCAGAAATTCATCGAAACCTGTGTTCCCTCCGGAAGCGGAACCCACTTGTCACCATCCTCGTCGTAGTAGCATATGTCTCCGCCTTTTCTCTGTATCTTGAATCTTTCCACGATGTCCTTCAGGAAACCTTCATCATCCACCTCGCATACGCCTCTGGTGACATGACCGTTTTCTGTTATAGTGTTTTCCAGCTTATAGCCTGCCATGCAGAAATCGTAAACGGCTCCGTCCGCCTTTGCATTCTCGAGATACTCATATACGCTGACAAATCCGCCGGGCCCGTAATAATCATCTGCATTGATGACAAGAAACGGTCCGTCAATCAGCTTGCGGCAGGCATAGATCGCGTGTGAGGTCCCCCATGGCTTTTCCCTCCCTGCCGGGATTTCACAGCCTTCCGGAATGTCTTCCAGATCCTGATACGCGTATTCTATCTTCATGAATCTGCCGGCTCTCTCATCGACGATTTCTCTGAAAATATCTCTGTGCTCTTCTCTGATCACGAAAACGGCTCTGTCGAAACCTGCCATCATCGCATCATAAAGTGAGAAATCCAGAATTATTTCTCCCGCTTCCGTTATTTTATCTACCTGTTTCAGACCGCCGTATCTTGAACCCATACCTGCAGCCATAATTACTAAAGCTGGTTTTGACATAATACTGCCTCCTTTTGTTTTGAGATATTATAACACAGAATAGAGTTTCTTCTGACGCTCTATGAGTTCGTGAAATCTTTCCCGTTTTTCGGCATACGCTTCGCTTCCTTCTTCGGCCGTTACGCTCATGAAAGCATGATATGTGTCTTCTGATTCACAGGCTTTCTCCCAGAGCTGGTCCTCCGTATAATCTTCGCCGGCAATCACCGTCTCGCCCTGCAGTATTATTTCACGGCAGTCTTCATCGTAGAGAATCCCGTCGCCGCAGGCAACAACGAAGCCGTTATTGTCAGCCGCATCTTGAGTTCCTGCTTCCTGCAGTGCCCTCAGTGCTTCCAGTTCCGCATTTCTGTAGCAGTGTTCTCCATGCATCATCACCATGCGTTTTACGGACCATTGCTCCCTCTGCTCTATCTCCTTGTCGAGATCATGCAAAGCCAGCCCTTCCGCTTCTGCAAGCTGTTTTGCCCTCTCCATTATCGGTGCTCCGAAATATCCCGTCACATATATTTTTCTCATACCTGTTCTGAAACCTCCCTGCTTTCGCCGCAGATCCCGTCATAACCTGTCAAACCCGGTCACTAATCCGATTATGTGCCCAACCATATCCTGCCGCATTTTCCATCATATATTCAGCCTTATCCGGTCATTTACCATTATCCTTTAACAGGCTATCGGTTTCAATATTTTTTTGCACTGTGTTATAATGTTTCCGAACAAAATAAAAACTAATGGGAGGTAGCTGATGATTCACAGAAAAGACGATATTGCTCGCGAGGCGACAATGGATGTTGCCCGGAAAATGCTGGCGGCTGCACTGACAGCTCCGAAGGCTTGCGGTGTGGATGATGTTGATGCCCTGATACTGACAGGCGAGGAAAAAAACACTCTCGCAAAGCACATGAGAGATATCGCCGATGAAACCGGCGAGGATTTTTATGCCAGAGATGCAGGCAATGTAGACAACAGTATCTGCGTTCTGCTTATCTGGGCCAAGGACGAACCTCTGCAGCTGACAAACTGCGGTCTTTGCGGCTTTGCCGATTGTGCGGCCAACCGCGCAGCAGGTGCCGTCTGCGCATTTAACATCACCGACGCAGGTATCGCTGTGGGCTCGGCGGTGAGCATCGCAGCAGATAACCGCATCGATAACCGAGTCCTTTTTTCGGCAGGTAAGGGTGCTGCCAAAATGGATCTTTTCGGCAATGAAGTCAGAGTTTGCTACGGCATTCCTCTCTCCGTCTCATCAAAGAGCGTTTTCTTTGACAGAGGCGATCAGGATGTGGCTTTTTAGGGAAAAATTTCCGGTGGAGCAATTATTACCTTGACCGGAAAGGTTGCGAGAATCGTATTTGCAATGCCTGACAACCAGTAAGAATTCGGTTCTGCATTAATGATACGAGAAAAACAAAGTTGACAGCTTGAAACTGTTTGACTTTTTATAGGAGCAGATATGAAGATAATTCGGAATCTCCCCGCAGCAGTCAAGCTGCTTCGGGTCGTGAGATACTTTAATAAAAACATGAAAAAGATAGATGATGCAAAGGCAGCCGGTGATTTTGTGGAGGAACGCAAGTGGATCCTGGATTCCACATCCACCTTCGGTCCCATGATAATGGAGGAGTTCGGCTGTAATCTCCATATTCAGGGGGAAGAGAACATCCCTGACGAAGGTCCTGTTGTAATCATCTCAAACCATCAGAGCTATACGGATATTCCGGTTCTTATGGCCGTATTCCGTAAGTTCCAGTTTGGCTTCATTGCCAAGCAGTACCTCGCCAAGGCTCCGCTTCTGGGCTCGTGGATGCCTCGAATTCGGTCTGTCTTTATAGAGAATGACAACCCCCGTGCCGCACTGGATGCCATTTACCGGGGCGTCGAATATATCAACGAGGGCTTTTCGATGGCAATCTTCCCTGAAGGGACGAGAAGCAAAGGCTCCGAAGTCGGAACATTTATGAGGGGTGCGCTTAAGCTGGCCACTAAACCGGGGGTTCCCATCATCCCCGTTTCAATCAACGGGACCTACAAGACCTTCGAGGAAACCGGCGTGGCACGGGGTGCCCGTATAGATGTTATCGTGCATCCTAAGATGGAAACAGCCGGCATCACAAGAGCCGAGGAAAAGCTCCTGCCCGATAAGCTCGAAGGAATAATAAAAGAGGGTGTCAGAGAAATCGTTTCCGCAAACTAAAGCGAGATGAAGAATGCCAAAACACAAAACAGATTGTGGTATATTCCCTCTCACCTTTCAAAAAATGACAACATGCCCCGGCAGGTGATGTTGTCATTTTTTGGTGTCTCAATTGCCTGATTTTATTTTGCTGCTGCTTCCTGTCGCTGCTGCTTGTTTCAGATTCCCATTCCGAACCTGTCTCTGACTCTCTTCATCACAGGCTCTGCGATGGCGTTGGCTCTCTCTGCTCCGTCTTTGAGGACTCTGATCAGCTCGTCGGAATGCCGGATCTCTTCATAGTTCTTCCTGATAGGAGTCAGAGCTTCCTGCGTTACGGCAACCAGCTCCTTCTTCAGATCTCCATAGCCTCTCCATTGCCGGCCTGCAAGTATCTCTTCTATGCTTTTCCCGCTGAAGGAACTGTAGATGTTCAGCAGATTGCTCACTCCCGGCTTGTTTTCCGGATCAAATCTTATTTCTCCGTCCGAATCGGTTGTGGCTCTCATTATGGATTTCTTTATCTTGTTGTCTTCATCGAGGAGAGAAATTCTTGAGTGCTCGTTCTCTGCGGATTTGCTCATCTTGGCCTCCGGATCGTCCAGAGCCATGATGCGGGCTCCCGCCTTCATGAATCTCCCTTCGGGAACCACGAAGGTTTCACCGTACTTGTTGTTGACTCTTATGGCGATGTCACGGGTCAGCTCAATATGCTGTTTCTGGTCATTTCCCACGGGAACAACATCCGTATCGTAGAGCAGGATGTCTGCCGCCATGAGAACCGGATAGGTCAGAAGCCCCGTGCCCACCGATTCCTTGCCTCCGCTCTTCGCCTTGAACTGCGTCATTCTGAAAAGCTCGCCCGTGTATGAATTGCAGCACAAAATCCATCCCAGTTCTGCGTGTCCCGCTACCTGTGACTGAACGAATATTATGGATTTGGCGGGGTCAACTCCGATTGCCATGTATAGTGCCGCCACATCGAGGATATGTTCCCTGAGTTCCTTCGGATCCTGGGGAACGGTTATAGCGTGCTCATCCACGATGCAGTAAATGCATTCATGGTCATCCTGAAGCTCAACAAACTGCTTCAGGGCTCCCAGATAGTTTCCTATGTGTATGTTTCCTGTCGGCTGAACGCCCGAAAATACTCTCTTCATCCTTGTGCTCTCCTATATATCCAGCGTTGTCTGTTCTGAATCCTTATCAGTGTTTTCTTCTTCCTTTTCGGCGGTTTTTTTCTTCACCGGTTTCGCGACCTTTACCGTCTTCCTCCTGTCTCCGGTCTTTCTCTGCTCCTTCTGCTTATGAGCAAGCTCTGCATCTCTGGCTCGTTCCTCTTCATTGATAACCTTCGACATGGATATTATCTCTATATCCTCTCCGGTTCTCATTATCTTGACCCCCTGAGTCGCCCGTCCCAGCTTGCTGATGCTTCCGGCTTTTATCCTGATAACCGTTCCCTTGGAATTGATGAGCATCACCTCATCGTTATCGTCAACTACAATGGCTCCTATCAGATGTCCGGTTTTCTTGAATTTGCTCTTATCGTATGTCAGAAGACCCTTGCCGCCTCTCGCCTGCACCTTGTATTCCTCAACAGGCGTCCTCTTGCCGTATCCCTTGCCGGTTACAACCAGGAGTTCCTCTCCCGGCTGCACAAGCTGCATCGCCACAACCTCGTCATCATCCTCCAGCTTGATAGCCCGGACGCCTCCGGCAACTCTGCCCATAGGTCTTACATCCTGCTCGCTGAAGCTGATGCATTTGCCGTTCCTGGTGATTATAATCACATTGTCGGTTCCGCTGGTCTGCTTGATTTCAACAAGTTCATCTCCATCCTTCAGGGTAATGGCTATCAGTCCCGTCTTCCTGTTTGTGTCAAACTCCGAAATAGCCGTCTTCTTGATTGTCCCGTTTTTGGTGACCCCTATCAGATACTTGTCATCTCTGAAATCCCTGAACGGTATCACGGCGGATATCCTCTCTCTCTGCATAAGATTCAGGAAATTGGCCGCATTTGTTCCCTTGGCTGTTCTGTTCGCCTCCGGAATCTCGTAGGCCTTGATCTTGTGAACCTTACCCATACTGGTAAAGAACATGAGGTAATCGTGGGTCGATGTCATTATCAGATCCCGGATAAAATCATCGTCCCTTGTTGTAACACCGGTTATTCCCTTGCCGCCCCGTCGCTGGGTCTTATAGGTGTCTGCCGGAACTCTCTTCAGATATCCTCTATGGGTCAGGGTGATTGCGACCTGTTTTTCCTCGATAAGATCCTCTTCATCCATATCCTCCGCATCTCCGATTATCTGCGTCTTCCTCTTGTCTCCCCATTTTTTCTTTATTTCAAGGAGTTCTTCCTTTATCACCCTGAGCAGCAGCTTACCGTCTCCCAGAATACTCCTGTAGTAGGCGATCTTCTTCTGAAGTTCCTCGTATTCCGCCTCGATTTTTTCTCTCTCAAGTCCCTGCAGCCGGGCGAGTCTCATGTCGAGAATGGCCTGTGCCTGTATATCCGAAAGAGCGAAACGCTTCATCAGCTTTTGCTTGGCATCATTGTAACTGGATCTGATTATCCTGATTATTTCGTCGATGTTGTCCAGCGCTATCCGCAGACCCTCCAGTATGTGGGCTCTGGCTTCCGCCTTATCCAGATCGTACTTTGTCCTTCTCGTGACGACATCCTTCTGATGTTCCAGATACTCATCGAGTATTTCCCTGATGTTCAAAATCTTCGGCCTGCCCTTTACTATAGCAAGCATAATCATGGAAACATTCTCCTGGAGAGCGGTGTGCTTATACAGCTTGTTGAGCATTACCCTTGGGTTAGCTGTTGCCTTCAGTTCAATTACTATCCTTATTCCCTTGCGGTTTGACTCGTCACGAATTCCGGAAATCCCCTCCAGCTTCTTGTCCCTTACCATTTCACCTATTTTTTCCAGCATTCTCGCCTTGTTTACCTGGTAAGGTATCTCCGTCACTATTATCTGTGACCTTCCGCGGGTCGTCTCCTCGATTTCGCACACCGATCTGACAACGCACTTGCCTTGCCCCGTTCTGTATGCCTCCTGTATTCCCTTCCTGCCCATAATAACAGCACCTGTAGGGAAATCAGGACCCTTGATTATCTTGATAAGATCATCGACAGTACACTCTTCATCCCCGATTTCCTTGTCTATCATCTTCACGCAGGCATCTATAGTTTCCGAAAGGTTGTGGGGAGGAATCGATGTTGCCATACCTACCGCTATACCGTTGCTCCCATTGATCAGAAGGTTAGGAACCCTTGCGGGCAAAACAATCGGTTCCTTCTCCTCTTCATCGAAGTTGGGAACGAAATCAACCGTGTCCTTATCTATATCACGGAGCATCTGCAGAGCGAACGGAGTCATTCTGGCTTCCGTATATCTCATTGCTGCGGCTCCATCACCGTCAATTGAGCCGAAATTCCCATGCCCGTCAACCAGCATGTATCTCGTCGCGAAAGGCTGAGCCAGCTTTACCATCGCTTCATAGATGGAGCTGTCGCCGTGAGGGTGATATTTACCCATTACTTCACCGACGATACGAGCCGACTTCTTGTGAGGTTTGTCAGGAGTTATTCCCAGTTCATGCATTCCATACAGGATTCTCCTGTGCACAGGCTTGAGTCCGTCACGAACATCGGGAAGGGCACGCCCCACTATAACGCTCATGGCGTAGTCGATGTAGGAGTTCTTCATCTCGTCATGAATTTCATGCTGTATCATTCTTTGGTCTTCAAGCAGATTTACTTTTGTCATTTCGAGGTCCTCCTTTCTTATACATCTATAGTGGCGTAAACGGCGTGATCTTCAATAAACTTCTTTCTCGGCGGAACCTTATCCCCCATGAGAGTTGTGAAAATCTCATCTGCAGCAGTGGCATCTTCAACCGTGATCTGTATCAGCGTTCTCTTCGTGAAATCCATGGTGGTATCCCAAAGCTGTTCCGCATCCATTTCTCCAAGACCCTTGTATCTCTGGATGTCGTATTTCTGTCCTTTAATGCTGTCCAGCAATTCATTCTGTTCCCTGTCGGAATATGTATAGTAGACATCCTTGCCCTTCTTCACTCTGAAAAGAGGCGGCTGAGCGGCATAAACATAGCCGTTTTCAATAAGCGGAGTCATATACCTGTAGAAGAATGTGAGGAGCAGGGTCCTGATATGTGCTCCGTCCACATCCGCATCGGTCATTATGATTATCTTGTGGTAGCGTAGCTTCTCTATATCAAAGTCTGATCCTATTCCGCATCCAAAGGCAGTAATCATGTTTTTTATCTCTTCTGAGTTTAATATCTTATCGAGACGGGCTTTTTCCACATTGAGTATCTTACCTCTGAGTGGCAATATTGCCTGTCTGTTCCTGTCTCTTCCGTCCTTGGCTGAACCTCCTGCGGAATCTCCCTCCACAAGGAATATTTCCGAAAGTGAAGGATCCTTTTCGGAACAGTCAGCCAGCTTTCCCGGCATAGATCCTCCGTCGAGAACGGTGGCTCTTCTGGCCAGATTTCTCGCCTTTCGCGCCGCCTCTCTGGCGCGTGCCGCCTTAAGGCATTTTTCTATTATTATCTTCGCCTGTTTCGGATTTTCTTCAAGGAATGCTCCCAGATAATCAGCCGTTGCCGTCTCAACGAAGCCTCTCATATCCGAATTTCCCAGCTTGGCCTTGGTCTGCCCCTCAAACTGCGGTTCCGTAAGCTTAACCGAAACGATAGCGGTAATTCCTTCCCTCACATCTGCACCATCAAAAGGCTCGTCAGAATCCTTTAGTATTTTGCTCTTCTTGCCGTAGTCGTTAAAGGTTCTGGTGAGAGCTGTCTTGAAGCCCTGGAGATGAAAACCTCCCTCCGTGGTCTTGATATTGTTGGCATAGGAGGCGATGTATTCGCTGTAGCTGTCGGTATACTGCAGAGCAACCTCCACCTCTCTGCCCTCATCCTTAATTTCAAAGTATATTATATCCTTATGTATCGAATTTCTCGATTCATTGAGATACTCGACATACTGCTTGATTCCCCCTTCATAGAAAAATTCTTCATCTTTGCCGTCTCTCTTGTCTTCAATCCTTATTCTTATTCCCTTGTTGAGAAATGCCATTTCTCTGAATCTTCTTGCCAGGGTATCGTAATCGTAAACGGTATCATCAAATATCTCAGGATCCGGCCAGAATGTCGTCTTCGTTCCCCTCTTCCTGGAATTGCCCGCCTCCTCTAAAGGGGTAACGGTCTTGCCGTATTCGTAAGCCTGCGTGTAGATCTTACCGTTTCTTCTGACCTCAACCTCCATTCTGGTGGAAAGTGCATTTACCACTGAAGCACCTACCCCGTGAAGCCCTCCGGATACCTTGTATCCTCCGCCGCCGAATTTGCCGCCTGCATGGAGAACTGTATGAATGACCTCTACTGCCGGCTTCTTGAGTTTAGGGTGAATATCGACCGGCATTCCTCTGCCGTCATCCTCCACCGTGATGGAATTATCCTTGTTTATGCATATCTTGATGCTTGTGCAAAAACCCGCCAGCGCCTCGTCAACGGAATTATCCACGATCTCATATACCAGATGATGAAGCCCGGGGGAACCCGTACTTCCTATATACATACCGGGTCTTTTTCTTACAGCTTCTAATCCCTCTAATACCTGTATCTGTTTGGCATCGTATTGCTGCAGTTTGTCGTTTTTTGCCATTGCCCTTTCTCCTCCGTAATTTTGTCCGCAAAACACGACATATTGTACCATAAAACCGCCGTTTTAACAATACTAACGGGCTGTTTTAATAAAAAACACGACTTTTCGGATTAAATCCCTTAAAATCGTGTTTTTTATCCTTTATATTTATGCTTCAGATTCGAGCTGCACTTTTGATTTTTTACATATATTTCTATATTTACTGCCCCACATCATGTTGTGTTTTGATGAATATCATTTTTGCAGCTTATATTGTCTTCCCTTATTATATTTCCCTCTCTTATGAAAATTATCTTTCCTTCCGGCAGATTTTCCTTTACCTCATCTGTCAGATCTGTAGTCGTTATGAACATCTGATTCTCACCCAGCATATTCATCAGCAGAATCTGTCTCTCATTATCCAGCTCCGACAGTACATCGTCAAGGAGAAGGACAGGTTTTTCACCTTTTTCTTCTTCTATTATCTTTATTTCAGACAGTTTCAGAGACAGCGCCGCTGTTCTCTGCTGCCCCTGGGAACCGAATTTTCTAAGATCCACACCGTTTGCGGATATTCTGAAATCATCCCTGTGAGGTCCGTGCATCGTTGTTCTTTTTCTTATATCTTCACCTGTTCTTTCGGGATCAAATTCGCATGGTTCGTACTTCAGCTCCAGCTTTTCCTTTCCTCCGCTTATCCTGTCGTGAATATCCCTGCTTATTATATCTATCTTTTCGATGAAATTTTTTCTTTTTTCTATTATCCTTTTTCCCGTCGCGGCGAGCTGCATATCCCAGACGGCAAGCATATCCATATCTATATTTTCACCTTTAAGATATGAATTTCTCTGTCTGAGTACTCTCCTGTATTCATTCAGATCCGAAAGGTATCCTACTCTTATCTGACACAGTTCACTGTCAATAAATCTTCTTCTCTTTTCAGGATCCTCTTTTACTATCTTCAGATCTTCCGGCGAAAATACTATGATAAACAGTCTGTCAAGAAGTTCTGAAGCCTTAACTATCCTTATCCCGTCAGCTTTTATTCCTTTTTTTCCATCTCTTCTTATAACTATTTCCGTCATTCTTTCATCACCGGAGGAAATGAAGCTGCTCTTTATTCTGCAGTAATCCTCGCCGAATTTTATAAGCTCTTTATCACGGGAAACTCTGAATGATCGACCGAGAGCATTTAAATAAATACCCTCCAATAAATTGGTCTTTCCCTGAGCATTGTCGCCCAGAAAAAGATTTATCTTATCATCGAAGGATACTTTTATGTCGCTGTAATTTCTGAATTTGTGAAGTTCTATATCTTTAATATACATATTATTGCGGCGAAGCCGCCGACAGGAATTTTACATTACAGGAATTCTTACCGGAAGTATGAGATACTCATATGCATCTCCTTCAGCCGGCTTCACTACACATGGAGAAACACCTGTCTTGAAATTCATGGAAATTTTCTCATCATCTCTAGCCTTGAGAACATCTATGACGAACTTTGAATTAAACCCTATTTCAATATCATTGCCCGTCTTTTCTATAATAATCTCTTCCTTTACATTTCCTTCTTCTGATCTGGATGTTATCTTCATAAGATCATTGACTATGGATATCTTTATTAAATTATTTTTCCCTTCTTTGGCCAGAAGAGACGCTCTCTCTATACTGTCCAGCAGTATTTCTTTACCTGCTGTAACTTTAGTGCTGTTTTCTGACGGTATTATATCTCTGTACTTGATGTATTCACCCTCCATTATGCGGAGGATAATTTCCGTTTTCCCAATGCTGAACAGAGCCTTCTTCGCCCCAAGTGAAACATTTATCTCCTTTTCATCATCATCCTCGGAAATTATTTTGCTTATTTCATTCATAACCTTCGCGGAAATAATGAATTTCCTTTCCTTGCTGCTCTTCATATTTTCCTTTACAAGAGCAAGTCTGAAGCCGTCCAGGGAAACCATTTTAATATCTCTTTCACTTATTTCCGTCAATATTCCTGTGAGGACTCCCTTTGATTCATCGATGCTGGCAGCAAAAGCTGTCTTTCTCACCATATCTCTGAATATATTGCTGTCTATCAGGAAATTCTCGCTTTCTTCTTCTTTTTCACCCACATTCGGAAATTCATCCACCGGAAGACTTATAAGTTTAAATTCCGAAAAATCGGTTTTTATTATTACGGAACTTTCCTCATCCTTATATATTGTTATCTCTTCATTTGGAAGTTTTCTTATTATGTCACCGAAAAGTCTGGATATAACGACTGCCGAACCTTCTTCTTCAACATTTGCTTCTATTTCCTTCTTAATGCTTATATCGAAATCAGAAGCAGTCATTATCAGTTTATTGTCGGCAGTGGCCTGAATAAGTATCCCCTTTAATATTGGGAGTGTTGTCCTGTTGGAAACTGCCTTGGAAACAGTATTCATTGCTTTTGCAAGAACCTGCTGATTACATGTAAATCTCATAACTGAACCTCCGAAAATAAAATAAAAAATCCTTTATTATTATATATTATATTCAGTAGTAATAGTAGTAGAGTCTGTTAATATGTTGATAAGTACTTCTATCGTTGAAAACAAGCCAAAAGTTATCAAATATCCGCTGTTAATAAGTTGTTCGATCATATCAACAGGGGATGTTGATAAGTTAAAATACTACTGAATATCTTCTTTCAAATCTCTTATCTCCGCTGCCAGGTCAGGATCCATTTTAACAGCTTCAGCTATCTTCTCACATGCGTGAAGAACTGTTGTGTGATCCCTGCCGAATGAATTTCCTATCTTGGGAAGTGAGAGATCGGTAAGTTCCCGGCAGAGGTACATGGCGATCTGGCGGGGGTATGCGATTTCACGGTTTCTCTTTTTGGATTCAATATCCGTGATTTTAACATTATGTCTCCTGCATACAGCCTTTTTTACGGATTCACATGAAATATTTATATCCTTTGCAGAAAAAATATCGGTGAGGTGGTCTCTGGCAAATTTAACAGTTATCCTCTGGTTTTTGAATTTTGCGAAGCTGACCACTCTTGTCAGAGCACTTTCGAGTTCTCTGATATTGAATTTGATTTTTTCGGCTATTATATCTATTACATCGAGAAGATCATCATCTATTTCAAGTCCTTCTTCCTGAGCCTTCTGCCTTAAGATAGCCACTCTTGTTTCGAAATCAGGAGACTGAATATCAACCATCATATTGGATTTTATTCTTGAAGTAAGCCTTTCATCCAGATCTTTAAGCCTGTTGGGATCTCTGTCACTGGAAATTACGATCTGCTTGTTCAATCCATACAGAGTATTGAAAGTATGGAAAAATTCCATCTGTGTGGATTGTTTATTTTCAATAAACTGGATATCATCCATCAGAAGAACATCAACGCTTCGGTATTTTGACTTAAATGAATTTATTTTTTTATTTCTGTCTTTTGAAGTGTCCTGAAGTGCTTGAATAAGTTCTGAAGTAAAGGTTTCAGATGATACATATAGAACCTTCAGGGAAGGGTTATTGTCCATAATATGATGACCTATTGCGTTCATCAGATGGGTTTTCCCAAGGCCGGAACCTCCGTATATGAACAGGGGATTGTACTGTGAAGCAGGATTATCCGCTACTGCCAGAGCTATGGCATAGGCATATTCATTGTTTGGACCGGTAATGAAATTGGAAAAATTGTATTTAGGATTCAGATAGTATTCTTCCTTGTAGGGATTATCCGGATCTATTGATGTTGCAGCTTTATGAGGTTTCTTTTTTCCCGAAAGTATAAGATTGATTTCGTCTTCACTTTTATAGGTGATGATGATCCTGTAATTCTTTTTGAATATTTTTTTGATTGAGTTTTCGAGTATGTTCACATAACGGGGGTTTTTCGTAAACATTTCCGCTTTGAATGATTCTTTTGCAGCAAAAGACATGGTTCCTTTCTCATCGTCCATTTCAAGTGGAACGAGAGGCTTGAACCATGTTCTGAAGCTTACCTCGGTCAGTTCATGGCTGACTTCGGAAAGAACATCATTCCATTTGAGATTGTCTATCTTTTTTTCCATAGATCGTAGCCTTTCAGAGTGATGAATATATAATAACAAAAATAGTTATCCACAGGCAACTGTTAAATATTATGATAGCTTTCTCAATAGAATGCTGACTTATCCACAATCAGTGGATAAAATTGTGCAAAGTTTTAACAGGAACAACAAGATGTGGTGTTTTGATAGAAAAAAATATGAAAAATATTTACAGATAAGTAAAATGGGATATATATAAGAGGTGAAATAAATTGACATGGTTTTTTTGGAGTTGTATAATACTTGAGCATATGTGCATAATTTGAAATTAAGATTTATGCGGGTAAATAATCAGAAAAGGAGGAAAAGGCTCATGAAAATGACATATCAGCCAAAGAAGAGACAGCGTAAAAAAGAACACGGTTTCAGAAAAAGAATGAAGACAAAGAATGGTAGAAATGTATTGAAGAGAAGAAGACAAAGAGGAAGAAAAGTTTTATCAGCATAGAGGCCGCAGGAAGTGGTCTTTTTGTTATAGATATAACTTAAAGAAAAGATGCTGAAAAAAGAAGTACTGAGAAAAAAGGAAGATTTTACCGAAATATATAAAAGAGGTAAATCTATTCCGGAAAGATATATCGTTTTCTTTTTCAGAAAAAATGGTCTTTCTTATAACAGGACTGCTTTTTTGGCAAGTAAGAAAGTAGGAAACAGCGTACAGAGAAACAGAGCCAAGCGTCTGATGAAGGAGAGTTTCAGATTATCCTGCCGGAATGCAGTTCCGGGTCATGATATGATATTTGTGGCCAGAAACAGCATTAAAGGAAGAAAATTTTCGGATGTTGACAGATCTCTTATCAGAGCGCTCAAAAAAGGAAAATTGTTAAGGGAATAAGTAAAAGAAAATGAAGAATGTAATGATAGCAATTATAAAATTCTATCAGAAATTCATATCGCCGCTTTTCCCTCCTAAATGCAGATTTTATCCTACTTGTTCGACCTATTTTATTCAAGCACTTGAAAAGTACGGATTATTTAAAGGAACTTATCTCGGCATCAGACGTCTTCTAAAATGCCATCCCTTCCATGAAGGAGGATATGATCCTTTGAAATAGGAGGAAATTAATTAATGTACACTATACTGGGCGTAATAGCAAAACCCATGGGTTTATTGCTGGACCTGCTGTATGGGTTCATAGGCAATTATGGTATTTCTATTATCATATTTACCATTTTCGTAAAGCTGTGCCTTTATCCGCTTTATATCAAGCAGACTAAATCGACAGCTATGGTGTCGGAAATGCAGCCGAAGATCAAGGCTATACAGAACAAGTATGGCAATGATCAGGAAATGATGAACATCAAGATGCAGGAAATGTACAAGGAAGAAAAATTCAACCCTATGGGTGGATGCCTTCCTATGCTCATTCAGATGCCTATAATCATGGGACTCTTCGCACTTCTCAGAAATCCTCTGAGATACATAACGAAGGATTCAATGATTTTCGCATTCCATGAGCCGTTTCTGTGGATCAAGGATCTGAGTCAGCCAGACCCCTGGATCCTGCCTATTATAGCAGGTGTAGCTACTTTCATAGCTTTTTCGATGAACAGAATGCTGCAGGATACGGGAGGTACTGCTGCCAATCAGTCTGAATCGATGATGAAGATGATGCAGTACATATTCCCTATTATGATTCTGTGGATGGCAAAATCATTCCCGTCAGGACTGGCACTCTACTGGGCTGTCAGCCAGATTATTCAGATAGGATTTAACATTCACATGCAGACGATAAGGAAGAATATAAAGAGAGAGCAGCAGGAAAGAAAAATACGGGAAAAGCTGGAAAAGAAAAACAGAAATTTGTAAGTCTCAATAAGCGGAGGAAATATAATGGATTTTACAGAAAAGTGGGGCGTTGACGTTGAAGAAGCCGTCGAGTATGCGCTCCTTGATCTGAAGTGCTCCAGAGACGAAGTGGAAGTTACGGTTCTCGAAGAACCTACCAGAGGATTTCTTGGACTCGGTTCAAAGCCGGCTAAGGTAAGAGTCGAGAAGAAAAAACCGGCAGAGCCTGCAAAACCGGAAAAGGTAAAAGAAAAGAAGGTTCAGGAGAAGAAGCCGCAGGCAAAGAAAACTCACGAAAAGAAGTCTCAGGAGAGCAAGGAAAAAAAAGTTAGAAACATCGCTCTTGATGATGTTGATAAAGACAGCCTGACAGTTGTGGAAGACCACGAAGCACTGACTTTTCTTAAGGAAATAACGGAAAAGATGGGGCTGCAGCTCAACTTCAGCGCACGCACGGGAGAGAACCTTGTTTACATCGAAATGGATGGCAAGGATTCGAGAACCGTAATAGGAAAGCGCGGACAGACGCTGGATGCTATTCAGTATCTGACAAGTCTTGTCGTAAATAAAGACAAGGAAAAATATATTAAAGTTGTGGTAGATGCGGAAAACTACAGGGCGAAGAGGCAGAAGACTCTGGAACAGCTGGCGAACAGACTGGCTGCCAAGGTTGAAAAAACCGGAAAGTATGTCCGCCTTGAGCCTATGAATCCCTATGAGAGAAAGGTTATTCATGCAACTCTGCAGAAGAATAACAACATCACAACCAGAAGTGAAGGCGAGGAGCCTTATAGAAGAGTTATTATTGAGCTTAAGAAGTAAGCAGGAAAGGCCCGCCATAAGCGGGTCTTTATTATATTAAAAATGAATGACACAATTGCAGCCATAGCAACAGCCTTCGGTGAAGGCGGAATAGGAATAATCAGAATCAGCGGTCCGGAAGCAAAACCGATCCTGTCTGCCGTTTTTGATGGGAAAATTAAAAACAGGAGACTCTCTTACGGTCACATTCGCGAGAATGGTCAGATAATAGATGAAGTTATGGCCGTATATATGAAAGCTCCGGCCAGCTATACGGCGGAGGATATTGCTGAAATCAACTGTCATGGCAGCATGGTTTCTCTCCGCAGGATACTGAAGCTGGTTCTGAAGGAGGGTGCCCGCATGGCGGAGCCGGGAGAGTTTACCAAGAGAGCCTTCCTTAACGGACGGATAGACCTTTCCCAGGCGGAGGCGGTTATTGACATGGTGAAGGCTAAATCTGACAAGAGTTTTGATGTTGCGGTTTCACAGCTTGAGGGTTATCTTTCATCGGAAATAGGCGATATCAGAAAAGATATCCTGAATTTGCTGGTGGATGTGACTGTTAATATCGATTATCCCGAAGAGGATATAGAACAGATGACATATGAGAAAATGGAGGACTGCCTTTGTACGATAGGAGATAAGATAGATAGGCTGCTTGAAGGAAGCAGAACGGGAAGGATGATAAGAGAGGGAATACGGATCGCTATCGTGGGTAAGCCTAATGTGGGAAAATCCTCTCTCATGAACGGTCTGCTGAGGGAGTCACGGGCTATAGTGACAGAAATTCCGGGAACAACCAGAGATACTATTGAAGAGGCTGTCAGCATACGGGATCTGCCCGTATATCTTATCGATACCGCGGGTATCAGGGAAACGGATGACAAAGTCGAGAAGATAGGAATAGAAAGAAGCAAGGAGGCATTCAACAGTGCCGACCTTATTATATATATTATTGACGGAAGCGAAGAACTCAGCGAAGAGGATGAGGAAATAATGGGCTATATGCAAGGCAGAGAATCTCTGGTTCTCATCAATAAGAGGGATCTGGGAAATCGGGTAACTGCAAGTCATATAGCTGAAAGATTGCCTAAAAGCGATGTAATTGAAAGCTCTCTCATAAGGGGTGAAGGTGTGCACAAAATCGAGGACAGGATAGAAGAACTGGTTTACGAAGGTAAAGCTGTGCAGAGAGAAAGTGCCATGGTGAATAATGTCCGCCACATAGAACTTCTGAGGAAGGCGGGGCAGGCTATCGATGATGCAAAGGCAATGACCGGAAGGCAGGAGGCGCTGGATATTATAGAAATAGATATAAGGAATGCCTTTGACAGCCTGGGCGAAATAACAGGTGAGACAGTTTCTGACGAAATATTGACAGAGGTATTCTCCAGATTCTGTCTGGGAAAATAGCAATTATATGAGACCGAAGGTAAAAGACAATATACAGAAGACAGAGGGCAAATGAACAGATTTGAAATGGGCAGATACGATATAGTAGTGGTGGGAGCCGGTCACGCGGGATGTGAGGCGGGCCTTGCCGCGGCCAGAATGGGAAAGAGAACTCTCATGCTTTCGATAAATCTTGAAGCCGTTGCAATGATGGCATGCAATCCATCTATCGGGGGAACGGGCAAGGGACATCTGGTGAGGGAAATAGATGCTCTCGGTGGGGAGATGGGTCTGAATATCGATAAGACCTTCATACAGAGCCGGATGCTGAATACCGCCAAGGGACCTGCAGTTCATTCTCTGAGAGCTCAGGCGGACAAGAACAGGTATCATATAGAGATGAAAAAGACCCTTGAGAAGGAACCTCTTCTCGATCTGAAGCAGGGCGAGGTGGTTGACATTCTCATAGAGGAAGGGAAAGCCTGCGGTGTTGTCCTGAAGACGGGGGCGCTGTACAGATGCAGCGCTGTAATTCTCGCTACAGGAACATTCCTGGGAGGAAAAATTTTTATAGGTGAGAGCGTATTTGAAAGCGGTCCCAATGGTATGGCTCCTTCGACGGAGCTGGCGGAGAAGCTGCGCGGATATGGGCTTCCTATGAGGAGATTTAAGACGGGAACTCCCGCGAGAGCTCTGGCAGACAGCCTCGATTACGGGAAAATGACAGTTCAGGAGGGAGATGAGGAAATAGTACCGTTCTCATTCATGAATGATGATATTGCAAGGGATCAGATAAAATGCTGGCTTACCTACACGAATGAAAAAACTCATGAGGTGATAAGAAGGAACTTTCATAGATCCGCCCTCTTCGGGGGACAGATCGAGGGGGTGGGTCCGCGGTACTGCCCATCAATTGAAGATAAGGTCAACAGGTTTGCGGACAGGCAGAGGCATCAGCTCTTTATAGAACCCGAAGGAACGGATACGGATGAAATGTATATTCAGGGAATGTCCTCAAGTCTTCCTGAAGATGTGCAGGAGGAATTTTATAAGACTATTGAAGGGCTTGAGGAACTGAAGATAGTCAGACCTGCATACGCTATCGAATACGACTGCATAGACCCTCTGGATCTCAAGGTCAGCCTGGAGAACAGAAGCATAGAAAATCTCTTTTGCAGCGGTCAGTTTAACGGGAGCTCCGGATATGAGGAGGCTGCGGCACAGGGACTTATGGCCGGCATAAATGCGGTCCGCAAACTGGACGGCAAGGAGGCATTCGTTCTCGACAGGAGTGAAGCCTACATAGGTGTTCTGATAGATGATCTGGTTACCAAAGGGACTAATGAGCCATACAGGATCATGACTTCAAGAGCCGAATACAGGCTGGTTTTGCGGCAGGACAATGCCGATCTCAGACTTACGGGAAAAGGATATGAAGCGGGTCTTGTTAAAGAGGACAGATACAGAAGATTTCTGGAGAAAAAAGAAATCGTAGAGAAGGAGACGGAGAGACTTCGTCGAAAGGTTCTTCAGCCGGAAAAGGTGAATCCGCTGCTGGAAGCTCACGGCAGCGCCCCGCTGAAGAGTGCCCAGCCGCTGATAGAAATTCTGCGAAGACCGGAAATCTCCTATGATGATACCCGTGAGATCGATGACAACAGACCGGAAATGTCGCGGCACCAGAAGACCATGATGGAGGTTCAGATAAAATATGAGGGTTACATACAGAAGCAAAAGCAGCAGATAGAGAAATTCAAAAGGCTGGAAAACAAAAAGCTGGATCCTGAAATCGACTATTTGCAGATTGACGGATTGAGAATCGAAGCGAGACAGAAACTGAATCAGTTCAAACCTCTTTCTGTGGGACAGGCATCCCGTATATCGGGAGTATCACCTGCGGATATAAATGTTTTGCTGATTTATCTTGAAAGGGTGAGGAGAAGTTGAAGAGCATATTGAACAAACTGAAAATAAAGGATGCCGAAAAAAAGGCCGCAGTCCTGCTGAAGTACATGGATGGCATTCTCGAAAAAAACGGACATGTAAACCTGACGGCAATAAGCGACAGAGAGGAATTTATTCAGAAGCATTTTGCCGATTCGCTGTCCTGTATCGGGGCGGAGGAATTCAAAGAAGCAGACAGTATCATAGATGTGGGGACGGGAGGGGGCTTTCCCGGAATCCCTCTGGCAGTCTGCTTTCCCGAAAAGGAGTTTTTCCTTGTGGATTCCCTCGCGAAAAGGATCCATATTATCAGAGAGCTCTGCGTGAAGCTGGGAATAGATAATGTTACGGTCGTTCACGGCAGAGCGGAGGATCTGGGAAGACAGGAGAATCTCAGAGAAGATTTTGACCTGTGCGTTTCGAGAGCTGTGGCAAGGATGAGCACCCTCTGTGAATACTGCCTGCCCTTCGTGAGGGAAGGGGGAAGCTTCATAGCCTACAAAGGACCTGATTGCAAATTGGAAATAGACGATTCGCTTTGCGCCATAGGTATTCTGGGAGGCAGGCTTGATCGTATCGAACGGGCGGACAGCGGTTCGCAGGGCGAATATGATCACCGGCTTGTCTTCGTAAAAAAGATAAGACCCACACCGGAGGAGTATCCCAGAAGGGCGGGAACGCCGTCAAAGAAGCCGCTGTGAAGCTCTTGTGAACAGAAAGCAGGATCAAAAGGCAAGAGGATAAACGGCCGATTGCCGGCGGGACTGCAGCCCCTGAGAGACACTTACACGGCGTACTGCGGATTTTATTAATGGAAATACATGGAAATGTTTTAAGGGCTTCCGTACAGATGTTTCACGTGAAACATTGCAGATGAAAACCTTAAAACATTTTTATATTATTCTGCGGTTTTTTTATGGCGTTTATTATTGCACTGTTATATAATCAAACAGAGATTTGCAAAATTATTAAGGAGGCAAAGAAGTGGGTAAAGCTATAGCTATATTTAACCAGAAGGGTGGCGTCGGGAAAACCACCACGAACATCAACCTCGCAGCATGTCTTGCGATGAAGGGAAAGAAGGTTCTCATTCTTGACGGGGATCCCCAGGGAAACACTACAAGTGGAGTTGGAATTTCAAAGAGAGATCTGGATATAACTACTCACGAAATCCTCATAGAAGACGACCATCATCCGGGTGAGGCGGTTGTTCAGACCGATATTCCAAATCTGGATATCATCCCGGCAAGCGTCCAGCTTGCCGGAGCGGAGGTTGAACTTATAAACATTGCGGGCAGAGAGAAGAGGCTGAAGATGGCCATCGATGTTCTTAAGCCTGAATATGATTATATTTTTATCGACTGTCCCCCTTCACTGGGAATACTGACGATCAATGCGCTTACCGCCGTTGATTCGGTTCTCATACCGATACAGTGTGAGTTCTATGCGCTGGAGGGAGTAAGCCAGCTGATGAGTACCATCGATATTGTCAAATCGAACATGAACCCCGATCTTGAAATAGAGGGAGTAATTCTCAGCATGTTTGACGGGAGAACGAACCTTTCGGTTCAGGTTGTGGAAGAGGTAAAGAAATATTTCAAGGAAAAGGTCTACACCACTGTAATTCCGCGAAATGTCAGGCTGGCGGAAGCACCAAGCCATGGTATGCCGGTAATAACCTACGACCCGAAATCCTCGGGTGCGGTAGCGTATATGGATTTTGCCGACGAATTTCTGGATAATGAAAGGACACAGTAATGGCAGCACCAAAGAAGACAAAAGGATTGGGGAAGGGTCTCGATGCGCTTTTCGGAGATGCGGAAGTGGCACCGGCAGGAGACAAGCAGCCGACAAAGACGAAGGCAAGGGGGAAGACTCGAGAGGAAGAAATCACCCCTGCAGAAGGGGGAGTGCTCTATGTTGATATCAACAACATAAAGCCTAATGCGGGTCAGCCCCGAAAAACCTTTGATGATGAAAAACTGGAAGAGCTGGCAACATCCATCGAAAGGCACGGACTTATTCAGCCTATAGTGCTGCGGGCTTCCGGCAAAGGATATGAAATCGTTGCAGGAGAGAGAAGATGGAGAGCCGCGCGGCTTGTGGGACTGAAGGAGGTTCCCTGCATAGTAAAGGAGCTGACAGACGAAGAGAACATGCTTCTCGCCATAATAGAGAATATGCAGAGGGAGGATCTGAATCCCATTGAAGAGGCTGAGGGGCTCAAGAAAATGATAGACACCTACGGTCTTACGCAGGAGCAGGTATCCTACAGCGTAGGAAAGAGCAGACCGTACATTACCAACAGCCTCAGGCTCCTCAGGCTACCGGAAAAAATCCGGGAGATGACGGCAGACGGCAGGCTGTCCACAGGACACGCCAGAGCCATTGCGGCAATCAGGGAGAAGGAGAAACAGCTGCGGCTTGCGGCAAGAACTGTGGAAGAAGGCCTTTCGGTAAGACAGATAGAAGAACTGTCCAGGGAGAGTAAAAGCACGGCAAAGAAACCTGTAAAAAAAGTAGGAAAATCCGCCGACGAGAAGAGGGTGGAGGAGGATCTCAAGAACGCTCTGGGAACGCGGGTGAACCTGAACCGCAAGGGGAAGAAGGGCAAGATAGAGATAGAATTTTACAGCAGTGAGGAGCTGGAGAGGCTGATAGAAATGCTGAAGAGCCTCGCCAGATAAAGGAGAATGTTTCACGTGAAACATTGCAGAGTGAACAGAATAAAAATACATAAAAGCCTCGGGAAAACAATGACCCGGGGCTTTGTTTTGTTTGCCCAGCATGGGCGTTTTCTAACGGGTGAAAGTCCCGAGTGCGCGTAGGCAACAATGAAGCACATAGCCGAACAGCAAGGGTGTCCGCCGTGAGACGGAATCTGAAAGAAGCTGTAAGCAAACCTCTGACCTGACGGACAGAAACCGCATATAAGGCTCGGAAATACGGATAAGGTGGCAAAAGGCACTGAAGTCCAAAAAAAGAGGAAAGCACCGGAGGCTGCTTTTGCGAGATAAAGTGTTATCTGTTTAGAGCGGTGCCAAATTTTGACAAAAGTATAGTATTCCCCTGAATACTTATGTATAATTATGGGAACACAAAAATATATATACATATTAATGAAATAAAAGACAGAGCTATCATTATTATCATTCAGAAGGAGATCTATGTTATGACAATCAGAATTGACGGACAAAGCCTGACTATCGAGGATGTTATCAGGGTCTGCAGAGATCACGAGAAAGTGGAGATCACTCCGGAGGCCAAGGAGGCGGTAAACAGATCCAGAGCGTATGTTGAAGAAAAGCTTAAAAATGATGCGGTGATTTACGGTCTGACCACAGGCTTCGGGAGATTTGCCAATGTGAAAATTTCATTTGAAGATGCGGCACAGCTGCAGAAAAACCTGATTATCAGTCACACCTGCGCGATGGGGAAGCCTTACCCGAAGCGCTATGTCAGAGCGGCGATGCTGTTGAGATGCAATGCCCTTACAAGAGGCTTTTCGGGAATCAGACTTTCAACTGTACAGACGATGGTGGATATGCTTAATGCGGACATCATCCCTATTGTTCCCGAGAAAGGTTCAGTAGGATCATCGGGAGATCTGGCACCCCTGTCCTGTATCGCCCTTGGTCTTATCGGAATGGGCAAGGTGGAGTACAAGGGCAGAGTCGTTGAGGCGAAAGAGGCCTTTGACGCCGAAGGGCTCGTGCCTGTAGAGCTGGCCGCTAAAGAAGGTCTGGCTCTGAACAACGGAACACAGATGATGACAGCCGTAGGGCTCAATGTCCTCTACGATGCGATGCAGCTTCTGAAGACTGCAGATATTGCGGCAGCGATGACGGGAGAGGCGATGCATGCTATCAGGAAGGCATATGACCCTAAGGTTCATGCCATAAGAGGTCAGGAAGGACAGATGACAGAGGCGGAGAACATGCGAGCTCTGCTGGAGGGATCCGAAAATGCCAAGTGGCTGCACGAGACGAAGGTGCAGGATCCGTATTCGCAGCGATGCATGCCGCAGATCCACGGCGCATCGAGAGATGCTGTGGCATATGTATATGACAAGGTGTCACGGGAGATCAATGCCGTGACGGATAATCCTCTGGTGTTCGCAGATGAGGACGAGGTTATCTCAGGAGGAAATTTCCACGGGCAGCCTATGGCTCTTGCCTTTGATTTCCTGAAGATCGCGATTTCCGAACTGGCAAATGTTTCGGAGAGAAGGACAGAGAGATTGGTCAATTCTCAGCTTTCGGAAGGGCTGCCTGCATTTCTCGTCAAGAAGGGCGGGCTGAATTCCGGATACATGATCGCACAGTATGCGGCAGCATCCATGGTTTCGGAGAATAAGGTCTATGATCACCCTGCATGTGTTGACTCGATTCCTACCTCGGCAAATCAGGAGGATCATGTTTCAATGGGAACGACATCGGCGAGAACCGCAGCACTGGTTCTGGACGATGCACAGAAGGTTCTGGGAATTGAGCTTTCCGCAGCAGCTCAGGCCATCTGGCTCAGACAGGAGCAGGGAGAAGAGGGAATCGATAAGCTTTCGCCGGCAACTCGAGCGGCATACGATTATATAAGAACGAAGGCGGATCCAATCGAAGAGGACATCATAATGCTGGATGAACTGGCGAAATTCGATGAAATGGTCAAGGATTTTTCGATCAACGACGCGGTGGAAGAAATTGTAAAACTCAAGTAGGGAGGGTTCACTATGTTAGAAAACAGAGAAATATCAAAGGCTATGACCATCAAGCTTGACCCGGGATATCCGGAGATGCCCGGATTCAAGGAAGGAATCAGAAGGGCACCGGACAGGGGGTTCAGGCTGACAAAGGCTCAGGCTAAAATTGCACTGAAGAATGCATTGAGATATGTACCGGAGGAGCTTCACGAGAAGCTGGCGCCTGAATTCATGGAAGAGCTGACCACTCTGGGCAGAGTGTATGCGTACAGGTACAGACCGGAAGGAAGAATCTACGGCAGACCGATCGATGAATACAAGGGGAAATGTCTGGCGGGAAAAGCCTTCCAGGTAATGATTGACAACAATCTGGATTTCGAAGTGGCGCTTTATCCGTACGAGCTGGTAACCTACGGTGAAACAGGATCTGTATGTCAGAACTGGCTTCAGTATAAGCTCATCAAAAAGTATCTGGAGGAGATGACAGAGGAACAGACGCTGGTGGTTGAATCGGGGCACCCTCTCGGACTGTTCCCTTCAAAGCCTGAAGCGCCGCGGGTAATAATTACAAATTCTATAATGATAGGAATGTACGACAACCTGGAGGACTGGGAAATCGCGGAGGAAATGGGCGTAGCAAACTACGGACAGATGACCGCCGGGGGATGGATGTATATAGGACCGCAGGGAATCGTACACGGTACATTCAACACTATTCTCAACGCCGGGCGTAAGGAGCTGGGTATTCCCGAAGATGGGGATCTGGCGGGACACACCTTCGTTTCATCGGGACTTGGCGGCATGAGCGGGGCTCAGCCAAAGGCCGCCAACATCGCAGGAGCCGTGGGAATTTTCGCGGAAGTCGACAGATCAAGAATTGACACGAGACACAGTCAGGGATGGGTCGATGTGGTGTGCGAGGATCTGGACGAGGTGTTCAGACTCGCGCAGGAAAAGCTGGATGCCAGGGAATCTGTTTCGATTGCGTACTGGGGCAATATCGTTGACCTTCTGGAGGCGGCGGTTGAGAGGAATTTCAACATCGACCTGCTTTCGGATCAGACTTCATGCCATAATGCTTATGACGGCGGATACTGTCCGGTTGGTCTCACCTTCCAGAAGAGAACAGAGATGCTCCACCATGACAGGGAGATGTTCTGTGAAATGGTCGATGCGTCACTGCACAGACATTATGCGGCGATAAAGACTCTGACTGAGAGGGGAACTTATTTCTTTGACTACGGTAATTCCTTTATGAAGGCTATGTACGATGCCGGTGTCAAGGAGCTGTCAAAGAACGGAGTTGACGATAAGGACGGATTTATCTGGCCTTCGTATGTTGAAGATATTATGGGGCCTGTTCTCTTTGACTACGGGTACGGTCCTTTCAGATGGGTCTGCCTGTCAGGCAAGCCGGAGGATCTGAGAGCAACCGATCAGGCGGCCATGGAGGTAATAGATCCTAACAGGAGGGGTCAGGACAGGGACAACTGGATATGGATAAGAGATGCCGAAAAGAATAAGCTGGTGGTAGGAACTCAGGCGCGAATCCTCTATCAGGATGCGGAGGGCAGGCGGGATATCGGACTGGCCTTCAACAAGCTGGTACGAGAAGGCAAGATAGGGCCTGTAATGATGGGAAGAGACCACCACGATGTTTCGGGAACGGATTCACCGTTCAGAGAGACTTCGAATATTAAGGATGGTTCAAATGTCATGGCGGACATGGCGGTTCAGTGCTATGCGGGCAATGCGGCGAGAGGGATGAGTCTCTGTGCGCTTCACAACGGCGGCGGCGTCGGGATAGGCAAGGCTATCAATGGCGGGTTCGGCCTGCTTTTGGACGGAAGCGAGAGAGTTGACAAGATACTTCATTCGGCGATGATGTGGGATGTTATGGGCGGAGTTGCCCGCCGAAACTGGGCGAGAAACGAACACGCCATCGAAACATCGATTGAATATAACAGGAATTACGACGGCAAGGGTCATATCACCATACCGTACCTGGCAGAGGATTCACTGATTGAGGATGTTGTGGACAGGTTTGTGAAATAGCAGGGGCGCGGCACCGGCATACTCTACCGGCTGCGAGAGCGCTGCGGACGCCGGCACCGGACATCAGGAAGAAGGGCTTAGAGGATAAGTCACTGCGGGCGGCAGGCCTCATATCGGCGGCAAGTCTGAACGAACGCGAACATATTTTGATAGGATAAGGAAATGAAAACTTTACTCAAGAACATCGGCTGTTTGCAGACTCCTGTGGGCAGCTGCAGCCATACCGGAGCGGCACAGGGCGAAAATGTTAAATACATGAATGCCGCAGTTGTCATGGAAGACGGCATAATAAGTGATATACTCGATGGGGGCAGGCGCCCTTCGGGCAGTTTTGATGCCGAATACGATGCTGAGGGTTATCTGGTGACGCCGGGTCTGGTTGACGGACATACACATCTGGTATTTGGCGGCTACAGGCAGCATGAGGTGGCCATGAAGCTCAAGGGAGCGGACTACCTGGATATACTGAGGGCAGGAGGCGGGATACTGGACACGGTACGCAAGACCCGAGAAGCCTCTAAAGAAGAACTCTATATCAAGAGTACGGCATTTCTCGATGAGATGCTGGGAATGGGTGTTACGGCGGTTGAGGCCAAGAGCGGATACGGACTGGATACGAAAAACGAAATCAAGATGCTGGAAGTGATAAAGGAGCTCAACGAAAGGCATCCTCTTGATGTGGCTGCCACCTTCATGGGACCCCATGCAGTTCCTCCGGAGTACGAGGGAAGAGACGATGAATACCTCGGCATGGTGATCGAGGAAATGCTGCCTGCCGTGAAAGAAAAGGGACTGGCAGAATTTTGCGACATTTTCTGCGAGGATTCCGTATTCAATGCGGAGCAGAGCCGAAAGTACCTGACGAGAGCGAAGGAGATGGGTTTTTCGTTAAAAATCCACGCCGATGAGATCGAAGCGATTGGAGGAGCTGAGCTTGCAGGAGAGCTGGGAGCCATTTCGGCAGAACACCTGATTGCCATAACAGAATCGGGGCAGGAGGCTCTGGCAGCCGGAGGTGTGACAGCGATGTGCCTGCCGGCAACCTCCTTTTATCTGGGAAAGACCTTCGCTCCTGCCGGAGAAATGATAGAGAAGGGGATCCCCGTAGCTATCGCCAGCGATTTCAATCCGGGATCATGCCCGTCGCTGAATTTGCAGTTTTGCATCAATCTGGGATGTCTCAAGTACAGGATGACACCGGAAGAGGTTCTTACGGCGGTAACCATAAATCCGGCCTGCGGTATCGGCAGGGGAGATGTACTGGGGACAGTTGAACCGGGAAAGCAGGCGGATCTGGTGATATGGGATGCACCGGACTTTGAAATGGTATGCTACAGATTCGGTTCCAACATGTTGAAGAGAGTGATCAAGAGCGGCGAGATGGTCGCCGGATACGGAAAGCTGCGTTGAAAAAGAAGAAAATAAGAATAAAAACGAGCCGCAGCAGCCTGAAACAGTACGGCACAGGAGCGGCGGACATATGTTAGCGCTATGAGTTGATAAATGCGAGGAGAAGAAGAAATGAAATTGATCGACATGCAAGTAAAGGAGTATCTGGATATTCTGATAAGCGATGAACCGGCACCGGGCGGCGGAAGCGTAAGCGCGCTGGCAGGTGCGCAGGGAGCGGCACTCATGTCAATGGTGTGTGACCTGACGCTGATGAAGAAAAAGTATGCCGATGTGCACGGACTGTGTGAGGAACTCAAGGCAGAGGCGGGGGAACTGTACCGCAAGCTGTCGGAGGCCATAGACAGGGATACAGATGCCTACAATCTGGTGGCGGCAGCATTCAAAATGCCTAAGGAAAGCGATGAGGATAAGGCAGCGAGAAAAAAGGCGATCGCAGACGGAACACTGGAGGCAACAAAGGTGCCATTCAGCGTTATGCAGCTGGGTATGCAGGGACTGGAAATCGCAGACAAGCTTTACGGACATTTTAACACAAACTGTGCAAGCGACTACGGAGTTGGCGTTCTGAATTTCATGGCGAGTATCAAGGGTGCATGGCTCAATGTCAAGATAAACCTGCCGGGTGTTAAGGATGAGGACTTTGCGGCTGCATGCGAAGCCGAAGGCAGGGAAATCATGGCGAGGGGAGAAGAAATCGCGAAGAAGCTTTACGGTGAAATTGAAGCAGGTCTGTAAAATCCGGAGACAGCATCCGGGAGAACTGTAGTTTAGCATTATTATCAGGAGGAAAAGGAAATGGCAAAAATAATTGAGAGTATTCCCAACATCAGTGAGGGAAGGAACAAGGAAGTAATCGAAGCATGTGTTGACCAGATAAGAAACACACCCGGCTGCACGCTGCTGGACTACTCATCAGACGAGACCCATAACAGATCCGTGATCACATATATGGGTTCACCTGAAGCCTGTGAGGAGGCTTCGGTCAAGCTGGCAAAGAAGGCGGTCGAGCTCATCGACCTGACAAAGCACGAGGGGGGTCATCCGAGAATGGGCTGTGTTGATGTGATGCCTTTCGTTCCAATAAAGGAAGCTACAACGGAGGAGTGCATTGAGCTGTCGAAGAGAGTGGGAGAAAGAATAGCCGCCGAAGCTGACCTGCCGGTATTTCTCTATGAGGAATCAGCGAGTGCCAAGCACAGACAGAATCTGGCGAAAATCAGAAAGGGTCAGTTTGAAGGCATGGCCGAAAAGGTTAAGGAAGACAAGTGGATTCCTGATTTCGGAGGACAGCGAATCCACCCTACAGGCGGCGTTGTTGCAGTAGGTGCCCGTCCTCCTCTCATCGCATTCAATATCAATCTGGCGACGGACGATGAAGAAATTGCAAAGAAGATCGCCAATATTATCAGAGAGGTTAAGGGCGGCTTCAAGTGCGTGAAGGCTATGGGTCTTCTCATCGAAGAAAGAAACATCGCACAGGTTTCAATCAACATGACAAATTTCAACATCACCCCGCTGCACAGGGTTCTGGAACTGGTTAGAAGAGAAGCCGCAAGATACGGAGTAAATGTAATAGGAACGGAGGTAATCGGTCTGGCTCCAATGAAGGCCTTCTTCGATGCAGCAGAATACTATCTGCAGATCGAGGACTTCCATCCTGAGGTACAGGTTATAGAGAATCATCTGCTGTAGAAGTACCGACAGGGGATTTGGGGTTTATTGCAGATTATTGAACCTTTATGCCAAAAAGGAGATCGAGAAATGCAAAAACATATCCTGACGGGCGAGTTGTCCCTGACAGAAGAAGTCGCTGAAATTCTGCGAATCAGAATTATCACCGGCGAATATGCCATGGGGGAAAAGCTGGTAGAAAACAAGATAGCTGCGGAACTGAAGGTGAGCAGAACTCCCGTAAGGGATGCGTTCAGGCAGCTGGTAAAAGAAAAGCTCATGGAATATACTCCCAACAAGGGCTGCTTCGCGAGAGGCTTCACAGCGGAAGATATACGGGACATATATGCGGTCAGAGAGGCTGTGGAGCAGCTGGCTGTTGAGTGGGCGATAAACAAACGAACGGAAGAGAGCCTTGCTCTGTTGAAGGAACAGATAGAGGTGATGGGTCTTTATACGGCAAAGAAGATGAACGAAAAGCTCTTTACGGCTAATGACGCTTTTAACAACACTATCTATCAGATGACTGAGAGCAGATTTATCGTGCAGGCACTGCAGACATATCAGGAGTACATACAGTCGGTTCGCAGAGGGATACTTGCCGGAGAGGAAACCCTTCAGGAAATATTCGAGGAGCACTTCCGCATATACGAGGCAATTACCGCAGGTGATGTGGAAAGAGCCAGAGAAGCGGTGCGAAAACACCTGAGAAAATCCGCGAATAGAGTTGTAAGCAGATGGCGGGAAATGAAGAGATAGCAACAGGAGACAGGAATGTTTAATTTTCAGATGCTGGCAACAGCGAAACAGGCAAAAGCAAAATTCATGGCAAATCATCCCAAGGTGGAGCCTTTTATCCGGCAGATCGACAGCAAGGGCTTCTGTGAGGGGCAGGAAATCGCAATAGCAGTAAGATATCCTGACGGAGAAGAAGTCAAGACGGGGATAAGGGTTTCCGCAGAGGATCTGGAGCTTCTGAACCTGCTGAAAAGTCTGGGAAGCATGTAGCAGATACATGACGGGAAAAAGCCCACAAAACGGGACATCTGCGCGATGTCCCGTTTTGGTGTTGCAGTTGTTGCGATGTGATTTTTTTCTGGGTGTTTCTGGTCGAAGACCGTTCTGTCTTCGAAACGTGATCGGATTCCACTTGTAGATTCCGTAAGATGAAGTCCACAAGGCGTGATGGTATATTGACAAAATCCAATCATATACTATAATGGATGATAGAAAAAAACAAAAATTCTATCACCGGAAAAAGGGGACTGACAATTGATTATAACAAGAGAAGAGATAAATGAGTATTTAGCCAGTGTTAAAACAGCTATTCGGGCAGGACAATATCGAATTGAATTAAATGATAAAAGACAGGATAATCGACAGTTGTTTATTGACTATATCATAGATGAAGAATCAGTGAAACAGATTCTGTTGACACTAGAGGTGGATGATTTTTCTAAACGATCACCAAACGAGCATGAAGGGTTTGAGCATGAACAATTATACGTATTTGGCAAAGACGTTAATCTGCTTGAACGTTTTGGGGATGCAATCAAGACAGTTTCACTGTATATCAAGTTCAACTTTGTGGAAGAGCGTTATGTAATTGTGATATCTATCCATGAACAAAGGTATCCAATGAAATATTATTTCAGATAGTGTATGTGGGAGATTATGTATTGAAAGGAGCGAAAAAGATGGATCAAAGGAGGAGCGAATTCTGTTTACATTGCAGAAAGCAAACAGAATACATACTGAAAAAGAAATCCATCGCAAAGACAGTTAGGGAGAAAGACTACATTTTTGAGATTACAACTGCTGTGTGTCCAATTTGTGGAGAAGAAATGAGTGTGCCTGGTCTGATTGATAAAAACATTCAGGAAATTGATTCTCAGTACAGAGCTGCTGAAAATCTAATAACTATTGATGAAATTGAAAACCTGATGAAGATTTATAAGATTGGGAAAGCTCCACTTTCTCTTGTGCTGGGTTTCGGAGAAGTGACAATAGGGAGGTATATCAGCGGGCAGATTCCGTCAAAAGATTATTCCGATATTATGAAGAAAGCGTTGGCGTCACCTGCTTTCATGAAAGAATTGTTGAATCGTAACAGAGAAAAAATTGCAGATACTGCCTATAGCAAAGCAATGGCGGCAGCAACTGGATTGGAGAACCTTTTCTCAGTTTCGGATAAAATGTTGCAGGTGATAGCATACATCTTCAACGTGTTGGAGGAGGTAACACCTCTGATGCTGCAGAAGTTATTGTATTTCGTTCAGGGCGTGCATTTTGCACTATATAAGGCTCCACTGTTTCGCGAGGATTGCCGCGCATGGGTGCATGGCCCAGTATATTCAGAAGTATATGATATGTTTAAGAGCTTCCACTATAATCCGATAGATGATGCTAGATTTGCTGTTCTCGAAGGCGTAACAAATAACTTGACCGAAGAAGAAAAGAAGGTGATCGATCTTGTTATCAGCACTTTTGGATTATATGGTGGAAAGACATTAGAAAGAATCACACATAAAGAAGATCCTTGGATTACCGGGAGAAGGGGATTCGCAGATGGGATCCATTCTAATGAAGTTATGAGCAAAGACAGTATTAAAGACTACTTCATTAAATGTAATGACAGATTCGGATTTGATACTGAAGATGGACTAAAGAAGTACATTCAGCATATGCTGGACCAATAGCACTCACATCAGGCTATAGCTGATTAAGAAATAAGAAAAGCTGGAGTCCAAACTCCAGCAATCCATTGTCACTGAATGATTATCGGTAACATAATGATAATGAGAGACATAAAAACAAAAGTAGTATCATCAGTTCTTGTAGATATATCTGCATTTCGTAACGCAGACTTTGATTTTATTGGGGTAAAATCCTCTCGGCTTTTATCTTTCTTTTACAGGAGGCTTTGTTAAATTAAGGGAGGACTTAAAATGCAGTATCTTATCCAGGGGCTGATCCTTGGTTTTGCTTATGTGGCACCGATTGGAACCCAGAATCTGTTCGTGATAAACACGGCACTTACACAGAGAAGAAGCAAGGTTTTGGTGACTGCAGGCATTGTGGCATTCTATGATATCACTTTAGGGGCGGCATGCTTCTTCGGGGTGGGTGCGCTGATAAGTGCGTTAAAATGGCTTCAGCTCATCATACTCGGCGTGGGATCGCTGGTAGTGATATGGATAGGGATAGGTCTTCTCAGATCGGGAGGATCGCTTGAAAAAAGCGAGGCGGAAGAAAAGGGGAGAAATAAATCGATAGGGGCATACATCAGGTATGTGGCATGGACAGCGATGGTCGTAACATGGTTCAACCCCCAGGCGCTGATTGACGGAACAATGCTGCTGGGAGCCTTCCGCGCATCGCTTCCCGGAAGCGCAGGGATCCTGTTTATCGTTGGAGTCTGCTGTGCCTCCCTGGGGTGGTGGTTCGGAATGTCATCCATCGTTAATCTCCTATCTGAGAAAATCAGCGACAAGTTGATTCGCGGGATCAACATAGTATGCGGAGCCATAATAATATTTTACGGCCTTAAGCTGGTGTATAACTTTATCCGGCTGGCATGCCCGGGGCTGTAGCACAACGAGCCGGGGCTACAGCACCAGAGCCTTGACATAGTCGATAAATTTTTCCTCCGCTACGGGAAGAGGATGCCCCTTTCTCCATGTGAAGAGATAATCGACAGTGGAGTTTACCGTCTGAAGAGGACGAATCACAACATTATCATTGCGGACACCGAAAGTTTGTGGGAATATACTTATCCCCACATTTTTTTCTGCCAGAGCGACCGCATCCAGATAGCTGTCCATGCGGCAGACTATGGAGGGCTCCGTACCGTCCGCCTGAAACCACTTGTAAATCAACCGTTCCGTCGCCTTCCTGCTCTGAATAATGAGAGGCTGATTTGCAAGACTGCGTATGCTTACAGGGGTCTTCGGGTCAGCCGAAAGGGGATGCTGTTTGCTGATTATCGCCGTCATTTTACCTTTGGCTACATTAAAGCTGTTGAGCAGGAGCTGGTCATATGGATCGGTGATCACAGCGAGGCTGATGATGCCGCTGCGCATCTTTTCCGTGAGTTCATCGCTGCTGCCATCGACTATGAGAAATTTTATGCGGGGATATTCGGTAAGAAATCCGGCGATCCATTCCGCCGCCATGGAAGGAGCGATACCCTCAACAAGACCGAGGGAGATCGTCCCGGTTATACCGCTGTTCATGGATCGGATTTCCGCCTGAGCCTGCTCAGACAGTCTTAACATCTCTTTGGCTCTCCTGTACAGAAGCTGTCCCGAATCCGTCAGCTTGAGAGACCTCTTGCCTCTGATAAAAAGCTGCGTGTCCAGCTCCTCCTCAAGTTTTTTGATCTGTGCGCTCAGAGGCGGCTGGCTTATGTTAAGAATGGCGGCTGCCTTTGTGATATTAAGCTCCTCTGCAACTGTAGCAAAGTATTTCAGCGTTCTCAGTTCCATATAAATCTCCCCTCACCTACTATATGAAAAAGATATGGTAATACATATATTATATGTATTTTGTTTAATTGCTTCAAGCCCATATAATGATATTGGAAGACAGAGCGTACTTTTTTTCAGGAGGATATAGATATGGCGCGTTTAGTGGGAACAGTTTCAAGAGGAATAAGACTTCCTATTATCAAAGAACAGGATGATCTCAGGAAAGCGGTGGTAGAGTCGGTAATGGCTGCCGCAGGAGATGAAGAATGGGGATTTAAAATCCGCAACAGGGACATAATCTGTGTAACGGAATCCGTTGTTGCCAGAGCACAGTCAAATTACGCCTCCACAGAGGATATCACAAAGGATGTGACGATCAAGCTGGGGAACGAAACGATAGGGCTGGTGTTCCCTATAATGTCAAGGAACCGTTTCGCGATCTGCCTCAGAGGAATCGCGGGAGCGGCGAAGAAAATCGTATTGCAGATGTCATATCCTTCAGACGAAAAAGGCAATCAGCTTGTGGATCCGGAAGAGGTTTACAGGCGGGGTCTCGACCCTTACCGGGATATTCTGGATGTTGAGAAATTCAGAGAGTATTTCGGTTGTCCGACGCATAAATTCACAGGCGTTAACTATATAGAATATTACACGAAGCTGATTGAAGAGTCGGGAGCGGAGTGCCGTATCATATTCGGAAACGATCCGAAGGAGATCATGAAATATACGGACAGAATACTGGTCTGCGACATCCATACTAAGGAGACCACGAAGAAGATGCTTAAGGATGCAGGTGCAAAGACAGTGCTGGGGCTTGACGACATAATGACCTTACCGGTGAACGGCAGCGGTTACAATCCTGAGTACGGGCTTCTGGGAAGCAACAAGGCAACAGAAAATTCCGTTAAGCTCTTTCCTTGTGAAGCACAGGGCTTTGTGGACGGAATCAAGGAGGACATGAAGAAGCTGACCGGAAAGGATGTGGAGGTAATGATATACGGAGACGGCTGCTTCCATGATCCCGTTTGCGGAATATGGGAGTTCGCTGATCCTGAAGTAGCACCGTACTATACAGAGGGGCTCAGAGGAACGCCAAACGAGCTGAAGATAAAATACCTTGCGGACAATGCATTCAGCGACATGAAGGGTGAGGAACTGGATGAGGCGATCAGGAAAGAGATAGGAAAAAAGGATGCTGACCTGGTGGGCAATATGGCAGCGGAGGGAACCACCCCGAGAAGGCTGACTGACCTTATAGGCTCTCTCTGCGACCTGACCTCGGGTTCAGGCGACAAGGGTACACCTGTAGTCTACATTCAAGGGTACTTCGACAATTACACTGCGGAATAACGGGATAGAGACGGAGGACAGGGAATAGAGACATGAAGCGGCAGGCCGGGAGCAGTTATACCCTTGGCTTGCCATTTTGAACTTCAGGCGAAAGAAAAAAATACTGCAAGAGAGATAAGCAGAGAAGATAAGTGCAGAGCAAAGGAGACCAAGATGTCAGAACTAATAATACCGAAAAAATATTCTCCGGTAATCGATATACCGGAAACTCAGAAAGCAATCAAGATGATAAAAGACTCCTTTCAGCAGGATCTTCAGGAGAGACTGGCGCTGACAAGAGTTTCGGCGCCGCTCTTCGTTGATCCGGAAACAGGTCTGAACGATGACCTGAACGGAACAGAACGGGCGGTGAGATTTACCGTGAAGGATATGGGGGAAAAGCCGGTTGAAATCGTACAGTCACTTGCGAAATGGAAGAGACTGGCTCTTGCAGAATATAAATTTGAGGCGGGCACAGGTCTGTATACGGATATGAACGCGATAAGGCGGGATGAAGAGCTTGATAACCTTCACTCGATATATGTTGACCAGTGGGACTGGGAAAAGGTGATAAGACAAGAGGACAGGGGTGAGGAATACCTCCGGGAGACGGTGGGCAGAATATACACTTCACTGAAGGTTCTGAGTGAGCATGTCGGCAGAGAGTATCCGGAGCTGAGGACGGAGCTTCCGGAAGAGATATATTTTATCTCCTCACAGGAGCTTGAGGACAGGTATCCGGCGCTTGGCAGCAGAGAAAGAGAAAGAGAAATCTGCAGAGAGAAAAGAGCCGTCTTTATCCTCGGAATAGGAGGCGCGTTAAAATCGGGCAGCCCCCATGACGGCAGAGCCCCGGATTATGACGACTGGGAGCTTAACGGAGATATTCTGCTGTGGAATGAAATTCTGGAATGTGCATTTGAAATTTCTTCAATGGGGATAAGAGTAGATGCAAAGGCAATGGAGAAGCAGCTTAAAATTGCAGGAGCAGAGGAAAGAAGAGAAAGAGATTTTCACAGGAAGGTGCTGAAGGGAGAGCTGCCGTATACCATCGGAGGAGGCATCGGACAGTCAAGGCTGTGTATGTACTTTTTAAGGAGAGCACACATAGGAGAAGTGCAGGTGGCGATCTGGCCTGAAGAAATGAGAAAACGCTGCAGGGAAAAAGGAATACTGCTTCTGTGAATGTTCCGTCCGCTGCATTTCGGGAGAAGGGATATTGGATGCTCATAAAAGCCGGACTGCGGAGGAGACTGCTGTGATTTTACAGAGGGAGCTTGAGCAGCTTACAGAATTTGAAGAAGCATACAGGAAAAAGACAAGGAAAAGACGAACAAATGAAAAACTATTATCAGAAGGAGATCGAAACCGCATCAAGAGAAGATATTATCAGGATACAGGAAGAGAAGTTGATAAAACAGGTGCGGCATGTTTACGACAGGGTGCCCTATTACAGAAATATGATGGAGGAGAAAGGCGTAGAGCCCGGAGATATCAGAGGGCTGGAGGACATTCACAGAATGCCCTTTCTCTGTAAGGATGATTTAAGAGAGGCTTATCCCTACGGACTTCTGGGAACGGATCTGAAGAACTGCGTGAGAATACAGTCAACATCGGGGACAACGGGTAAAAGGGTTATTGCCTTCTATACACAGAAGGATGTGGATCTCTGGGAGGAATGCTGTGCCAGAGCTATTGTTGCGGCAGGAGGAAGCGACGAGGATGTATGTCATGTAGCATACGGATACGGGCTGTTCACCGGCGGGGCGGGTCTGAACGGGGGCGCTCACAAGGTGGGGTGCCTGACCCTGCCTATGTCTTCCGGGAATACTGACAGGCAGATCCGTTTCATGATGGATATGGGCTCTACCATTCTCTGCTGCACACCGTCTTACGCTGCGTACCTGGGAGAAACCATGGCAGAGCAGCAGATTCTGCCTGAAGACAACAAACTGAAGGCCGGAATATTCGGAGCAGAGCCGTGGACAGAGGAGATGAGACAGAGTATAGAAAAAAGTCTGGGGATAAAAGCCTATGATATCTACGGCCTCACGGAAACCAGCGGGCCGGGCGTGGCGTTTGAATGTGAAGAACAAAATGGCATGCATATAAACGAGGATCATTTTTACGCCGAAATAGTGGATCCTGATACGGGGGAAGTGCTGCCTGAAGGCTCCAGGGGAGAACTGGTGCTGACATCGCTGGACAAGGAGGCCTTCCCGCTGCTCCGGTACAGGACAAGAGATATCTGCATTCTCTCCCGTGAAGAGTGCACCTGCGGCAGAACTCATGTGAAAATGACAAAGCCTATGGGAAGAAGCGATGATATGCTGATCATCAGAGGAGTGAATGTCTTCCCGAGCCAGATAGAGGCCGTTTTGCTGAAGGAGGGATACTCTCCCAATTATCAGATGGAAATCGACAGAAAAAACAATACCGACACCTTCGACGTTTATGTTGAAATGTCGGAGCTTCAGATGTCTGACAGAATATCGGATATACAGAAGAGAGAGAAGGAAATTGAAGCATCCATGAGGGCGATGCTGGGTATCGGACCTAAAATTCATCTGGTTCCGCTTAAATCAATAGCGCGAAGCGAGGGCAAGGCGGTAAGAGTTGTGGATAAGAGAAAACTGCACGATTGAGGAGGTAAAGGAAATGACAGTAACACAGCTTTCTGTATATATGGAGAACAAGCCGGGGAGGCTGGCCGCAGTGATTTCGAAGCTGTCGGAAGCGGATATCAACATCAGGGCCCTGAGCCTGGCAGACACCAGCGATTTCGGGCTGGTGCGGCTTATCGTATCTGACCCGGAAAGGGGAAGAGACATACTGAAGGAGATGACGCTGGTGTTCTCCAACCGGGTTCTGGCCGTTGAAATGGACGACAGAAGCGGAGCGTTGAGCGCCATTCTGGATGCCCTGAAGGAAGGGGCTGTTAATGTGGAGTACATGTATGCCTTCACAGGGAAGCAGCCTTACAGCGCGTATGTTGTAATGCAGGTGGACGACATGAAAAGGGCGGAAGAGGTGCTGGACAGGGAAAAGATAAGAACCCTTTGCGACGAAGATCTGCCGGAATATCGGGGCTAAGGAGACAGCACGGGCGGCTCCTGGTGGCAGCGTGTCCTGAATAAAAAACAAGAATAAGACAAGAAAAACTCAAAGAGCACTTTACACGGATAAGGCACAGGGGGTATTATAGAGGTGAACTAAATAGGAAGTTTACTAATATATATTCAGTATGATGGCCTGAAAGTTTCTACCACGCGCCGAAAAAAAGTGACTATTAGTAGGTTGTTTTGATTTTGTATTTATATTAGTAAACAGGTTTATTTCCAATAGGCCTGTTTTTTGTATTTCAGAATCAAAAGGCCGGAACCTGTCGTAACTGACGAAGAGCGGAGCACCGCATGGAAGCGGCAGGGGATCATTTGTCGTTCGTCTGGGCAGAATCAGTTCATTTACTGGATTGGTCTGCCCTTGTTTAATTTTTATAATAGGAGAAGATAATGAAAAAGGTCGGAATAGTAATGGGCTCAGACAGTGATATGCCTGTAGCAGAGAAAGCAATTGAACGCCTGAAGGGATTCGGGATCCCTTATGAGGTGCACATCTATTCGGCACACCGCACGCCGGAACAGGCGAAAGCCTTCGCGGAGGGAGCTGAAAGAGCCGGTTTCGGCACAATAATAGCTCTGGCGGGAAAAGCCGCACATCTGGCAGGAGCGTTGGCGGCGAACACCACACTGCCGGTGATCGGGGTTCCGGTAAAGTCCTCAACACTTGACGGTCTGGACGCATTGCTTTCGACGGTGCAGATGCCAGGCGGGATCCCGGTGGCGACTGTGGCGATCGATGGTGCGGCAAACGCGGCGATTCTGGCGGCACAGATAATAGCGACAGGTGACGGGGAGCTTGCGGCAGCAATCAGAGAAGATCGTGCAAAAGCAGCAGCAGAGGTTCTGAAGAAGGATGCTGCACTGAACATATAACGACAGGAGGTTTACCATGGAAAAATTAGTTTACACAGGAAAGACAAAGGATGTATTCGCACTGGACAACGGCAACTATATGCTTAAGTTCAAGGATGACTGTACCGGCAGGGACGGCGTGTTTGATCCGGGAGAAAACGCAGTCGGACTGACAATCGAAGGTGTCGGCGATGTAAACCTCAGGATGTCGGTTTACTTCTTCGAAAAGATAAATGCGGCAGGCATCAGGACCCATTTCGTAGGCGCCGACTTGGACAACACCACTATGGAGGTCAAGCCGGCCAAGGTCTTCGGCAAGGGACTCGAGGTGATCTGCAGGCACAAGGCGGTAGGTTCGTTCTTCAGAAGGTACGGCGAATACATAGAAGAAGGTGCGGATCTTCCCGCATATGTGGAAACAACCTTCAAGAACGACGAGCTGGGCGACCCGCTGGTGACAAAGGACGGGCTTATAGTTCTGGGTGTGATGACGGATGAACAGTACGAGGACCTGAAGGAAATGACACAGAAGATCACCCGCATCGTAGCCGACGATCTCCTTGAAAAGGGGCTGGTGCTGTATGACATCAAGTTTGAGTTCGGCTACAACGAAGAGGGCAAGGTGATGCTTATCGACGAGATAGCATCGGGCAACATGAGGGTTTACAAGGACGGAGAATACATCGGACCGCTGACACTGTCGGAACTGTTCTTCGCATAATTCCCGCGATACGGAGGTAATTGATGATATATTCAGAAAAAACATGCAGAGATTTCGTAAATGCGGTTGCAACGCCTGAACCCATTCCGGGCGGAGGCAGCGTTGCGGCGCTGGTAGGTGCTCTGGGAGCGGCTCTTTCGACCATGGTTGCTTCACTGACCCTCAGCAATAAGAAATATATCGCTGTTGAAGCGGAAATGGAGAAGAACATTCAGGAAATCCATAAGCTGCAGGAGGATCTGATCAGCCTCGTTCAGAAGGACATAGATAACTTCGAGCCTCTGGCGAAGCTTTATAAAATGAAGTCAAAGGATCCTGAAGAGAAGAAGCGAATAAGAGAGGCCAAGCAGAAGGCGCTGTATGAGGCATGTCTGGTTCCTATGGAAATAATAAAGAAGTGCGGCAGGGCCATTGAACTTTCGCAGGAATTTGCGGTGAAGGGCAACAAGGTGGTAATAGCGGATTCCGGCTCCAGCGCGGTGCTCTGCAAGGCAGCCATGCAGGCAGCCAGCTTCAATATCTACATCAATACGAATATGATGAAGGATAAGGAACTGGCACACAGGGTCAACGGAGAAACGGCACAGCGAATCGTATACTACGGAGCATTGGCGGATTCCGTATTCGGATATACGACAAATACACTTATGAATACTGTCATCGAGACAGGAGACACTATATAACAATGCAGGAATGTGCGGCAAGCATAAGGTCACAGCACATTAGAAAGGATTTTATCGGAAAATGGGCGGTTATTTTGGCGCAGTTTCATCACGAGATGTAACTCTGGATGTGTTTTACGGCACTGATTACCATTCACACCTGGGAACCAAACGCGGCGGCATGGCGCTATACAGCGAAGAAAAAGGCTTCGACCGGGAAATACACAACATAGAGAACTCTCCCTTCAGAACCAAGTTTGAAGGCTCCATTGACAGCATGAACGGAACAGCGGGGATAGGATGCATAAGCGACTCCGATCCTCAACCGCTGCTCATACATTCAAATCTGGGAACCTATGCGATATGCTTCGTAGGCAAAATCAACAATGCGGATGCTCTCATGAAACAGTATCTGGCCTTCAGCGGAGGACATTTTGACGCTATGACCGGCGGCAGGATAAACAACACAGAGCTGCTTGCATCCATGGTGGATCAGAAGAGTGATTTCGTAAGCGGACTCAAATTCGCGCAGGAAGCTATAGAAGGCTCCGCATCTATACTGATACTCAAAGAAGACGGAAGCATAGTTGCTTCAAGAGACAAGCTGGGGAGAACACCCCTTCTTATAGGGAAGGATGAAAACGGTCACGCCGTTGCATTCGAGTCCTTCGCATATGAGAAGCTGGGATATGAAACGGTTTACGAACCGGGACCGGGCGAGATAGTCGAGATAAGGGCGGACTCCTTCACTACGAAGGCTCCGGCAGGAAAGAAGAAATGTATCTGTGCATTTCTGTGGTCCTACTACGGCTTTCCCACCTCCTGTTATGAAGGCATCAATGTGGAGCACATGAGAAATATCAATGGTCACATAATGGCAAGAGAAGAGGCGAAGGACGGGAACAGCTTTGACTACGACTATATCTGCGGCGTTCCGGACTCGGGGATAGCTCATGCGATAGGTTATGCCAACGAATGCGGTGTGGACTATGCGAGACCATTCATCAAATACACGCCCACATGGCCAAGGAGCTTCATGCCGGGCTCACAGAAGCAGAGCAGCAGAATCGCGGAGATGAAGCTGATACCCGTTACCCGGCTTATCAAGGATAAGAAGCTCCTCTTCGTGGATGACAGCATTGTCAGAGGAAACCAGCTTAAGAAGACAGGAGCCTTCCTATATTCCAGGGGAGCACGGGAGGTCCACATGAGATCCGCCTGTCCGCCTATAATGTACGGCTGCAGGTATCTGAGTTTCGCAAGACAGACCGATGACAGAGAGCTCATTGCCAGGAAGGCGATTCTGGAGCTGGAAGGCGAAGAGGGCGAAAAGCACATAGGAGAATATTCAGATGGGAGAACCGACAGGGGCAGAGCACTGCGGGCACAGCTCTGCAAGATGATGAATTTTGATTCGTTGGAATTTCAGAACATAGAAGGAATACTCGAGGCGATAGGTCTCGATGAAGACAGCGTTTGCACATACTGCTGGAACGGAAGGGGATAGGTAATGAAAAATTCTAGATCCGATGCTTATGCAGCATCAGGCGTAGACATCACTGCCGGCTACAGAGCTGTGCAGTTAATGAAGGAACATGTTGCCGGTACCAAAACCGCAGGAGTACTTTCCGATGTAGGAGGCTTCGGCGGACTCTTCGCTCCGGACATGAAAGGTATAGAGGAGCCGGTTCTGGTCAGCGGAACAGACGGAGTGGGGACAAAGCTCAAGCTGGCCTTCGAACTGGACAAACACGATACTATAGGGATCGACTGTGTTGCCATGTGCGTTAACGATATTATCTGTGCAGGGGCGAAGCCCCTCTTTTTCCTGGACTACATCGCATGCGGGAAGAATGTCCCGGCGAGAATTGCTGAAATAGTGAAGGGAGTTGCAGAGGGCTGTATTCAGTCCGGTGCAGCGCTTATAGGCGGAGAAACCGCAGAGATGCCCGGCTTCTATCCGGAGGATGAGTATGATCTGGCAGGTTTTGCGGTAGGTATGGCGGATAGGGCAAAGATGCCGGACAAGGAAAATGTGGAGGAAGGAGATGTGATCATAGCACTTCCTTCAAGCGGCGTTCACTCAAACGGATTCTCCCTCGTCAGGAAGGTTTTCGATATCAGCACAGCGGACAGAGAACTGGCGGAGACGCTGCTCACACCGACGAAGATATATGTGAAACCGCTGCTGGCTCTCATGGATAAGATGCAGATCAAGTCCGCAGCTCACATTACAGGCGGCGGTTTTTACGAAAATATACCGAGAGCTCTCCCGGAAGGGCTGACAGCCGGGATAAGAAAAGAGGATGTCAGAATTCTTCCGGTCTTCCGGCAGATCGCCGGGGAAGGAAACATCTCGGAAAGGGATATGTTCAACACCTTCAACATGGGAGTGGGCATGATATGCATCGTTGAAAGGAGCAGGGCGGAAGAAGCTGTGGAGATTTTGCGGGAAAAGGGTGAAGAAGCCTATGTTCTCGGTGAAGTGGTAAAGGGCGATGAAGGAGTGATCCTATGGTAAAAACAAAGATCGCGGTTCTGATTTCCGGAAACGGCACCAACCTGCAGGCACTGATAGATGCGCAGAGAAACGGCAAGCTTAGGCACGGCATAATAGAGCTGGTCATTTCCTCCAACTCCATCGCCTACGGATTGAAGCGTGCGGAAAATGCGGGAATCAAAACAGCCGTTATAACAAAGAAGATGGCGGGCAGCCAGAGAGCCTTCGAAGAGGGGATAAGAGAGGAGCTGCAAAAGAACGGAACAGAGCTTATCGTTCTCGCCGGCTTCATGCAGATCTTGAGCAAAGCCTTCACGGATGCATATCCGGGGAGGATAATAAATGTTCATCCTTCCCTTATTCCGGCCTTCTGCGGTAAGGGCTGCTACGGACTGAAGGTTCACCGGAAGGCGCTGGAATATGGAGTCAAAGTTACGGGAGCTACAGTTCACTATGTGAATGAGATCCCGGACGGCGGCAGGATCATTCTCCAGAAGCCGGTCAGGGTCAAGAAAGGAGACACTCCGGCAGTTCTGCAGAAGAGAGTGATGGAGGAGGCCGAGTGGCAGATTCTGCCACAGGCAGCGGACATGGTTTCGAAGAGGATCATGAAGGAGAAGACGGCGGACATGGAAGCATACGAGAAGGAGCGAATAGATAAGCTGGTGGAGGATAATTCATATCCCGGCAGAGGAATAGTGATAGGGAGAACAGCGGATGGAGCAAAGGCAGTCAGTGCCTATTTCATCATGGGAAGATCCGAAAACAGCAGAAACCGGATTTTCGTCAGGGAGGGGGAAGAACTCTTTACCAGAGCCTTTGATGAATCCAAGCTGGAGGATCCCTCTCTCATTATCTATGCGGCAATTCGCAGGATCGCAGACAAGCTTATAGTAACAAACGGCGATCAGACAGATACCATATACGATACACTCAAGGAGGGAGGAAGCTTCGAAGATGCACTTAAAAAGCGAAGCTTCGAGCCGGATTTTCCGAACATGACACCGAGAATCAGCGGGATGGTGCAGCTGGGAGAGGATGATTTCGAATACAAGCTGAGCATCATAAAGAGCGCAACAAAAGACGGAACAAAAATCGCGAGGTATGTCTTTGACTATGAATCGGAACCGGGGCTGGGACACTTCATCCATACTTATGTGTGCGACGGGGATCCGCTGCCCACCTTTGCAGGGGAACCGGAAAGAGTCGATATCTCCGATGACATTGCTTCATTCACGGAGAGGCTTTGGACAAGTCTGGACGAGGACAACAGGATCGCCCTTTATGTGAGATACACGGATGCCGTAACAGGCGAATATGAAGACAGGCTGATAAACAGGATGGAGAAACAGGTATGAAGGAATTTACATTGAAATACGGATGCAATCCGAATCAGAAGACGGCGAGAATCTACATGGAGGAGGGAAAGGAGCTTCCCATAAAAATCTTAAACGGCAGGCCGGGATATATCAATTTCCTGGATGCCTTTAACTCGTGGCAGCTGGTCAAGGAGCTGAAGGAAGCGACGGGGATGCCTGCAGCAGCATCCTTCAAGCATGTAAGTCCTACTTCCGCCGCAGTGGGAGAAAAACTGACAGACAGGATGAAGAGAGCCTATTTCGTGGATGACATCGAGGGGCTGGACGATTCCCCCATAGCCTGTGCATATGCCAGAGCCAGAGGAACAGACAGGCTCTGCTCCTTCGGAGACTTCATAGCACTGTCGGATATATGCGATGAAACCTGTGCGAGAATAATAAAGAGAGAGGTGTCCGACGGGGTGATCGCTCCGGGCTTTACGGATAAGGCGCTGGACATGCTGAACGGCAAGAAGAATGGAAACTACAGCATTATTGAAATCGATCCGGAATATGAACCGGCGCAGCAGGAGACCCGACAGGTTTACGGAGTGACTTTCGAACAGACGCATAACAGCATCAGGATAGATGCAGGACTGCTGCAGAACATCGTGACCGCAAACAGAGCATTGCCCGAGGATAAGAAGAGGGACATGCTTATAGCCATGATAGCTCTGAAATACACCCAGTCAAATTCCGTATGCTTTGCTGCAGACGGCCAGTGCATAGGAATAGGAGCCGGACAGCAGTCCAGGATCCACTGCACGAGACTGGCGGCGGATAAGGCGGATACATGGCAGCTTAGAATGCACGACAAGGTGCTGGAACTGCCTTTCAAGGACAAATTGCCCAGAGCGGTAAGAGACAATGCCATAGACGGATATATCAACGAATACGAGGAGGATGTATGCGAGAAAGGCAACTGGCAGAAATATTTCAAATACCGGCCTGAACCGCTGACGGCCCGAGAAAAGAGGGAATATCTGGATTCCCGCAAGGGAGCGGTGCTGGCATCGGATGCATTCTTCCCCTTTGGCGACAGCATTGAGAGAGCCGCTCTGAGCGGGGCATCATATGTAGTTGAACCGGGGGGTTCCTTAAGAGACGACGATGTGATACAGGCTGCCGACAGGCACGGCATGGTAATGGTATTCAACGGAGTGAGACTGTTTCATCACTAAAAGGATGAAGGTATCGTGAAGGAGGAAGAAATGAAAATCATGGTAGTAGGCGGCGGCGGCCGTGAACATGCAATAATCAAAAACCTCAGGAAAAGCCCGAAGGCGGAGGTGATATACGCTCTTCCCGGAAACGGCGGAATAGCTTCAGATGCGGAGTGCGCAGATATCAGGGCGACGGACATAGAAGCTGTTGTGGACTTCGCGAGAGCAAAGGCGATAGACTATGCGGTGGTGGCACCGGACGATCCTCTGGCTATGGGCTGCGTGGATGCCCTCAATGAAGCGGGCATCAGAGCCTTCGGACCGGATAAAAAGGCTGCGGAAATAGAGGCCAGCAAAATCTTCTCCAAGAACCTCATGAAGAAGTATGGGATCCCAACTGCCGGATATGAAGTCTTCGGGGAGTCCGGAGCAGCTCTGGAATATCTGAAGACCTCACCTGTTCCGGTTGTCATCAAGGCGGACGGTCTTGCTCTGGGCAAGGGAGTTGTAATCGCGGAGACGAGAGAAGAGGCTGCAGAGGCGGTACGCTCAATGATGGAGGAAAAGAAATTCGGCGACAGCGGAAACCGTATAGTGATAGAGGAGTTTCTCACGGGACCGGAGGTTTCCGTGCTGTCATTCACCGACGGCAAAACCCTGGTTCCTATGGTTTCATCCATGGATCACAAGCGTGCGCTGGATGGTGACAGAGGTCTTAACACGGGAGGAATGGGAGCAGTGGCACCGAACCCTTACTATACGGAGGAGATTGCGGAGCGCTGCATGAAGGAAATATTCCTTCCGACGATAGAGGCGATGAAGGCGGAAGGAAGGGTCTTCAAAGGTTGTCTGTATTTCGGGCTTATGCTGACAGAAGAGGGTCCTAAGGTGATAGAATACAACTGCAGATTCGGAGATCCTGAGACGCAGGTCGTCCTGCCTTTGCTGGAAAGCGATCTATTGGAAGTAATGGAGGCTGTTACCGACGGCAGGCTTTCGGAGACGGAGGTCAAATTCGCAGACAAGTGCGCCTGCTGTGTGGTGCTCGCTTCAGGAGGCTATCCGGGAAGCTATGAAAAGGGCTGCGAGATCACCATGGGACAGATGGACAGCAATGTGGAAGTCTTTGTTGCGGGAGCCTCTTTGCAGGATGAGATGCTGAAGACCTCCGGGGGGAGAGTTATGGGAGTTACTGCTGTGGCGGACACGCTGGCGGAAGCGATCGACTCAGCATACAGGAATGTGAAAAAGATAGAGTTTGAAAAAGTGCATTACAGAACGGATATCGGAAAGCGTGCTCTCGAGGCGGAAAGGAAGTAGCATGGTTTACAGAGTTTTTGTAGAGAAAAAAGAGGCGGTTGCAAATGAGGCAAAGGGGCTTCTGGAAGAACTCAGAACCTTTCTGGGAATAGAAGAGCTTGAAGCCGTGAGAGTTCTGAACAGATACGATGTTGAAGGAATTGAGGAAGAGCTGTTTGAAGAATGTACGGGCAGCGTGTTTTCGGAGCCGCAGGTCGACATAGTGTACAGAACCCGGGGGCTGGAGCCTTCGGAATTTGATGCGGGTCGGGAAGCTGCTGCGGATGCAGGGAAAGAACTGCACATGTTTGCTGTAGAAGCTTTGCCGGGACAGTACGATCAGCGGGCGGACTCGGCAGCCCAGTGCATACAGATAATTTCACAGGGAGAACGACCTCTCGTGAAATGCGCCAAACTGTATATACTCGAGGGAAGGCTGAACCCGCGGGATATAGAGGCGGTCAGAGATTATGTGATAAATCCTGTCGAAATGCGGGAGGCTGCCCTTGATATGCCTGAGACCCTTAAGACCGTTTACGACATCCCGAAAATGGTTGAAGTGCTTGAAGGTTTCAACGAAATGGATGAAGAGGAACTGAGAAAATTCATTGAGGACAGAGGTCTTGCCATGGATATTGACGATATCCGCATGTGCCGGGATTACTTCAGAGAAGAGGGCAGAGCCCCAACCATAACGGAAATACGGATGATCGACACCTACTGGTCCGACCATTGCAGGCATACGACCTTCAACACAGTAATAGATGAGGTGAGCTTCGAGGATGAAACTCTCAGCAAGGCATACGGGGAATATCTGGATATAAGAAATCGTTTAGGAAGGAAAAAGCCTGTAACCCTTATGGACATAGGCACGATTGCAGCTAAGGCACTTAAGGCAGAGGGTCTGATGGATGGTCTGGACGAGTCCGAAGAGATCAACGCCTGCACTGTTAAGATCAAAGCGGTAATCGACGGCAGACAGGAAGACTGGTTGCTGCTCTTCAAGAACGAGACCCATAATCACCCGACAGAGATAGAGCCTTTTGGCGGAGCGGCGACCTGCATAGGAGGAGCCATAAGAGACCCTCTCTCCGGCAGAGCATATGTATATACGGCAATGAGAATAACAGGGGCGGCGGATCCGCTGAAGCCTCTTAAGGAAACGATGAAGGGAAAGCTGCCGCAGAGGAAGCTGGTCACTTCGGCTGCAGACGGATATTCCTCCTACGGCAATCAGATAGGCGTGGCAACGGGCCTGGTTCAGGAGATCTACCACGATAGATATGCGGCCAAGAGGATGGAGCTGGGTGCAGTTATAGGAGCGGCACCGGCGGCAAATGTTGTTCGCGAGAAACCGGAGCCGGGAGATATCATCATCCTTCTGGGGGGAAGGACGGGTCGTGACGGCTGCGGCGGAGCAACGGGATCATCCAAATCCCACGATGTAAGCTCACTGGAAAGCTGCGGAGCGGAGGTTCAGAAGGGCAACGCCCCTGAAGAGAGAAAGCTCCAGAGACTGTTCAGAAACGGCAAAGCTTCCCGCATGATAAAGCGCTGCAACGACTTCGGAGCAGGAGGCGTTTCCGTGGCAATAGGGGAGCTGGCCGAGGGACTGGACATCGACCTCGATGTAGTGCCGAAGAAATATGAGGGGCTGGACGGGACGGAGCTGGCCATCAGCGAATCCCAGGAAAGAATGGCGGTGGTAATTGCTGCATCGGACAGGGAAGCCTTTTGCAGTCTGGCCGCCGATGAAAATCTGGAGGCGACAGTTGTTGCGGCTGTAACGGCAGAGCCTCGGCTCGTTATGCACTGGCAGGGCAGGAAGATAGTGGACATTTCCCGCAGCTTCCTGGATTCAAATGGAGCGCCTAAACACATCAGGGTCAAAGCCGCTGCCGCGAAGGCAGACGCACTGAAGAGGGCGCTGCCTTCGGGAGAAGGCTTCGCCGGAAAGTATATGGCGCTTGCGGAGGATCTCAATATCTGCTCCCGGAAGGGTCTTTCGGAAAAATTTGATTCAACGATAGGTGCAGGAACGGTTGTGATGCCTTTTGGCGGGAAATACCAGATGACTCCTTCACAGAGCATGGTCCAGAAGATTTCCGCAGCGGACAGCACATCGCGAACCTGCTCAATCATGTCGTGGGGATACGATCCCTTCATTTCGGAGAGAAGTCCTTTCCACGGCGCGTACCTGGCAGTTGTGGATTCAATGTGCAAGCTGGTCGCATCGGGGGGCGGAAGAGAGGCGTCATATCTGAGCTTTCAGGAATACTTTGAAAAGTTGGGAAGGGATTCTTCAAGATGGGGCAAGCCTTTCGCAGCACTTCTGGGAGCACTGAAGGCGCAGATGGGACTTAAAGTTGCAGCTATAGGCGGCAAGGACTCCATGAGCGGCACTTTCGAGGATATCAATGTTCCGCCTACTCTGGTCTCCTTCGCGGTCAGCACTGCGGATGTTGACGATATAATCACAGATGAATTCAAGGCGGCGGGGCACAGGGTCATACTCCTGGAGGCCGCGGAGGATGAGAACGGACTGCCGGGCACAGCTTCGCTGAAGGCAAATTTCGAAAAGATAAAGGCTCTGGGAGATGCGGGGAAAATCTATGCCGCATATGTTCCGGGCATGGGAGGAATCGCGGAAGCGGTGATGAAGATGTGCTTCGGCAACATGATAGGTTTCACCTTTGAGGATATGGATGAAGAGAAGCTGTTCGGGTACAGCTGCGGATCCTTTGTTCTGGAGGTTGCAGATGATGTTGAAGAGGGTGAACTCCTGGGACGCACCGAAGCGGAACCTGTTATCGCGAAGGGAGAGGAAAGCATTGAGCTTGAAAGGCTTCTTAAAGTCTACGAGGCGAAGCTGGAATCCGTATATCCATGCAATATAGATGCGGCGGAGCAGAACATACCCGAGATAACATACAGGAGAGAAGAGCATGAGGGAGATATCTGCACTAAGGCAGCAATTGCCGTGGCAAGACCTAAGGTGCTTATTCCCGCCTTCCCGGGAACGAACTGCGAATACGATTCGGCAAGAGCCATGGAAGCAGCGGGAGCTGATGCTGAGATAATGCTTATCAGGAATATGAACGGGGAGGCCATAGCGCAGTCCGTCGAGGACTTTGCGGAGGCGCTCAGGCAATCGCAGATGGTATTCATACCGGGAGGGTTTTCCGGAGGAGATGAGCCGGATGGTTCAGGCAAGTTCATTACCGCCTTCTTCAGAAACCCGGCGGTAAAAGAGGCGGTGGCAGATCTCATGGACAGGAGAGGCGGCCTCATGTGCGGAATCTGCAACGGATTTCAGGCACTGATAAAGCTGGGGCTTGTCCCTTATGGCAGGATAATCGACACCGACGAGAGCTGCCCGACCCTGACACTGAACGAGATAGGAAGGCACCAGTCAAGACTGGTCCGCATCAGAGTAAGCTCGAACAAATCTCCTTGGCTTGCCGGTACGGAGACCGGCGAGGTTTTTACTGTGCCTGTATCCCACGGAGAAGGGCGGCTGCTGGCGGATGAGGAGCTTCTGAAGAAGCTGGCCGCCGAAGGACAGATCGCGACCCAGTATGTGGATTTCGAGGGCAAACCTTCGGGAGATATCAGATTCAACCCTAACGGCTCTGCCTTTGCGATAGAGGGAATGACTTCGCCTGATGGCAGGATTTTCGGCAAGATGGGGCATACGGAGAGAACCGGTTACGGGCTCTATAAGAATGTGCCCGGAAACTATGATATGAAGATGTTCGAATCCGCCGTGAAATTCTTTGACTGAAGGGCAAGGTAATGCCGTAAAATTTCTTTGAATTACATATAAAATATTCCGCATCGTCTTGACGGGCGTTGCGGAATATGGTATTTTAGGAAAAATGCCTGGGAGGAGTTATGTTGACAGACAGAATAGGTAAAATCAAAAAAGGAAAGATTGTCGTAAATGGCGGAGGTGTTTGCAATCCGCCGGTGGCAGATTTTCCATTTTATGAATTTGATAATTGTTATATTTTACCCGGTTTCACAGATGTACATGTTCATCTGAGAGAGCCGGGATTTTTTTATAAGGAAACGGTCAGAACGGGAACCGAAGCGGCGGCGGCAGGCGGATTCACCGGCATCTGCTCCATGCCGAATCTGAAACCCTGTCCCGACACTGAAGAGGGGCTGCAGGTTCAGCTGGATGCAATCAGAGAGAGCGCCTGCATCAAAGTCTTCCCCTGCGGAGCGATCACCCGGGGACAGGAGGGCAGGAAGCTCGCCGAATTGAAGGCACTGGCCGGGGATGTTGTGGGTTTTACGGATGATGGATACGGACTGATGTCAGATGAGCTGATGGAGAGAGCCATGACAGAGGCCGGAGAGCTGAAGAAAATAATCGTGGCACACTGCGAAGACGAAGGCTGGCCGAAGGATTCAAATGAGGCGGAATGGAAACAGCTGGAAAGGGATCTGAAGCTTGTCAGGAAAACAGGCTGCAGCTATCACATGTGTCACCTTTCGACGCGGGAAGGGGTGGAGCTGATAAGAGAGGCTAAGGTTGAAGGGCTGGATGTGAGCTGCGAAACGGCGCCCCACTATCTGACGCTTACAAGGGAGGATGTGGAGCGTGCCAAGGCGGAGGAGCCTAACCCGGGAAGGTTTAAGATGAACCCACCCATAAAGGGAGAAGAGGACAGGCAGGCACTGCTGGACGGAGTGAGAGACGGTACAATAGACATGATCGCAACAGACCATGCACCTCATAGCAGAGAGGAAAAAAGCGGGAACTTTGCTGACTGCGCTTACGGTATTGTCGGTCTTGAAACGGCATTCCCGGTGCTGTACACGAGACTGGTCAGGACAGGGGAGATCAGCCTGGAGAGGCTGGTGGAAATGATGAGCACAGCGCCGGCAAACCGCTTCGGGATCCTGAATGATTCTGACCGGGCCGTATGGAATCTTGACGAGGAATATGAGATAGATGCAGACAAATTCAGAAGCAAAGGCAGGAGTACTCCTTTCGAGGGCTGGCGAGTGAGGGGTCGGTGTCTTGCGGTATATTCCGGAGGAAGGGAAGTTTACAGATATGATAAGGACAGAGCTTAAGATAAGGAGCAACACCCCGATAGCGGACAGCACATACGAGATGATATTTGATGCACCCGCAGGACTTACGGGGAATTTCAGGCCGGGGCAGTTCATCAACATAAGGCTTGAAGGATTTTTTCTCAGAAGACCGATCTCGCTGTGCGACTGGACCGATGATACGATAAGCATAATATACAAGACAGTAGGAAAGGGAACCGAAGAGATGAGCCGTCTGGAGGCGGGGGCGGCACCGGAGGTACTGCTGCCGCTGGGAAACGGCTACTGTTGTGACAGTGAAGAAATCGGCGAGAGACCGCTGCTTGCAGGGGGAGGAGCGGGAGTACCTCCCATGTATGCTCTCTGCAGGGAGCTTATCGCAGGGGGAGCCAGGCCGACAGTCCTGCTGGGATTCAGAACCGCCGGAGAGGTTTTTTATGTGAACCGCTTTGAAGAGATGGAGGCAGATCTGATAGTCACCACTGAGGACGGCAGCCGGGGAGAGAAAGGCTTCGTCACAGATGTGATGGGAGAGCTTGATTACAGCTCGGTCTTCGCCTGCGGACCCGAAGGGATGCTGAAGGCGGTGGATGAAGCGGCGGATAGAGACTGTCCGGGCTGGTTCAGCTTCGAGGAGAGAATGGGCTGCGGTTTCGGAGCCTGCATGGGTTGTTCCTGCCGGACGAAATACGGAGACAAGAGGATATGCAGAGAAGGACCGGTACTTTCAAGGAGGGAAATCATATGGTAGATAAGAGAGAAATGCTGAAGGTAAAACTCTGCGGTGTAGAGATGGACAATCCGGTAATTCCCGCCAGCGGAACCTTCGGTTACGGCAGAGAATTTGCGGAGCTGTATGACATAAACATACTGGGCAGCTTTTCCTTCAAGGGCACTACGGAACAGCCTCGCTTTGGCAACCCTACGCCGCGAATAGCCGAATGCAGAGAAGGGCTGATAAACTCTGTAGGCCTTCAGAATCCGGGAGTGGAGAAGGTGATAGAGGAGGAGCTGCCCGCCATAGAGAAGATCTTCAAAAAACCTGTTATGGCTAATGTAAGCGGCTTCAGTTCAGAAGAATATGTGAGGGTTTCCGAAAGGCTGGCGGCTCAGGAGCAGGTGGGATGGATAGAGCTCAATATCTCCTGTCCCAATGTTCACGAAGGCGGAATGGCATTCGGAACGGATCCGAAGCAGGCTGCCGGGGTGGTGGGAGCGGTGCGAAAGGCACTGGACGCACAGAAGCCCTATGGAGGAAGCAAGCCCCTCATAGTGAAGCTTTCGCCAAATGTGAGGGATATAGGTGAGATTGCCTTCGCATGTGAAGCTGCGGGGGCAGAGGGACTGACTCTGATAAATACCCTGCAGGGGATGAGAATAGACCTGAAAAAGAAAAGACCTGTGATTGCCGAGAAAATCGGTGGCTTCTCCGGGCCGGCGATACTGCCGGTGGCACTGAGAATGGTGTATCAAGCTTACGAGAGGGTGAAGATTCCTCTGGTAGGCTGCGGCGGAGTGAGGGAAGCAGAGGATGTGCTGGAGATGATGCTGGCGGGAGCGACAGCAGTGCAGGTGGGTGCGGCAAATCTGGTGAATCCTTTTGCATGCAGGGAAATAATAGAAGCTCTGCCCGAAACGGCAGGAAAATATGGAATAAAGAAACTGAGTGAGATAACAGGAGGCGCACACTGATGGGAAAAGATGTAATAATAGCCTGCGATTTCCCGGGCATGGAGGAGACAATGACTTTTCTTGAGAAGCTGGGAGAGGAACGACCCTATCTGAAAATAGGCATGGAACTGTTCTATGCGGAGGGTCCGGGAATCGTGAAAAGGCTGAAGGGACGGGGGCACAGGATATTCCTGGATCTGAAGCTTCACGATATCCCCAATACAGTAGGCAGAGCCATGAAGGTGTTGGACGGACTGGGAGTGGACATGTGCAACGTACATGCCTCAGGAGGGGTGGCGATGATGGCGGCAGCGGCTGAGAATTTCAGCGGGACGCTGCTGGGAGTAACGCAGCTCACATCCACAACTGAAGAAGTAATGCAGAAGGAAATACTGATAGACAGACCGTTAAAGGATGTGGTAGCGGAATATGGCGGGAACTGCAGGAGAGCCGGGCTGGCGGGCGTTGTATGTTCACCGCTTGAAGCTCCGGTCATTCACGGGGAGTGCGGCGGGGATTTCCTGACGGTAACTCCGGGAATCAGGTTCGCGGGAGACGCGGCGGCGGACCAGAGGAGAGTAACAACTCCGTCTGTGGCACGGGAGCTGGGTTCGGATTATATAGTTGTGGGAAGAAGTATTACGGCAGCGGAGGATCCGCAGGCAGCATATATCAAGTGCAGAAAGGAGTTCATAGGATGAAGAAAAAGGTAGCAGGACATCTGCTGGATATCGGGGCGGTATTTTTCAGACCGGAGGAGCCCTTCACATGGGCAAGCGGAATCAAAAGTCCCGTTTACTGTGACAACAGGCTGATACTTTCGGTGCCGAAGGTAAGAGATGAGGTGGAGGCCGCAATAGCGGAAACAGTTGCGAGAGAGTATCCGGAAGCGGAGGCTCTGTTCGGGACAAGTACGGCGGGGATCGCCCACGGGGCAATAGCAGGTCACCTCATGGGACTCCCTATGGGATATGTGAGAGGCTCAGATAAGGATCACGGCAGAAAAAACCGGATAGAAGGACGGCTTGAAAAGGGGCAGAAAGTGGTCGTTATCGAAGACCTGATCTCCACAGCAGGAAGCGTGGTGCAGACGGTGGAGGCGCTGAGAGAGGCAGGTGCTGAGGTTTTGGGAATCGTAAGCATCTTCACCTACGGAATGGAGAAGGGTCTGAGACGGCTTGAAGAGGCAAATGTCAGAAATGTGAGTCTGTCGGATTTCAATACGGCGGCGGAGATGGCTCTCGAAAGGGGGCTGGTGGATGAGGACGGTTACGGACAGCTAATGAAATTTATTGAAGAAAAGGGGAGATAACATGAGACACTTGATAGACATAATGGATTTATCGGTTGAAGAAATCAGCGAGATGATAGCTGTGGCAAAGGATATTATCAGAAAGCCGCAGGATTACTGTGAGAAATGCAGAGGCAGGAAGCTGGCCACGCTTTTCTTCGAGCCATCCACCAGAACGCGGCTGAGCTTTGAAGCGGCAATGTATGAACTGGGGGGAAATGTACTGGGATTCTCGGAGGCGCAGAGCTCTTCGGCGGCAAAAGGGGAAAGCGTGGCGGACACGATAAGAACGGTGGGAGCCTATGCGGACATCATAGCCATGAGGCACCCTAAGGAGGGCGCTCCCGTGGTTGCCTGCACCGGATCCACTGTACCTGTAATTAACGCGGGAGATGGCGGCCACAACCATCCTACCCAGACGCTCACAGATCTTCTGACTATAAGCAGAGAGAAGGGCAGGCTGGACAACATGACTGTGGGGCTTTGCGGTGACCTGAAATTCGGTCGCACGGTCCACTCTCTGATTACGGCAATGTCCAGATATGAAAATGTAAAATTCGTTCTCATCTCACCGGATGAGCTGCGTATTCCGGAATATCTGAAACAGGAAGTTTTAATAAAGAACAATATGGATTTCACAGAAACCGCCGATCTGGAAGGCGTAATGCCGGAAATGGACATTCTGTACATGACCAGAGTCCAGAGAGAGCGTTTCTTTAACGAGCAGGATTACCTGAGACTCAAGGACAGCTACATACTGACTCCGGAAAAGCTGAAGACCGGGAAGTCGGATCTTGCTATCCTTCACCCGCTGCCGCGAGTGAATGAAATATCCGTGGCGGTTGACGATGATCCCAGAGCGAGATATTTCCAGCAGGTGCTGAACGGCAAGTATATAAGAATGGCTCTCATTCTCAAGCTGCTTGAGGAAGCGGAAAAGGGCGGAAATGATAAGGCAAAGGAGGCAGGAAGATGATTATAGGGAAGATAGAGAACGGGCTGGTGCTGGACCATATTAAGGCGGGATACGGCATGAAGCTCTATGAAATTCTGGGGCTGGACAAGCTGGACTGCCAGGTGGCACTTATCAAGAATGCGGAGAGCGAAAAGTACGGCAGGAAGGACATTATCAAAATAGATCAGCTTATCGACATAAACATAGAAGCCATAGGCTTCGTCGATCCTAACATAACGGTCAATTACATTGAGGGGGGCAAACTTGCCAAGCGGAAGCATATAGATATGCCGGAGGAGATAGAAGGTTTTGTAAAGTGCAAAAACCCCCGCTGTATAACGACAGTGGAGCAGGAGCTGCCGCAGAAATTCCGTCTGACGGATAGAGAGAAGGGTGTTTACAGATGTATTTACTGTGAAAGCAAGCTGGAGAGCAAATAAGGGAAAGAAACGGCTGTGTTTCGGTGCAAAGGCAATGCAGATTTCAAGTGGAAGTGGAAATGTATACAATAATACAATAACCAATAATAGAACACCACGGAGTTTGTAACTTCAAAGTTATTTGTCTTGAAGAAAATCGTATACGATGTTAGTATGAATATCGGGAGGGTCTGTTTGCAGGCTCTGCGGAAGAGTCCCGATTAAGGGATGAAAATTACATATTTAATGTAAGACGAAACGAACAAAGAGGCAAAAAATGGACGTCAAATCCGAAAAGAGAAATGAAGTGGTGTTACAGGGAAATGAGGCCTGTGCAAAGGGAGCGCTCTATGCCGGCTGCAGATTCTTCGCGGGATATCCGATTACTCCGTCAACGGAGATAATCGAGATGCTGGCAGGAGAAATGCAGAGGGCAGGGGGCGCTTTTATTCAAATGGAAGATGAAATCGGCTCGGCATGTGCGATCATCGGGGCGAGATGGGGCGGCAGCAAGGCGATGACGGCCACATCAGGTCCGGGATATACGCTTATGCAGGAAGCTATTGGTTTTGCGGCAGTAACTGAGACACCGATAGTAATCGTCAATGTGCAGCGCGGAGGTCCGTCCACGGGACAGCCTACTCGTTCTTCGCAGCAGGATATCTATCAGGCAAGATACGGGAGCCACGGCGATTACGAGATAATAGTGCTGTCACCTTCATCCGTGCAGGAGATGTACGATTTCACCATAAGAGCCTTCGAGCTTGCAGAACAGTTCAGAACTCCGGTCATACTTCTGTCCGATGAGGTTGTAGGGCATATGAGAGAGAAGATTTTCATCAGGGAAGGCAGTGAAGTAATAAAGAGCGAAAAACACCGGTATGTGGTTTCGCCGCAGGAAGATTTCTTCAAGGGAGCCAACACCACGGTCGAGGGTCAGCTCCATGATGAACGGGGACGGAGAATAGGGCATATCGCCACAAAAAGCGGCGATTTCATATACAATATAAACAAGAAGATAAGGGACAATATCGACTCGATCGCAAGCATTGACACCTACTGCATGGAGGATGCGGATGTTGCGATCGTGGCATATGGTTCAGTGGCGAGACCGGCGCTGAATGCGGTGAAGCACGCGCGGGGGATAAGAGATGACAGAATACTGCCGAAGACAAGAATCATCAGGGATCTGTTCAAACGCGGATTCAGCAAAACTCTTAAAACAGATTACTCTCACCTGAAGGTGGGTCTGGTCAAGATAAATACAGTGTGGCCGTTTCCGGAGGAACTGCTCAGGCAGGCGACCGGGAATGTGGACACTGTAATCGTCCCGGAAATGAACATAGGCAAATACAGCAGAGAGATCGAGAGAGTGTTGAAGGACAAGCTGGTCGTGCCTATGGCAAAGTGCGGCGGTGAAATACATACGCCTACTGAAATACTCGACAAGATCCTGGAGGTCAGCGGACTCGATGAGGAGGCGGTGAAGTAATGAATAAATTATACGAGAAATATATCAAGAAGGAATCACTCCCCACCCTGTTTTGCCCGGGATGCGGAAACGGGATAATACAGAGAGCCGCAATAGAGGCAATCGATAATCTGGGCTGCAGGAAGGAAACCGCCTGCGTGTCCGGTATAGGCTGCTCCTCGTGGATACCGTGCTATCTGCAGATGGATGCGATACACACTATGCATGGCAGGGCACTGCCCTTCGCAGAGGGACTTAAGCTTTCACAGCCGGACAAGAAGATTCTGGTTTTCACCGGAGACGGCGACTGCATGGCAATCGGCGGAAACCATCTGCTTCACGCGGCGGCAAGGAACATCGACCTGACAGTGGTAATGGTCAACAACAATATTTACGGGATGACCGGGGGACAGAAATCTCCCACAACGCCTCTGGAAGCTAAGACTAAAACTTCGCCTTTCGGCTGCATCGATATGCCCATGGATGCCTGTGCACTGGTGATGACACTGGGGGCAAGCTATGTGGCGAGGTGGACCACGGCTCATCCTGTTCAACTGGCTAAAGCTATAGCGGAAGGACTGCTGCATAAGGGTTTCGCATTTATAGATGTGCTTTCCCAGTGCCCGGTGCAGGCGGGCAAGTCTATCTGGGGCGAAAAGGATCCGGCGAAGATCATGAAGATGTATAAGGAACATACATATATGGTCAAGGAGGGAGAGTTTGATCCGGCAGCAGCGGACAGAGCAGGCGATAAGAAGGGCAAGATCCCGATCGGCCTGTTCAGAAACGATCCGGATGCACCGGAGTATCTGGAGAAGGTAAAAGCAAAGCTCTCTCAGTGCGGAATCAAGTAGGAGAACACCCGAAAAGAGGTTAGGAAATGGCAAAGATAACGGTTGACGGGGCATGCTGCAAAGGCTGCAATATCTGTCTTACAGTATGTCCGAAAAAGATATTTACAAAGTCGAAAAAGAGGAACACATACGGCACGAATATGCCGGCGGTTGAAAATGCCGAGGCATGTGTCGGCTGCAGAATGTGCGAGAGATTCTGTCCGGATGGAGCTATAGATGTGGATACGGAGGAAGATAGCCGGGATGCAAAAGCTTAGGCGCGCAGCGGTTTAAGCGGTGCGCCGGATCAGGCGTTGCAGCGGTTTAGACGACACAGCAGATCGGCGGTACAGAAGCTTAGAGGCACGGCAGTTTAGCGATACCGCAGCGGGTGAAGCGGATATATGGCAATATTATGAAGCGTTATACTATTATGGATATGGATCGTTTAGACGAGGAGAAAAAGAGGCAATGAGACTTAATGTTAGATTCGCAGGATCAGGCGGGCAGGGAGTAATTTTAGCGTCGGTACTTCTTTCAAAGGCCTACGGGCTGGGCGAGAACTACAATATCGCGCAGACACAGAGCTACGGGCCGGAGGCACGAGGGGGAGCGTGCAAGGCAGAGGTGGTTATCTCGGACGAGGAGATCGACTACATGAAGGTTGAGAAAGCGGATGTTTTCGTTGCGCTCAATCAGGTCGGCTACGACAAATATATTGATACGGTGAAGGATGATGCGATCATCCTTATCAACAGCACTCTCGTTGAATCTGACAGACCGGGTGTATACAGAATTCAGGCTACGCAGAGGGCGGAAGACATGGGTAAGCCTTTCGTGGTGAACATCATTGCTCTGGGGGCGCTTACCAGACTCATGCCTAAAATTCACTCACCGGCGGTGGAAGAGGAGATAAAGAAGAACTTCAACGCCAGTATAGCGGGACCTAACCTGGAGGCATACCGGATGGGCTACGAAATACTTGATGAAGAGATGAAGAAGAAGGGGTACAAAACGGGCTTCGGGAAGAGAAGCAGATTTTAAAAGAACCGGCTCAATTGAGCCGGTTCTTAAATACATCCCGTTAATATGTTCGATAGGGGCAGTAAGCATAAGCTTTAGGGAGCCTCCGGATCTCGAAGACCCCGGGGATACTAAGCCTACAGGTGTTTAATACACATATACCTTCGGCAGACGCTGTCCGAATGCACAGGCGATCTCATAGTTGATAGTGCCTGTAGCCCGGGCAATATCGTCGGCAGATACTTCGGCAAGACCGTCCTTGCCCATTACGGTCACCTCATCACCGAGACGAACATATGGAACATGAGTAACATCTATCATGCACTGATCCATGCAGATGTTTCCGGTGACAGGAGCCTTGACGCCGTTCACGATAACTTCCGCTTCTGCAGAGAAGGGGCGTGGGTAGCCATCCGCATAGCCGAGAGGAATTGTTGCGATGATGCTGTCGCTTTGTGCAGTCCATTTGCGCCCATAGCTGATGGATGTTCCCGCGGGAACCTTTTTGAGGTGGACTATGTTTGCCTTGACACTCATCACAGGCTTGAGATCCAGCTGATTTCTGTCAACCTCATCCGATGGATAGAGCCCGTAGAGAATTATTCCCGGACGAACCTGGTTGAAGTGTGCCGAAGGAATTTCCATGATGGCGGCACTGTTTGAAAGTGCTCTCATAGGCAGGATGATGTCCGCCTTCAGGAGAGCCTTGTAGAAGGCAATATATCTGTTTTCCTGAAGCAGGGCATAATTCTTGTCAGCGGCATCCGCGGTAGCGAAATGTGAGAATAGCCCGACAAGCTGCAGGTTTGACAGCCCGTTGATCATTTTAACATCTTCTATCGAAGCCGGATCTTCGGGGTTATAACCTATTCTTCCCATTCCGGTGTCCACGGCAATGTAGCAGTCCAGCGATTTGCCGGCTTTTCTTGCCTCTGCATTGATTGCTTCTGCGTTTGCGAAGCTGCAGACAACCGGAGTGAGATCATATTCAACGAGAATGTCGGCATAGGGTTCAGGGGTAAGACCCAGAATCAGAATTTCTTCTACCCGGAAACCGGCGTTTCGCAATTTGATAGCCTCTGAGAGGGTGGCAACACCGAAGGAGTCAACACCGTTCGCTCTGAGAACCTGGGCGCATTTTACAGAACCGTGGCCATAACCATCGGCCTTGATGATCCCCGTGATTTTCACATCCGACCCGACTTTTTTTTTGATTTGCTTGATGTTGTAGTCCAGATTGGACACATTGATTTCTGCCCATGCGGCTCTCATTGCTTCTTTAATCATTTTATGCGAATCCTTTCATGATATTAAGATGATATGAGGGTCGGAATTCCTTCTGACTCCCGCTCATATTATTAATAAACAAATGCGTGAAACATCAGTGTTTCACGCATTTATTATAGCACTTTA
>JAUMVV010000090.1 GCA_030529985.1 Bacillota bacterium
GCAAAGCAAAAGGCCAAGACGATTGTTGAATTCCAGGATGAAGAGCTCAGAGAGAACTATCTTCTGACGGCACAGAACAGGCCTTCACAATTATTGATTGGGGAAAAACCAATATTATTTGATGAATGGCAAGATGCGCCTAAGATCTGGGGTGCAATCCGAAAAGATGTAGATGATACTGGAAAAACCGGTCAGTATATATTAACAGGATCCTCTGCTCAAACAGTTGATACGCCGCACACGGGAACTCTTCGTATTTCCAGATTGAAAATGTATCCTATGAGTCTGTATGAATCTGGTGATTCAAACGGCAACATCTCTCTAATGAATCTGTTCAATACAAGTGAACCTGATGACAGCAACTGGGTTTCCGATTTATCTATTGACGATCTGGTCTTTACTATTTGCCGCGGAGGATGGCCAAGAGCTGTTACCAATCCTTCCCCCAACGCGAAGCTGTTTATTGCGAAGGAATTGTACGAGCAAACAGTTACAGTTGATATTTCGAAAATTGATAATGTGAAACGCAATTCGGATTTCGCGCGCCTGATCATGAAATCATATGCACGCAATATTTGTCAGCTTACAGAAATGCAGACTATTCTCAAGGATGCCAGGCGTGACAATAATATGAGCGAGAAAACATTCTATGAATATATAGAGGCCTTGCAAAAGCTATATATTATTGAAGATGTGCCGGCATGGTGCCCTTCTATCCGCTCAAAAACGGCAATACGTGCCTCAAAGAAGAAGAATTTTATCGATCCTTCTCTGGCTGTTGCAGCCTTTGGCGTTGATCCGGACTATTTTGATAAGGATTATAAAACGCTCGGTTTCCTTTTTGAGTCTCTCGTAATCAGAGATTTGAAGATTTATTCGTCCGAACATGGCGGAAAGGTGTCATATTATCGAGACAGGTACGGGCTTGAGGCGGATGTTGTTTTGCATCTGCAGGACGGTCGCTATGCTTTGATCGAAATCAAACTCGGGCAGAGTGAGATCGAAGAAGGCGCGCAGCATCTGCTTGAGATCGAACGTCTCATAAAGGAATACAACAAAAAAGAAAAGCAGGTGCCGCTGCGCCTGCCGGATCTTAAGATCGTCATCACAGGGGTAAAATACGGCTATATAAGACCGGATGGCGTCTATGTGGTGCCAATCGGTTGCTTAAAGGATTAGAGTTATGAAAAACGCAGTTATTTATGCCAGATACAGTTCTGACAGACAAAATGAAACGTCCATCGAAGGACAGATAAAGGACTGCAGGCGTTATGCCATAGAGCATGACCTTCTTGTGGTGCAGGAATACATCGACCGGGAAAACCCATCGTTATTACACCTGCACCAATGCTCCTAAAAAATGTGATAAGAAAAACGTCCGGAAGGAAGAGCTCGAACCGATCGTCCTCGAAACCTGCCGGGATCTTCTTACAGACGAAGTCATCGACTCTGTCGTGGCAGCTGTAGAGGAACAGAACAAGGTGGATCAGGAAAGCCCTTCTATCATCCGGCTCAAAGGCGATATCAAAGATACTGAGAAGAAAATAGAAAAACTACTGAACCAGATCGAAGACGGAACAGGGTCAGCAAGGGTTTCCCAGCGGTTGCAAAAGCGTGAGGATGAACTGGATATCCTAAAAAAGAGTTAAAAAAAAGAGGAAGCGCGTCAGTTGAAATTAGATCCTGATCTTGTGCGATCTTTCCTCTTGTCTCTCCGAAACTATTCCCGAGATGACCTGACCTATCAAAAGATGCTGATCAAAGCGTTTGTGGATCGAATATATCTGTATGACGACCACTTCACAATACTACTAACCCACTCCGGCAAGAAAGGAAAAGCCACGAACAATGAGGTTCGGGAAGTGGAAAGGTATTTTGATCAATCAAGTTCTACTACAGCAGAATATGGAGTACCGCTTAACGCCTTTCCTCCCCGTGACCTTTGCTATGTCGCAGGTGATGAGTGATACTGTGTTGCAGACGGGTACCTAAAAAGAAAGCGAGCCGTAGGTAGACAGAAGTGTTATAATAGTAGAAGCGGCGTTGAAAGGAGTGATCGTCATGGACAAGAAAACGATGTACAAACTCAGTTATGGGCTGTTTGTTCTGACAGCGAAGGAAGGTGGTAAGGATAACGGCTGTATTATTAACACTGCCATACAGGCAGCTTCTGAACCAAATCAGTTGAGCATTTGCGTGAACAAGGCGAATTACACCCACGATATGATTGCTCGTACAGGTGAGTTTACAGTATCGGTAATCAGTCAGAAGGCAACATTTGATTTGTTCAGGCATTTCGGCTTCCGGACGGGAAGAGAGGTGGACAAGTTTGCCGACTTTGATGCATGGGAAAGAGGGGAGAACGGAATCATATATGTAACCGAGGGGACGAATGCATATATTTCCGTCAAGGTGAGTATGACCGAGGATCTGGGTTCCCATACGATGTTTGCCGGAGAGATTACTGATATGGAAGTTTTGGATGATGCTGATTCCGCAACATATGAATATTACATGAACAGTATCAAACCGAAGCCGCAGGAATCCGGGATCGAAACCGGAGAAACAGTATGGAGATGTACCATTTGCGGATATGAATATGTGGGGGAGGAAATCCCTGAAGATTTCATATGTCCGTTATGCAAGCATCCGTCCTCAGATTTTGAAAAGGTTGTAAAAAGCAAGGAGGAATGAACAATGGGAAAAACATATGAAGGAACTAAAACAGAGAAAAACCTCATGGAGGCTTTTGCAGGAGAATCGATGGCGAGAAATAAATACACCTATTTTGCAGCTGCGGCAAAGAAGGCGGGCTATGAGCAGATAGCAGCTCTCTTTCAGAAGACGGCAGATAACGAGAAAGAGCACGCCAAGCTCTGGTTCAAAGCACTGGGTGAATTGGGCGATACACCCGACAACCTGCTCCATGCAGCAGAAGGGGAGCATTCTGAGTGGACGGAAATGTATGTGCGCATGGCGAAGGAGGCTGATGAAGAAGGGTTTACCGAGCTGTCAGAGCAGTTCAGAGGCGTTGCTGCAATAGAGAAGTCTCATGAAGAAAGATACCGTACACTTCTCAGGAACATTGAAAAGGATGAAGTCTTCAGGAAGAGCGGTGAGACAATGTGGGAATGCCGCAACTGCGGACATTTGGTGACGGGAGCAGAGGCACCTCAGGTTTGTCCTGTATGCAAACACTCGCAGGCATTCTTTGAAGTAAGAAAAGAGAATTATTGATAATAGGATAGAGGAGGAAAAGAAGATGAAATTTTTTGTATGTGAACATTGCGGAAACTTTGTTGGGATGATCAAGGACTCGGGCGTGCCGATGATGTGCTGCGGACAGCCTATGACGGAAGTGATCCCGGGTACTACAGATGCTGCTCAGGAAAAGCATGTGCCTGTATTTGAAGTCGAAGGAAACAAGGTGTCTGTGAAAATCGGTTCGGTGGAGCATCCGATGCTGGAAGAACATTACATTGAATGGGTTGCCATTGAGACTGAAAAAGGAGTGCAGAGAAAGGTTCTCAAACCGGGTGAGGCACCTGCAGTAGAATTCGCATTGACCGATGATGATAAGCTGATCGCAGTTTATGAACACTGCAATCTTCACGGGCTGTGGAAGGCTGAATAACAATAATGAATAGCCTCGGAGTTTGAGCAAAAACCGGAGTGTCGCGACTCTTCGGCGGACTGTAGACAAAGGGGGGTTGCCACATTAGAATTTGAACTGCTCCCCGTCAAGC
>JAUMVV010000091.1 GCA_030529985.1 Bacillota bacterium
CGATTTCCATCTCTTACACCACCTTGAATGCGTATAACTTCTCATACAATACCGGAATCCGCTCCCCTGCGATCGTTGCTTTTGCGAAGAAGTCGTCGATATCCCGGTACCAGCTGTCACCAAACCGGATGCTGATACTGCCGTCCTCTTCTACCGACTCCACCTCATACATTTTCCCATCATATGCAAAGGCAATTCTGACGGGCTGTTTCAACAGGGCGTACAGGTCATAGAGATCAAAATCCGCTCTGTCGAAATCGATGAGTTCATACAGCTCCTCTTCCAGCCATTTCATGATGTTCAGGTCGCCAAAGAAAGGATTGTATGTGATGCGCTGCGCCAGGAAATCCTTTGCTCTTACATACAGGTCGATCGCCTCATCTGTCCTGCCCTGCTTTTGCCTGATCCGCGCGAGTCTCGTGTATACCTCCGGCTGCGGAGCGCTGAGATACGGGACGCCTTTCACATAGGTGTAGGCCGCCTCGATCAGCTCGACGTACATGTCATAGTTTTTATCGACGCCATAGCCGTTCTTGTACATATCCGCCACCTTGACCATGGATTTCAGATTGCCGTTGTCCATGGCTTTGTGGTAATAGTCGAACGCCTTCTTATAGTCTTTTTCGCCGGTTCTGCCATAATACCAGATGTATCCGAGGCCTTCCGCTGCCCACTTGTCACCGAGCTCGTCTGCCATCTCATAATATTTGAGGGCCAGATCAAAGTTTCTCTTGTCATAATGATATCCGCCGAGTCTGACCATCCACTCTGTTTCCTTCGTTGTGTTGATCATGAACTCCAGAGCTTCCAGCAGCAGGAATTCTTCGTCGTCGGTGAGCACTGATTTGTATTCATATTCATCGATGATCGATTTTGCTTCTGTAATCGTCATGGTGATCCCCTCCTAATTGTCCTTCGCAGATGCGACCCAGTGGTCTTCCAGGGTTTCTGCCATCGCTCTGGTTTCTTCTACGGCATCCGCTGATGGCTGCTCATCCTGCTGAGAACCTGCTCGATGTACTCCAGATCCTCCTGCGAATATTCATCTGTAGAGAATGCTTTCTCCAGCACCTTGATGCCGCCCTTCTTGCCCATCCAGTTTTTCAAGTTCTGTCATCATGTAATCTCCCATCTGCCATTTCTTCGTCCGCCCTGTCTGACAATAAGGCCCTTTTCCTGCATAGAAACCGTTAATCGTTTTATCGTACGTTCCGACTTTCCTGTCTTCTCTGCCAGTTCTTTTTGTGTGATGTGCGGATTGTTTTTGATATGATCCAGCACCGCCAATTCTTCAAGCGTACACTCCAAAGTGCCATTTTGGCACTTTGGCGCTTTGGCGATGGCACTTTGGATATGCAGATTTCTGTTTTTCAGATCATATTCCGCTCCCATCAGCATATTCTCATAGAACCGTTCCAGAAATTCTGTCGTTGCACTGATATTCTGAGTGTAATCATTGTAATTCGCACGTACCAGAGCATTCCTGAAATACCATGCGTTCTCCGCGAACACATCATTGCTGACCGGAAAGCCGAAGGTCTTCAGATACTTGATCATAAACACAGCTGTTGATCGGGTGTTTCCTTCACCAAAAGGATGGATCTGCCAGATGTCCGATGTAAACTTCGCGATATGCCGCACCGCCTCCTGCAAAGGCAGATCATCATATACGAACTGCTTCTCCATATCGAAATCGTAATCCAGCGTGGCTTTTATGCTCTCCCAGGAAGCATATATCACAGATTTTCCATCCAGAACCCACTCCTTCTTTGAAATATTATACGTCCTGAATTCACCCGCATGCTCCAGCAGCCCGGTGAACAGCCGCCTGTGAATGATCTGCCACTCCGCGGGCGAAAACTGAAAGGTGTCTTCACCCAGCAGTGCAGTAATACGTGAAGATACGATGTCTGCTTCCTTGGTGTTAGTTGCATCTTCATCCAGAATCTTTCTGCTTTCCCGTTCCTGATAATAAGTCCGGATACGTTCCTGCGCAGCGTCAATCCCAATATTTCCTTCGATATGCTCCTTTGCTGTCTCTAACAGGTATTCAGAGGTCATTAGTCCGTCCACATCCTGCAGACCGATCGCAACCTTCCACGCCTTGCTCCGCTGCATCTGCCCGGGCTCACCCTGCCGGATGTACCCTTCCAGATCTGAATACCATTGTTCCTGTTTCCTGTTCACTGACCGCGCCTCCTTATTTACCCTCTCACAAATTCAATCTCATGATCCCGGCACCATTCCTTCGCCAGTTCTATGTAATAAATATCTGTGCTTGCCTTTACCATCTTAGTTTCACAAGTTCCATGACCCGTTCTACCAATTCATCACTGAATCCTTCCAGATCCGTTTCTTCAATGATGCCAAGTTTATATAGTCTCAACAGATCGATATCGACATTCGACTTTCTTAACTCCAGCTGCACACCCGGCAGGCGCTTGTCGCTGTTGACGCGCTCCTCCAGATCCCAGAACCTCGTTGATGCAGGTTCATCACCCTGCAAAAGCCCCACATATTCTTTGCAAAGCTCTTCCATATAGTTTTCCTGCCATATTCCAATGCGTTCACGAAACAACTTCCAATCACTCTTTTTGATTTCCATGACTTCTCTCCTCTGGCCTTCTCAATACGCCAGACGCGCCTGGCATATTCGACTTAATGCAGCCTTATTGCTTACAGCGTCTCCCACTCTACAAACTTATTAACCATCTCCATGATCTCATCCACGGCCTTCTTCGGCTTCAGGATCCGCATCCCGCCTGCGAACCGGAACACCCAGGCATAGAAGGTCGGGCTGAGAGACACTTCCACTTCAACCGTAAACCGATCATCGGAGATCTGCTTCGTTTCCAACTTCGTCCCAAAGCGATCAACGATGTACTTCGCCAGTTCGTTCTTGACCTCTAATTTCACCGGAACCCGTTCAGGACCCTCGAACATATCAAAGATTGGCATGGAGTAATCATCCAGATTAAATCCTTCTGGTCGCTTTACCGCCTTCTCATCCAAAATCACCGATCGATCCAATCGATCCACACGGAAGACGGATACGTTATTATGCTTATCCGACCAGCCGACTACATAATGATAGTCCTCGTTCCAAAGCAGCGCATACGGCGAAAGCTCATAAATCTCTCCATCTCCTCGTAGCATTTCTTTCAAGTCCGGACCATACTGAGTATATTGAAACCGGATTTTCTTTCCGCGGCTGATGGCCTCGTTTACCGTGTTGACGGAATAATAGATCGCCTCATTTTCCGACTTCACACGGTTCGTCGCCTGTATGTTTCTGCGCAGTTCCTTTCTCTGGTTCTCACTGGCCAGCTGCGCCAGTTTCTTGCCAAGCGCATTACTCTTTTTCTTCGTGATGAACCGTGATGACGATACTGCATCAACCAAAAGCTTCAGCTCCGGCATTTCAAACTGTCGCTCACCCCAATAGAACAGGTTCGGCCGGCTGACGACCTTCACGATATCCAGTCCCAGATCCTGCAAAAGCTTGATATCCCCGCGCAAGGTCTTTTCGTTGGCCGGCACATCATGCTCCTTCAGATACTCCAAAATCTCCAGCCCTGTCATCGGATGTTCCTGGTCTGTGTGTTCATAGAACATCTGCGCCAGAACCACCATTCTGGACTTGATCATATTTTTTTCTTTTGCTTCTCCTGCCGGCATCTTTTTCTCCTATAAAAAGTCAAACAGTTTTTAAGCTGTCAACTTTGTTTTTTCTCGTAT
>JAUMVV010000023.1 GCA_030529985.1 Bacillota bacterium
ACTTTCACCACAGATTGACGGCATGCCCGTCATACAACAAAACCCGGAGCGTACACAGGTGCACGCTCCGGGGCTTCAGAATAAATTCCTTGCTATGAAAAGCCTATATAATATTTTTCAGTACTATATTCTTCACTCTTGTCATTTCTTCAAAGGTCGACATTACGCCTTCAGTTCCGATGCCGCTGTATTTCCAGCCTCCAAACGGCATCTCGAAGGAACGGAAGAAGCTGGCACCGTTGATTACGGCACCCCCGGCTTCCATTGCTGAAGCCACCTTGAAGGCTCGTTTCTGGTCTCTCGAAAATACGCAGCTGGAGAGCCCGAACTTGGAGCTATTTGCGATGTCGATGGCTTCCTCATCGGTGTCAAAGCCTATAACAGGAACCACCGGTCCGAAGATTTCCATATCCTTAGCCACATCTGCCGTTGCCGGAACATCTACGATTACTGTAGGATCGTAGAATGCACCATTCCTCTTGCCTCCCAGAACGATCTTGCCTCCCTGCTGAACAGTAAGTTCAACCTCTTTTTCTACCTTTATTGCTGCCTTCTCGCTGATGAGACATGCGATTTCAGTATCCTCCTCGGCAGGATCGCCATATCTGAGCTGCTTTATTCTTGCGACCGCCTTTTCGACAAACTCATCCTTCAGGGAATTGTGTATGAGGAATCTCTTGCTCGCGCAGCATACCTGACCGGTATTGTACATACGACCCCAGATCATTTCCTCCACTGCCAGGTCAACATCTCCGTCATCCAAAACGATGAAAGCATCATTTCCGCCCAGTTCAAGAGCCGTGTGAGTGAGATCTTTGGCTGCCAGAACCGCGGTATCAATTCCAACCTCAGTGCTTCCGGTCAGAGTTACCAGGTGAACGCGGGGATCCGTTACCGCCGCACTCTTAACCGCTCCCGGTGCAGTCAGACACTGCACTGCACCTGCAGGAACTCCTGCCTCATTAAGAAGCTCCGTCAGCCTCATCAGTGTAAGCGGATTATCAGATGAAGGAAGTACAATTGCCGCATTCCCCATCATCAGAGCCGGTGCAACCTTCTGGTCAAACAGATCACAAGGGAAATTGAACGGAATAATACATGCCACTACTCCTATAGGTTCTCTTGTCACGATTTGCAGGGTTTTATCCTGGCCGGCCTCCGTTCCCGGAGGTATAGTCTCCCCATAGAAATGTTTTGCTCTTTCTATAAATCCGGAGAAGCCTATACTGATATTGCCTATCTCTGCCCTCGCCTCTGTTATCGGCTTGCCGTTTTCTGCACACAGCGTCTGAGCCAGTTCCTCCTTATTGGCGTCTACCAGATGCAGGAATTTATACAAAACCTCTGCTCTCCTGCTGATAGGATATTCGGCCCATACCTTCTGTCCTGCCACTGCTGCACCGACAGCCATGTCTATATCCTCAGCTGTTGCCTTAGGAACGGCCTCTATGACCTTGCCCGTTGCCGGGGCAATAACATCAAAGGTTTCTCCGCTGACGCTATCACATAATCTACCGTTTATTACCATTTTCATACTTATCACTCCTTACGATAATCAATTTTCTGTAACTGCTGTTCTGACAGGTTCATACTATCATGATGTAATGCTCTGGACCTTATCCGCCGGGCACATTGCACGCTGTAGAGTGCCCTGCCCTTACGCATAGCACATCATATCGCATGATACCTGTACTCCAAACGCTTTCTGACCTCACCGTACTCATCTGTCCGGATGAGTGAATAAGTCGCAAGACCACAGGTACCCTAAACGCTTCCTGATACTGCCCTCACCATCACTTACCAAAGGCAGTAAAGGAGAGCATAAGTCCGCCACAGGTGTTCCTGCCGTCATCCTCATAGCCGTACTCGCCGAAGGTGAATTCCATAATAAACGGAACATCTCCAACAGCCTTCTTTACCTGTTCATACACTTCGTTGATTCGGCTGTCGATTCCTGCCCTTCTTCCTCCGCAGTGCACCAGATGAAGTCCTGCAATCGGTCCTCCCAGCTTTTTCTTGAGTTCTTCAAGGGTCTGGCCGACAGATACGATGAGCTCATCCACAGATGCTTCAACCTGTATGACTGCCGTGTTAACAGCCAGATTATTCCCCACTGCCATGCTACCGTCATCATTGCCGTTCATAGGATGTCTTATCGCCACAAGATCTCCCAGCGGATCCTTTACGCCCAAAGGGTGACATACCGCATATGCCAGCAGGTTTCCTCCCTTCGTATCCTCGGCTGAAGCTCCTGTCCACTTCCTGTACTGTTCTATCGCAGATATTCCGTTTATCTCCTGAAGAGTTCTGTCTCCCTCTATCTTCGTGATAATTCCCGCATTGCATGTCTCTCTGTATGCTCCTGTGAACTTGTTTGCGAAAGGCTTATCCGTGTAGAAGAATGCTACTGCCACACCGTCCGGTGTTACCATCTTATCGGTATACAGCAACCATTCACCTGCAATGGCATTATCCGCAGCACTTCCTCCGAAGAAAGGCACCCGTCCTATTACCTCTGAAATGCCCTTGAGGTAGTACTCTTCTTCGCCCGGCGGCGCTACCATGTAGAAATAATCAGGTGCATCATCACGTCCGGCATTTTTAAGTGCCTGCTGAGCCACCTTTTTCCCTGTTGCCCTGGCATCCCCCTCCTTAGGAGAACCCGCAACGCCCACGGTCAGGTCATCACCTGAAACTGTCATCACGCCTGCGAAGCCGTCATCTGATGAAACAAAACCTTCCGGAGTGATAACGCCGGTGAAGGATGTGTTCCCTATCAGTGGAACTCCCGGAAGCTCCTCTGAAATCCCTTTCAGTAAATCGGCCTGCTCATACTGAACGCCGCTGTATACAAAGGCAAGCTTGGCATTTTCCGTGCCCTTTGCTGCCATTGCGGCTTCTTTTCCTGCTTCAAAACCGGCCTTTGCAATGCTTTTCCCTGTTCTATAAGTTGACATAATCATACCCTCCTTTGATTTAGAATATTTTGTATTTACTGAATTTATTTTCTATATTTGTATAATAGCATAATTGACAGATAATTCAAGCATCCGTGTTTCACAATAAAAAATAGCGTTTCACAATGTGAAACGCCGCAATTTTGCCCTTACTGCAAGTATCCCAGATCCTCCGAAATCTCCAGAGCTATTTTCTTGAGATAGTCAGCTATTTCTTCTATCCTGTCTTCAGGCACAGCCGTATTGCTTCCACTGGCACTTATCGAAGCGATTATATCTCCCCTGTAATCATAAATGGGAGCACCTATACACCGGTGGTCATATTCACTTTCTTCGTTATCTATAGCCCAGCCCCGGCTGCGGACTGTTTTCATTTCCTCATGAAAATCCTCCATCGTGGTGATGGTGTGTTCCGTCATCTTCCTGAGTTTGCTTTCATCCATTATCTCATCCAGCTCTTCTCTGGAATATCTGGAGAGAAGACATTTGCCCAGAGATGAACAGTATGCCGGGACTCTCACGCCTATCTGATTGTACATCTGGATATTGGAAACAACATCCATCTTCTCAATATAAACGACCTTATCGCCCTCAAGTATACCCAAATGCGCCGTAAGCCCCAGCTCATGGGTTATCTTTGAAATATAGGGTCGTGCCTCGGTCTGAAGTTCCAGACCATTCAGATAACAGCTTGCCGCTTCGATCAGTTTGAGCCCCACCTTGTAATCTCCTCCCGGGAGCTGAGCCACATAGCCTCTCTCCAGAAGCGTTGCCAGCAATCTGTGCACTGTGCTTTTATTTATATCGGTTATTTCCGCGATCCTGCTTACCCCTGCACCCTCAGGTCTTGTAACCAGCACCTCGATTATATCCAGCGCCCGCTCCAGCGACTGAACTGCTCCACTGCCTCTGCTGTGCATATCAATCTCTTTTTTGTTCTCAGTCATTACAATATGTGCCTCCCTTTTTCCCACGGTAAAGCGATACCCAATTATAAAATGCTATTACCCGTAAGTCAAATTCTAACCCCCGGGAAAAAAGAAGGTTTCCGATTCTGGGTTAGCATTTACATTTTTTGATTTTTGTACTATAATCACGTCGTTGTCGTCTGTTATTGATTGCTGTCAGAAGCTGTCTGTTAAAACGACCTGTCTCTAAAATCATGGGAGGCACAGTTCCGTATCCGGATAATACTGCACGATGCGTAAATTATGAAAAAACATCTCGAAAATAATCTGGCGAAAAAAGAAACAATAATGAAATGCATAGGCGCTGCCATGTGGCTGGGGCTTATAATCGTTATCCTGTTATATAAAGATAAAATCACTGTGGATAGTATCGTCCGGCTGGCACCTCATAACGGGATGGCTGCCGCCGCACTGCTGCTTGCTGCCTTTGCATTAAAGAGCATCACCTTCGTCTTTTACTCGGGCATACTGTTTGCCGCATCAGGGATCCTTTTCCCTATACCTGCGGCCTTTGCTGTAAATATTGCGGGAATGTTCATCATGCTCTCCCTACCCTACAGCTTCGGACGGAGACATGGCGATTCCATACACAGACATATAGCGAAAAAATATCCGAAAATCAGAACCGTGGGCGATATTTATGTTGGCAATGACTTCGTGTTCGCCGTCCTTATCAGGATGGCCAAGGTGATCAATTACGATCTCGGCAGCATGTATCTGGGTGCAAAGAATCTGGAATATCCCAAATATGCGGCGGGAAGTGCCCTCGCCATGCTTCCGCAGATGATAATCACGACTCTCATCGGATATCACATAAGCGGCATGCCCGTCAGGCTGCTCATCGTTGCCGGTATAATCGAAGCCGTTTCCACCATTGTCTCATTTGTAATTCTCCATAAGAGAAACCGCAATCACTGATACTTCCATGATTGCGGTCCGTTCTGTCATATTCTGTTTTTCCTCACCTGCTTCAGTCGAGGGATACATGCAGAAATCACAATTATCCCTATACCGATCCCCATTCCTACGGCAATACCCCCTGCAGTAATGAGAGCAGTAACAGCAGTTCATCTAATGCCATGAAATTGATAGTAGGTCGTTTCTATATTCCCGTTATACAGTTTTCTTCGCCGATCCGCCTTCCTTCCCATCGCCTTTTCCATCTCTTTATCCGAGCTTATGGCAAAGATGCTGGCTCCCGGGTTTTCCTTCGAGAAACGCTTCAATGCTCTGTATATACCCTGTATTTCTTCAGCGGATCCTATCCTCTCGCCGTAAGGCAGGTTAGTCACTATTACCGGACGCGCCCGGTCTGCGTCGCTCCTATACGCCGGAGTGCGGGGATCTTCACCGCCGCGGCCGGCATTACTACCGGGCACCTTTTGATCCGGCACTTCAGAAGACCCTGCCGCAATTACAGCCTCATCCCCTGAGGGTACCTTGATATTTCGGATGTCAGACCGTGCAAAGGCAATAATATCCTCCACCCCTGCCGACTCCGCATTCTTCCTTGCCGCGGCCACAGCCTTAGGATCTATATCCGACGCGAAAATAAGCACCGGATCCGCTTCCGTAAACTCATTTCCATCCCGGGCGATAAGCCTTTCCTCCTGCCATATTTTCCTGTCTATGAAATGCCATTTTTCGGCATCAAACTTCCTGTTACAGCCGGGAGCTATATTTCTCGCCATCAGTGCTGCCTCAATTGGGATCGTACCGCTACCGCAGCAGGGATCCATAAGAATTCTTCCGGGCTTCCAGAAGGAAAGCCGGACGAGTGCGGCGGCCAGTGTCTCCTTAATAGGAGCTTCAACATTTGCCACGCGATATCCGCGCTTGTGCAGCCCCACTCCGCTGGTATCCACGGTAAGCGTCACCCTGTCCTTAAGAAAGGTGGCCTTTATCGTATGAGCGGCTCCCGTTTCCTTAAACCTGTCAAAACCGTATGCCATCTTCATCCTCGTGACCACAGCCTTCTTAGTAATGCTCTGTATAGCCGGAGGATTGTGAAGCTGAGACTTTACAGTGGTGCATGTAACGGTAAATTCTCCGTCTACGGGAATTATCCTTTCCCATGCTGCACCTTTGACCCCTTGGAAAAGCTCCTCGAAGGTTCTCGCTTCAAATTCCGCAACCTTCAGCAACACCCTGTCCGCACACCGAAGCCACAGGTTTGAGCGCACTATCGCCCGTTCGTCGCCCCTGAAAGTCACCTTGCCGTCTTCTGTTTTAATTATTTCATAGCCCAGCGCTTCGATCTCCCGCCTCACAACAGCCTCGAGACCGAAGGTGGCTGTGGCAATCAGTTCATGATCCATATTATTTGTTCAGCTTTCTGATAAAGTCTCCCATACCGTCATAAACCTCTCCGGAGCGATCTCTGTACTTATGCATCAGCTTCTCCCGGTGAATGTCATGACCGGCCTGCTCTTCAAACATTTTCTTCTCATAGGCGTTCAGCTTTGACGAATCCTTTATGTGAGCACATAGCGGCTTCGGCAGCACAGCCTTGTATATGAGCGGCGAAATAAGAAGGAAGTCCACGATCGTAAATGCAATAAGAACCCCGATTACCGCAGAAGTTCCTACCCCGAACAGCATAGTGCCGAGACATAGCAGCACGCCTGTTATCCAGACTATTCCCGTGATGAAGAACTTGTCCAGTATTGCCAGTTTCTTTTCAAGCTCAGGCGAATACCACACTCCGGTTTTCCTCTCACGCCGCATAAGCCGGCTCCACCTGTTGTTTGAGAGGAAGAGCTTCATGGCTATCCCGAAATTGCCCTTACCTGTCCCGGTCTGTACATCCGGTACAAATGCCATCTCATCCCTTTCGAAAACTACCTCCGTAAAAATACAGCTTCCCTTGCCCATCACCGAAATGCTTATATCTTCATCCGGCCGGCAGTTTACCACCATCTGCCGGTCAGCTTTGATCATATCGCTCTGCCCGTTTACCGAAACGATCACATAGCCCTCAGTACAGAAAAAACCGTAAGAGCCGTATTCTGCCCCTGTTCTGCCATCTTCCGTACCGCGTCTTTCAGAAGTTTTTACTGCCTTTGCATTCTCTTCTGCACCGATGACCTCCATCCGTCCTCGGCAACCCTTGCGCATTATAAGATTGTAGTCCTTTTCCAGACGACCGAAGCACCTGGTCTTCACTGCACCGTCAAAGCTGTCCTGCTCCATCTCTTTAAGGCTAACGGAGCGTTCTTCGCCGTGGGCAAGGATCACCTCCCCCTTAAGTACCATGAGTATCCGTTCAAAATCCGGAAGCCTGGTAAATGAGGCTTCCTCTCTGTCCGAATCGGCGCTGCTCAGTCTCCAGATGAAATCTCTGTCCAGATATTCGGCATTATCCGGATATATTGCCAGCTCTCTGGTGTTTCCTCCGGACCATTTGCTGATTTTGTAATCTTCTTCCCTGTAAATCTTCTTTTCCATACTTGAATTATACCATTTTCTCCCAGCAAAATCTATTTCCAAACACATCATATCCTATGACATGCAGCCCCCCTTCGGGAAGCTTGCAGAAATCCCTTCCTCCTATTATTTCCGAGGTCCTGTGCACCCTGCCGTCATAATCCGCGTCAAGGCTCCAGAAGCTGATACAGGATCTGCTGTCGTCATGTATGTACTCCAGCGCCACGCCTTCGTCCGCCTCTGACAGCCTGAGCGTATCAGGAACATAGTCCATTATTCTGAGGCAGCCCATGTCTTCCGTGCATCTGATGAGCCTGAATGCCGCTTCGTCGGGATCGTGTTCCTGTCTCATCACGCAGAACGGCCTGCATCTTTTGTCCTCTCCGTACTTCATCCTGCTCAGGCGCTCTATCTGACTGGCCACCGCCACATCGCCCTCATCGCACATTATCCACTCTCTTCCCATCTTTTCGGCAACAGCCCCCAGAGTTCCCGAACCGGCGAAGAAATCCGCACATATATCGCCTTCATCCGTGCATGTCTCTATTATTCTCTCCAGAAGCTTTTCCGGTTTCTGTGTGGCGTAGCCGGTTCTCTCCTTCGATGTCCTTCCCACCATATCTATAGACCAGACATCCTTCATGTTTACCATGGTATACCAGCCGGTTTCATCACGGTATTCTTCCACCCCCTTGAACCTGTACGGTTTGAACTCCCTGTTGTAGGACTTCTCCTTCAGAGCGTTGAATTTGTATTTTTTCGTCTTGCTATAGAAGAGAAGCGTATCATGCTTTCTGGCAAAGCTCTTCTTTGACGCCCCTCCGGATTTATAGGTCCACGCGATTTCGTTGACAAAGTTGTCCGCACCGAATATCTCATCCAGCAGGAGTTTGACATAGTGAGAGCCGTGCCAGTCAAGATGCACCCATATGCATCCTTCCTCCGTGAGAAGCTCTCTCATCATGCAGAACCTGACAGCGAGCATTCTAAGATACTGTTTGAGATTGTCCTCCCAGGTATCATCGTATGCCCCTGTCTTTATCAGCCGCGATTTTCCCAGCTTGTCCGTTTCCAGCCTGACCGACGCCTGATATTTGCTGTTGGAAAAGAAGGGTGGGTCAACATATATGAGCTGCAGCTTTCCTCCCATATTCTTCTCCTTCAGGAGAAATTCCATATATTCCAGATTGTCTCCCGCTGCAAGCCTGCCACAGGCTGGCATATCCCTGCGCTCTCTTCCGGGATAATAGATTTCATCAACTCCGAAGGATATGCAGCCATCAAGCCTCATGATGTTTTCATATGCTTCCCTGCCTTCCGTCAGGGCATTTGCCACTTCAAGAATTCTGTTCATTTCAGTATATTTATAAGATCCTCCCGGTCTGCTGTCTTAAGTGCCTCTATTATAATCTTCCTGTTCTCTTTTTTATTGAAATGCAGAAGCGCTCTCTGCATCTTTTTTTCCCTTATCGTCTTGGGTACATACAGAGATTCCCCCGTGAAGGGATCCTTCTCCGTATAGTACATGCATGTTGACAAGGTTCCGGGCGTTGGATAGAAATCCTGCACCTGATCGGGCACGAAACCCGTCTTCTTCATATAAAGTGCCAGCTCTATCGCATCCTCCAGCCTGCTTCCGGGATGTGATGAGATGAAATACGGTACCATGTACTGCTTTTTTCCCAGCCGGCTGTTTGCCTTCGCATATTCTGCTGCAAATCTGTCGAATATCTCCACCCCCGGCTTGTGCATGTGCCTTAGCACCTCCGGAGAAATATGTTCCGGAGCCACCTTCAGAATACCGCTTATATGGTGCTCGCAGAGCTGATTGAGAAATGCTTCTCCGCCGCTTCCCTTTTTCCCCTTTTTCCGGTCGGCGAAGATGTAGTCGTATCTTATGCCCGACCTGACAAATACCTTCTTCACGCCTCTGACCTTTCTCACCGCCTCCAAAAGCTCTATATAGTCCCGGTGATCCGTGTCAAGTCTGCTGCAGGGTTCGGGGTAGAGGCAGTCCCTTTTCCCGCACATTCCGTACTCGAGCTGTCTGCTGCAGGAGGGTTTTCTGAAATTGGCTGTAGGCCCTCCCACATCGTGGATGTACCCCTTGAAATCGGGATCTTCGGTCATGAGACGGGCTTCACGGACAACGGACTCTATGCTTCTGCCCCTGACTTCCCTTCCCTGATGGTAGGTTATGGCACAAAAGCTGCAGCCGCCGAAGCAGCCTCTGTTTGATGTTATGCTGAATTTCACTTCCCGTATTGCCGGAACTCCTCCATCCTTCTCATAGGAAGGGTGATAAGTTCTCATGTATGGCAGCGCGTATATATCGTCCAGCTCTATCCCCGAAAGAGGCGGCTGAGGCGGATTCTGCACAACGAAGGTACCTCTACCGTATTCCTCAACCAGCGTCTCGCCGTTTATGGAGTCGTTGCTTCTGTACTGCAGGGCGAAGCTTCTGCAGTATGCATCCCTGTCCTCTGCAATTTCCGCGAAGGCAGGCAGCCTTATGCCTTCTCCCGGTTCTTTCATTTTAACGCATGTGCCCCGGATCCAGCTTATGTCCCCGGCTTTCAGCCCTGAAGCCAGTGCCTCTGCAATCTCCACAACGGCTCTTTCTCCCATTCCGTAAATAAGAATATCTGCCTTGCTGTCAAGGAGAACAGAACGCCTCACTCTGTCATCCCAGTAATCATAATGTCCCAGCCGCCTGAGACTCGCTTCAAGTCCTCCTATTATGATAGGCACATCCCTATATGCTTCTCTGGCTCTGTTGCTGTATACGATAACGGCTCTGTCCGGTCGCCTGCCGGCCTTGCCGCCCGGCGAATAGGAGTCACGCTTTCTCCTGTTTTTGAATACAGAAAAATTGTTGACCATAGAGTCAACATTTCCCCCGTTTATGAGAAAACCCAGTCCGGGTCTACCGAAGCGTCTGAAGTCCTCCGCCGATTTCCAGTCGGGCTGAGCAAGTATGGCTACCCTGTAGCCATGTGATTCCAGAACCCTGCTGATGATCGCCGTGCCGAAGGACGGGTGGTCAACATATGCATCACCGGTAACGAGAACGAAATCGGCCTGTTCCCATCCCAGTGATTCCATTTCCTCCCTGCTTACAGGTAAAAAAGATGACGAACTGTCTGTCATGTTTTCACCTTAATCCGGATATTCTATCGAGTGTCATTGCCTTTTTTCCTCCTATTGAAAACGGCATCAAAAGTGATGCCGTTTTAAAATCATATTTCCGCTTAGTACTTCTTAGCCTTTTTTCTGGCAGCTTCGGATTTTTTCTTCCTCTTCACGCTCGGCTTCTCGTAATGCTCTCTTTTTCTCACTTCAGCCATGACGCCGTCTCTCGCGCACGATCTCTTGAATCTCTTCAAAGCACTCTCTAAGCTTTCATTTTCTCTAACGATTACCTGTGCCATCCCTGTTTCACCTCCTGACATTTGTTGATATTATTGTCAGTATGACAAAGGTCATCTTGCAACGTTGCCATTATACAATCAAACCGGACTCATTGCAAGGGAATTTTACGGCAATTCGGCGGCATTCCATTCCATTGAGATCCCGCCGGTATTTCACCGCAGCATCCGGGGTCGCCGGTATCAGCCCGGAGGCCATGAAAGTTTTCTTTTGCCGAGAATGTGCAGGTGCAGATGCTGCACGGTCTGCAGTCCGTCTTCTCCGCAATTGATCACAACCCTGTAGCCGTTTTCAAGCCCGAGCTCTGCCGCTATTTCCTTTATCTTCAGCATCATGTATGAAAGAATTCCCGCATCCTCGTCCTGAACATCATCTATTGAAGGAATGTGCTTTTTGGGGATAAGCAGGCAATGCACAGGCGCCTGGGGATCCACATCATGGAAGCACAGCAGCTTTTCATCCTCATAAACCTTGTTTGACGGTATTTCACCATCTATAATCTTGCAGAATAAACAATCGCTCATCTTACTACTCCTTCCTGTTACAGCCAGTTTGCTCACTACATTTCATCCGCCTTTCCCTCCATGCCATCCCTCATCAGTGACATAAGCCTGACGGAAACGAATGAATTCAGCTTTATTTTATCATCAAATGGAATATATGTCTTAATATAATTGTCTGAATATCCGATAAAATATTTCCCGTCAGGGCTCATCTCCTCCGTCAGAACTCTCCTCACTGTGTTTATGTTGACTCTGAAAAAATCTTCAGATGTGCTTTCGGCCAGCTTTATCAGCTCTTCACTTCTCTCGTTTTTTATCTTGGAATCTATCTGCCCGTCCATATCGGCAGCAGCTGTTCCCGGTCTTTTGGAATACTTGAAAACATGAGTCCTGCAAAATCTGCTCTCCTCTATCAGCCTGCAGCTGTCCCGGAAATCTCCATGGGTTTCCCCGGGGAAACCCACGATTATATCTGTGGATATGCCGTAATTCGGATCAAACTGTCTCAACGCGTTCACCAGTTCCATATATCCGTCTCTGCCGTACGGTCTGTTCATCCTCTCCAGAACAGTATCGCTTCCGCTCTGCGCGCTCATGTGGAGATGATGGCAAAGCCTGTCGTACTGAAACAGCCGCTTCACATATTCCCCGTTCACAACGGCAGGCTCCAGACTTGAAAGCCTTATTCTGAAATCTCCTTCAAGCTCGTTCACTGCGGCAACAACCGGCTCAAGGCCGAAATTGTCAGGATCTTTCTCCATTCCATAAAGAGCGGTATTTATTCCGGTGAGCACCAGCTCCCTGTATCCTGCGTCAATGAGTGCTGCGGCCTCCTCCACTATATTTTCAGGCGGTCTGCTCCTGAGCCTGCCCCTGGCATACGGAATTATGCAGTAGGAGCAGAATCTGTTGCATCCCTCCTGGATCTTGATATATGCTCTGGTTCTGTTTTCTGCACTGGTTACGGGACCCATTTCCACAAAGTCATCCTTCTCCGGAGATTTCCCTGCCTGCGTACCTTCGACAAGCTCGACTATCCTATGCTTCTCATCCATTCCGGCAATGATGTCTACGCCTTCTATCGCCTCAACATCATCGGGGCTGATCTGAACATAACAGCCTGTTACGGCAACTATCGCCCGTGGGTTGAGCTTTTTCATCCGTCTGATATACTGACGAGACTTGCGGTCGGCCATTGCAGTAACCGTACATGTATTGATAACATAAACATCGGCGAACTCATGCTCGCCGACGATATCGTATCCTCTGCTGCGGAACATTTCCGTCATTCCCGCTGTTTCGTACTGATTTACCTTGCATCCCAGCGTATGGAATGCTGCCTTTTTCCCGTTTCCTTTTCTCATAAGCCTTCACTCCCCGAGAGAATTTTATCCGCCTCGTTTGCCGGCAGGCGGTCTTAATAATCCTCGCTTTACCGATTTCCCATGTGCTGCACTAAGCATTTCGGGCGGCCTAAAGTTCCAGCTCATACATTATCATCGCCAGAGCCGCCATCCCCGCAGTCTCCGTCCTGAGAATCGTTCCGCCCAGACTGACTGATTCCCCGCCGGCTTCAGTTATGGCCGCCGCCTCTTCATCAGAAAATCCCCCCTCGGGTCCGATAAGCACTGCGATCCTCTCAAGTTTCTTTCCCGTAATTTCCTCATACAAGGGATCCGAAGCTGTCAGCAGCACTTCCTTGATGCTCCTTCCCCTCTCGTTTTCATAGGGGAACAACACCAGGTCATAATCTGCAAAAGCAGCATATACATCCTTCATCTTCACCGGCTCAGTAACCTCCGGTATTATTCCCCTTTTGCACTGCTTGACCGCTTCCGCTGCAACCCTGCTCCAGCGTTCTGTCTTCCTGCCGAAGTTTCCCCGGTCAACCACCACTGTCCTGTCCATGAATACAGGAACAATATCGTGAGCCCCAAGTTCTACGCATTTCTGTATTATAGTTTCCATCTTTCCGGCTTTGGGGATCCCCTGAAAGAGTGTCACCTCAACAGAAGGTTCCGCGGCAAAAGTCTGCTTGTCCAGGATCTCCAGCTGAGCCTCTTCCTTTCCCAGCGATGTTATCCTGGCGCGGTATTCCCACTCCACCGTATCGGAGATATCCACTTCATCTCCCTCCCGCAAGCGAAGAACCTTCACCATATGATGAAGGTCATCTCTGTCGTTTATTACTATTTTTCCGGAACCTATATTTCCAGGCTCGACAAAAAATCTGCTCATCAGAATATCCCCAGGAACTTCTTCGGTTTCGCGACGATTGCACACCATTCTCCCTCTTCGGGTATTTCAAGTATTTCAAATTTCGCATCTCTTATAGCCCCGACGACCTGCTCCTTCTTTTCGAGGAGGATCCCGGAAGATATGAAAATGCCTTCCCTGCTGAGGTGCTTCCTGACATCCTTCGCCAGCTCCATTACGAGATTGTGCATCAGATTCGCTACAACAATATCCGCTTTGAGCTCAAGACCCTTTGCCAGATCGCCTTCACGCACTCTGACAGCATCCTCCACCTTGTTGAGCCTGACATTCTCCTGAGCCACTTTTACCGCATCCGGGTCGATTTCAACGCCTGTAACATCTCCACACCCCAGGAGAGCTGCACCGATTGCCAGAATTCCGCTGCCGCAGCCTATATCGACAAGCTTCATTTCCGGCTTCAGGTATTTCTCCAGCATCTTCATGCAAAGACCGGTAGTCTCGTGTGTGCCTGTCCCGAATGCCATGCCCGGATCTATCTCCAGAACCAGCTGATCCACCTTCGCATCGTATTCTTCCCAAGTAGGCTTGACAACGATCCTGTCCGTGACCTGTGTGGGTTTGAAATTTTCCTTCCAGGCGTCCTGCCAGCCGTCCTGCACGGGAATCGTCTCGGCATAGAGTCTGCCGAAATCCGCACCCCTGCCAAAAACGCTGTACTGTTCGTCGGCCTTCAGCATCATCAGCTTGACCTTTAATTCCGAAATCAGCTTCCTGTTCTCTTCGGTATCCTCAAAAAATGCTGAAATGGCAGGTTCCCTGTCCCTGCCGTTTTTCAGATCATCATCCACATAATCCCAGTCGTATTCATGCTCCTTGTTCATGATATCGTCCAAAACGGCCGGATCATCGATTGCGACCCGGTCTATTCCGTAATTTATAAACAGGCCGTTTACAGCTTCAATTCCCTGATGGCTTGCGTGTACTTTCAGTTCAATGTATTTCATTATGATGCATTTGTCTCCTGTTATTTTTGTTTTTTCTCCATGAAGTCGGTGATATATTCCGCTGATTTCAGCTCCATTTCAATATCCCTGTCCTTCAAGGAATTCCCCGCTTCTATTCCTGCAGTTTCAGCCGCGTTTTTAAGTATAGATTCAGTAAATCTCGGGTTTTTCGTGAGGAGCGGTCCCAGTATTCCCGTGTATATCACATTTCCTGTCTTTGCTCCTTCAAGTCCCGAACCGGCGCCGGCCATCCTGCTGACACCGTTTCCCAGCAGTTCCTCCGCTATCCCGTTATTGCCTCTTCCGTAAGCCAGCCGACCGAAAGCCTCCTGCCCTTCGGCCAGTTCAACATCCGCTACCTGTATCTGATTTCCTATAACATCAAGACCGTCTGCTGTCTTCACCCGGATATCGTCTCCCCAGACGGATTCCCTCTCCTTCCAGTTCATATGCAGAAGTCCGAGTCCTTCCAGCACAGTTCCGTCGCAAAGCTCCAGCCTGTCCGCAAGAACTGCTCCGCTGCTTCCGTTAGCTATAAAGACTCCGCCGCGTTCAACAAAGCCTCTAAGTCCCGTCATTTCCGCCTTTTCCCCGGAGGAGCTTCCCATTTGCCTTTTCAGCGCGGCGGTCACATCTGAAGCACATTTAAGCTCACCTGCGGTCATGTATACAAGATGTGCCCATTCCCAATCAACATCTTCCTTCAGACTGTCGTGTCTGCGCACTTCCACAGGTATATTCATGAGATTGCTCACATGGATCAACCCCATTATATCCCCTCTCCCGCCGTGGATATTCATAATGTCGGGGTATAACCAGAGTATGTGCAGACACCTGAACCCGCTTTCGCTGTTTACCACCGGGGCATTTGTCAGCTGTTCGGAGCGTCTGTCTGTATTTTCCCTTATCGTTTTCAGTTTGTCAAAATTATTCATCTCCGCCCCCCTTACCGCGCATTTGCTTTTGCATATTCTGCAAGAGCTTCAAACTTGTGGAGCCATGTAATGAGATATACTTTACTGCACTGGCATTTGCGCAGTTCCTCCACTATTGCCGCATCGTCGTTCGTAGGAAGAACCACCAGCTTTTTAGGATCAAATCCATCGTAAAGCATTCTGAGCGCAGCATCATACGCGACTGTTCCGGAAAAGCATATGCACTTGCTGATATTGGATCCGATCAGCCTCCGGAAATCGCAGTCAAAGGTATAGAAGGTATTTGTGTAATGTGGGTCAAAATCTACAAGCTCGTCAAGACCCAGCATGAACACCTTTTCCTCCGGATCGTCTGCGATCACATTCAGTGCCGACTGAACCGTTTCCGGGTTTTCCTGCTTCATCCTGATATAGTTAATGTCCTTGCCCCCGGCACGGATGGTCTCCATCCTGCCTCCCTGAAGAGCGAAACTGTCGAATGCCCGGCTGATATTTTCCTCCTCGATACCGAGTTCTCCGGCAACTGCCAGTGCCGCAACATAGCAGTAGAGAAAGTAAGGCGTGCTGTATTTGAATCCGTAGACGGCTTCCCCCACACGGAAGCTCTTCTCTTCGAAATCAATATCCATCGCCTGATAATCGTTCTGCTCCGTTCCGAATCCGCAGTAAGGGCATCTGAAAGGACCTATATTATCTATATTGTATGCTGCAAAGGTAATGGGTTCATGGCATACCGGACACGGCATCGTCACTGAGAAGAAATCGTCCAGCTTGTCAAAGGACGCCGAATTCATATCTACGCCGTATCTGACGCACCTGCCCGCAAGTCTTCCAAGGCTCAATGCATTCGGTTCATCTCCATTGACATAAACCGTCATGTTTTCGTCAATAACAGAGGCGATCTTCCTCATGATTATCTCGGGTTCACCGTTTCTCTGCACCTGATCCTTCTGAACATTTGTCACGCAAAGATGTCTCGCGGGAAGCTGCCTGTGGATAATAGGCAGAAATCGTTCGTCTGTCTCCATAAGCACAATATCGGCCTTCAGTCTGCCGTTCAGTCCTGTATTTTTAAGGAGTGAAACAATGACTCCCCCGATAAGATTCGCACCCTCCAGATTGACCGCAACACGAAAGCCGGTCCTTCTGAATACATGTGCCATAATGTTTGTTGTGGTGCTCTTGCCATTTGTTCCCGTTACGAAAATCGTCTTCGCCGGGTCAAGCCCTCTGATATGGCTAATAAAATCGGGGTCAATCTTCAATGCCACCTTGCCCGGCAGATTTGTACCGCGACCTCCGGCAACGAGGTTGATCCCCCATGATGTTAGCTTCGCTATATATAATGCTAATATAAATCTCATTTATTCTTCTTCCTCCGGTATGTGAAGTCTCTTCCTGATATACTTCGGAACCTCCTCCGGATCAAGCTCCAGAACATGCCCGAATTCCTCCTCAACCAGCTTTTCCGCCTGTCTGAGAATACCCGAATCCGTTACGGGAAGTTTCTTGTTGCTTCGCGCCAGCTTCCGCTTCTGCTCATAGATACATATAATCATGTCAAGCAACCTGCCGCTGACCCCCTCTGACAGAATTCCCTTGAAATATTCATTTCTCATTCTCCTGTCCGGATCCCATCTGACATCTTCATCCGAAAGACCCATGAGAATATCTTCTATGTCTTCCTTCTGCATGAGCGGTCTCATCTTTCCGGTAAGTTTCTCGTTATTCAAGGGAACAAAAAACTGTGTCGCCCGGTTCTTCTTCTGCCTGAGGACATAATACATCTCCTTAGGCATGCCTGCCGCGAAACTCATAAGCTCAACACTGTCCACGATACATATGCCGTTTGTGCCGTATACTACAAATTGTCCTGTTTCGAATTGTATCTCTTCCATGTGCTCCTTCTTTCCGTTAATACACTAAACTGTATTATAACAGATTAGGTGCAAAACTTCAAAAGCTCAGCTGTCTCTTCTTCTGTCAGTTCCATTTTCTCGCAAACGATGAGCAGTGCATCTCTTTCCATCACGAAATCAGGATCGGTACACAGTCCGGTAAAGTCGTTCCTGCTTATTCCCGACCGGCTGAAGCTTATTTCACCGCTCAATATTTTTCTGTCGTAGATTTTGAAAAATTTCTGTGCAAATGTCTCCATCAGGCTCTGTCCTCGATCTGAATATCTGTAACCGCCTTATACTTTTCCTTCAGTTTTCCGAGTTCAGCAAAATGAGCCGTCTCGCAGTGGACCTTCTGATGCTCTCTGGACTCCCACTGCTCCCACAGGAACAGAGTGTTATCCGATCCGACAGGGAAAAAATAATCGTATCGGATACAGCCTTCTTCGCCGCGTGAAATCTCATCGATCCCCCTGTCCTGTATCTCCTTCAGATATCCGTCTCGGTCTTCTCGCGTAGGCATAGTGTAGGTCACAAAAAAGTCTGTCATGTCATCCTCCCGTATTCATTTTCCTATAGTGTTTTTCCTGTTATTATTTCGGAGCCGGCAGCAGTCATATCGGCAGTTTCTGCTACAGGGACTGTCCTGCCGGTTCTATCAACAGTCATGTATTTATTTAAAGCTGATATCCAGATAGCTGCACAAGCCCTTTGCCAGCCCCTTCCCGTAGGCATCATACTTTGTTCTGAGAAGCCTGTTGTCCCTTTTGATAGACCCTGTTTCAAACAGGCAGGCTGTACCGTCAATTGTTTTGCTGTTCAGGCTCTTAAGATCATTTCTCTTTTTCAAACCCCTGTCTTTGATTTTCACGGTACTGTGAACGCCTTTGTTTAATTCCATTGCCAGCTTTTTCTGTTCCTCCGTTCGGTAGAGAGGCAGAGTCCCTGGTTTGGCTTTTTTGTAATCACAGTGAATATTGACAAATGCACTTACACTGTGTCTGCTGAGAAAATCCAGCGTCCAGTTCAAATTGTGGTTGTTGCCTTTGTCAGCATCCGTATAGACATATACCCCATTTGCACGAAGATATTTCGTCATGAACCGGGCGATGGGAAGCATAAGCTTCGCTTCCTGATATCTCTTCCACCGGCATCCCGGATCCCATCTGCCATTATCCATTCTACCGTGCCCCGTCTCAATGTAAACGCGGTAGATAATATCTGAAACCCCTTGGGACATACGGCTCACTGTTTCTTCGTTATATGCTTCCACGAAATAGGTGACCTCTTTCCCTGAAGCAACGGCTCTGTCTTTGAAGGAAAGCGCTCCGGTATCTGCAATCTTCTTTTTGTCGCCGCCGCAGCTTCGGTAAACCAGATAGCCGCTTGCACCCTCTATCCGCTCCCATGCCACCTCTATGGCCTCCCCTCTGTGTGCTGTTCTGACAACGGGGATCATATCCTGAAACTCCGTCGTCCGGGCTTCGGTCGCATCAACTGTCTCCTCCCTTTCAGCGGCATCAGCTGCCTTCTCCGCCTCAATTTCTTCGGCTGTTTCAGCAACTGCTTCTGCAACTTCGCTATCTGCGAAGACCGGCTCCCCACTTCCCGGAAAAGCTCCGCTTATGAGCATAATAACAACTACCGCTGCCGATATTGATGCTGTTAATGTCCTCTTTTTCATAGTCGCTCACCTCCGTTTTATTTTACAACAAAATCAGAGAAAACAGAATGAAAAAAGCTGATGTTTGATAAAAATTACCTGTTATTTATGCTTATGATAATTACTTACAAAGTATGATGCGAATTACTCATTATTTACTATTGTTCCGACAAACTGCCCTATGATATAATGCAACATCAATTGATTGTCAGGTGGATCTGCCGGGTGATTGCAGCAGCTTTACAGCCTGATCCAATGGACTTCTGAACCTTCTAAGCTAAGAAGGAAAGCCTGATCGACACCGGAACAATCGTATCACGGGCTTGACCGTATCTGTTGAGCATACAGAATATTCGAGTTGCTGATGTTGATCAATGATATCTGAAGGTACTATGTGCGACTGGAATATACTTTGTATGGAGTACAAGGAGGTAACAAAATGAACAAGAAACTGAAAGGGACACTTGCTGTTATTCTCGCTTTAGCCGTTGCTTTTGCCTTTGCTTCCTGTTCCGGAGAACAGAAGGAAGACTCCGATGAAGCCGTTACCTATGAGGTGACAGGCGATGTTCTGGAGGCTGACGGCAAAACTATGACAATTGAACTGGATGATGACAGCACACTTACATTTAACTATGAAGGCGTGCCTGTACACGATATGGGATCGGGTCCGGAGTATGGACAGATCGCAACGGTTTGCTATGAGGGTGAGCCTGAGGGCGATGATTTATCGAAATGCAAACTGTCATATATCGTTATTCAGATGGGCAAAGAAAAAAAGATCAACGGTAAACTGACTGCGCTGAATGACAAAGCATCTACTCTGACCATTAACGACGGGGAAAAAGATCTTACTTTCGATGTCAGTAAAGCCGAAAGGCACTACAAGGATGGAATCCGGATCGGAAATCAGATCGTCATTGACTATTACGGTCGTATAAATGGTACTGATACCACCTATGCACATGTAACTGCAGTCATTGACAATGACCTGAATTCTGAAAAGCACAAGGAAACTGTAACCGTAAAGATGGTTACACAAACCGTATGGACCAAGGAGGTTGTTAATGTGAGAGCCGGAAGCTCCACTGCAACTGAAGTTGTGGCAACTCTTAAAAAGGGCACGAAGCTCACACGCACCGGCATCCTTTCCGACGGCTGGAGCAGGATTGAATATAAGGGAAAGGATCGCTACATCTTTTCAGATGCTCTGACCACGAAGGATCCGGATAAGCATCCAACGACAACAACCACTGCAACCACAACTACCACGACTGCCAAACCCACTACAGAACCTACGACTTCCACGGTGACAGAAACCACTGCGGAACCGACCACGGAGACTACCACTCAGACGAGCACTGCACCTGCAGGAATCACAAGCCCTCTCAAGGGCATAATCACTGAATTTACTGCAGATGAACAGACGACTAAAATAACGATCAAGGCGGATGACGATACCTTATTCAGGTTTGATGTTACGAATGCAAACATCCATCTTCTTGACGGTCATACCGTGGGTGCCGAGGTGCTGGTCGAATTCGAAGGAACTATTATTGACGGAGATACTTCCAAGGTGGATGTGAAGAGCGTTTCGACCCTCGTTAAAAACTAAGCACCTGATTGGACATGCTGCAATCTGCCAGCGGACAGCCGTTGATGGAGAGCCGTCACCGGAACACCATCAATAGAAAACCGCCTAAGGTTGGTAATTGACAGGGATGTCAGCTAAAACCACAATCTTCAATATCAAGACCATGCAAACGCGTGGTCTTTTTATTTTGCTATTGTAGCCTATTTGCTTGCTATTTCAGTCATTTAGAGCGTATATGTACATACCGAAATTGTAGCTGCACATGAAAGGAGCACGAAATGAAAGTAAATTACAACGCCACAGGTAAAGAGAGAAAGCGGCTCACACAGACTGTAGGCAATACCATCGGAGTTGATGCCATCTACAAAGGTGTGCCAACCTGCGCCTACGAGATCAACTATTTCACGGTCGACCGAGAAGGCATACTCATCTTAAATAACATTACAGACAGCCACGAGGTGGAGCAAGTCTTTGATGCCATCGCAGATGCCAGATTCACTCCGCAGGAAAACCGCAGCGGAATAGCCATCCAGATGCCTATGATGACCGGAGATGAGATTTCCAGACTGGAAGCCTTGATCGAATCCAAAGAAGGCCTGATCAGAAAAGCCATCGGAGCCGAAAGCCTTATGGTTGGGGAAAAGGATGGCAAACTGGACTTTGCATGGTTCCGACCGGATTCCTCACCTGAAGAGATACGAGTCTACATGGATTTCGTCACAGCCCTTTGCAGCAAGGCTAAAGAGAGCAAGCGGATCACAGCAAAGGACAAACCAGCAGAAAATGCGAAGTACGCATTCCGCTGTTTCCTCCTCCGCCTCGGTTTCATCGGTGACAGTTATAAAGCATCACGGAAGATTCTGCTTCAAAACCTCGATGGCAATTCAGCATGGAGGAACATAGCACCGAAGGAGGCATGATCATGAACAAGGGCACATTGAACCGCCTCCGTGAGCAGTACCCGGTTGCCATACGAATCGAACTTCTGAAAATGGATGATCCACAAGCACCGCCTGTCGGCACCAGAGGCACCGTAGAAGGCGTGGACGCTATCGGTAATATCATGGTGCGATGGGACAACGGCTCCGGTCTGAATCTGGTGCCCGGAGTCGATGAATGCAGGATCGTTTCCACAATGCCGCCTTCGGTAAAAGAGCAGATCCTCGCTATCCGGGATACCGGACTGACAAACATGTTCGATGTGACCGCTGTCCAGTGCATCGCACTCGCTATGAACATGTATGAGTTGGTCACATGGCTCAAAGAGTATGGAAACGAGTATTGCTATTTCATTCTTTACAATACATGCTCTGATTAAAACAACTTAGATCTATCTTCATTCAGAAACCATGTGTTATTCCACTTGTAAATAGTGCATGGGAATAATTTTTCGGAAGAACACCATCAATGCTTTAAAGCAAGCGATGATGTTCTTTCTCTTTTGATACACTTATAGTCTGTAGACGTATTGTGTTCTTCCGCTTATACCCTGACTTTTGCAGAAAAATAAGTATAAAAACCCGTCGAGTCCAGTAAATA
>JAUMVV010000024.1 GCA_030529985.1 Bacillota bacterium
ATATATCAACCTGTCTTTGTCATTGATTCTTCTACTCCAAAAGCCAGACAAATCACCGGAAAGAGGCTCTGGCTTCCCAATACCTTCGTTACCATTTCTGCTGATATCATCAATGAGCTTGTTTATTCTCTTGAGAGTTTTTCTGTCCTCTGTTTCCCAATAGACATAATCTCTCCAGCCATTATCCGTGAAAAGTTTATTCATCAGAACCCTCTATCAATTCTCTTTTTTTGATTTTGCCGGATTCAAGCTGCTTCTTGGATTCCATTAGCCAGTCATAGTTTGCTTTGTTTCCCATGACATGGATGTTTTCAAGAAGATTGTTATAAGTCTCTTCAGAGATAATCACAACATTTTTATTCTCTTTTCGCGTAACGACTATAGCCTCATAGTCTTCCGTTACGAGATCCATGTAGCTTTTCATTCCGTTTCGGAACTGTGTATAATTGACAGCAATCATAGTTTCATCGCTCCTTTCCTGCCTTTATTATAAAGTACAGGATTCTGTACGTCAACTATTTTATCTTAAAACCTGTCATAATCATCCTGGGATTCTCAAAGTAACTGCAGACAGGATGGAATTTAACTCGAAAAACCTTCTTTTTCGGGGTGCGACTGCATGTCCTTTTTCATGGTAATCGAAGAAGCGTCATCCGAAAATACTGTTTTTGTCCACACTGTTAATATTTTTACCCGGCTAAATTCCGGTGTTTTCAAGGGCAAACGCCACCTTTGCCTGCTGTGGAACTTACTCTGAAAATTTACCCTTCTTTTGTAAAAATAATGTGTGGGGGATTTAAGAAGAAATGCACTAAAAACATTGAAACTTCAACGTTTTTGATGCCGAGAGTTTATAATGACCGCAAGGGGGGGTACATTCCTTACCTTTTGCCTCCGCCCGCTTCCTCTTGCTGTCTTTCTATCTGCACCCTGATTTTGCTGATGCGGCGGCGTTCCATACCGACGGCTGTAAATGTGACTTTAGTGTTTTTGTACTGTATTGTTATGCTGTCATTCTTCTCCGGTATCCGGTCAAACAGGTTAAGCAGCAGTCCCGCAGCCGTTTCGCATTCTTCCATTTCTTCATGCTCAAATCCGATGATTTCCGCGAGGTCGTCAATAGGCAGGGAGCCGTCTATAAGAAAGCTGTCGTAGCTGAGTGATATGACTTCGGAATCAGCACTGTGTATATATTCATCATCATTTATGTTGCCTATTATTTCCTTCGTTACATCAGACGCAGTGACTATGCCCGCGGTTCCTCCATATTCATCCACCACTAAAACAAACTTCGTCTCCTTGTCCTGCATTATATGCATGAGTCTGCTCATTGGTAAGGTTCGTGCGATAGCAACGATTTCACGTACGAGAAGATTCGTATAATCCGTCCCGCTTATCTTATCGTCCTGCCAGCAAAGATCCTTGATGTGTATGAATCCCTCTATGTTGTCTTTATCGCCCCTGCACACCGGGTATCTGGTATATTTGCAGCGTTTTATCATCTCAAGATTTTCACTGTAAGGCAATTCCAGATCGAAGCATTCTATACTCGTCCTCGGCGTCATTATCGCCGACACATCTTTGTTGTATATCTCAAATATATTGCTTACAAATTCGTTCTGTTCCGGATATATGATACCGCTTTCTGTGCTTTCATCCAGCAGAAGCTGTATCTCTTCGGCAGTATAAACCTGATGTTCATTGGCCGCATCGTGTCCCATCAGCTTCATCACACCATTAGTTACGGTGTTGAACAGCCACATCACGGGAGCAGTCAAACGGTAAAACCAGACAAGGGGCGGAGCCGTTAATCTCGCATATTTATCCGTGGAAAATATCGCTAATGACTTTGGTATCAGCTCACCGACTACTATGTGCAGAGCGGTTACGAGTGCGAATCCTATAGCCACTGCCAGTGCTGATATTGCGGATTCGGAAAGTTCAAACACCCTGAGACCCGGACGGATAAGTGCCGACACCGCCGGTTCCCCCAGCCAGCCCAGAGCCAGCGAAGCCAGGGTTATACCCAGCTGACACGCAGAAAGATAAGCATTCACATTGTTTGCCACCTTGAGTGCGGCTTTTGCCCCGCTCTTTCCCTCTTCCTCCGAAATCTGCAGCTGCGATTTTCGCACCCGGACCAGTGCAAACTCGGCCACAACAAAAAAAAGCATTCATGAACAAAAAGAAAACGACTAATATTAAACTGAGTGCCACTGACACTGATATTCCCCCTTTTCGCCGCTAGACGATAAAACCTGTAAATACTAATTATTAAACTCTAATGACATATGGCAGATGAGCGTCAAAAACAAATTGGGCAAGACATAAGCCGGGTTCTGTATTAAGCAATCATCTATCTCGATCTGCCGTTACCGGCAGACTCAAGCGACCTACCTTCCGGCGGTGACGGGCCGCCACCGGGCCGAAGCCCTGAAGCCTGCTTGGTCTTGCTCCGAATGGGGTTTACACGAGATACATGTTACCATGCATCCCCGTGAGCTCTTACCTCACGATTTCACCCTTACCGTGGCCGAAGCCCTTAGGCGGTATGTTTCTGTTGCACTTTCCCTACAGTTACCTGCGCCGGACGTTATCCGGCATCCCTGCCCTGCGGAGCCCGGACTTTCCTCACAGAGCCCGAAGCTCTGCGCGATTGCCTGTCTTACCCAAAAGAATTAAATAGCTCATACTGAAAACACTCACAATGTATATGGATTTGTATTCGCCTTAGCCATTATAACATCAACTGTCAAGCCTTTTTCGGCTGATCTGACAAACAGCTGATGCGCCATGTTCTCGGTGAATATCTTCTCGGTTCCGTAATGACCCGCATCGATCACAGACATGCCCCCGGCTTTGGCATATTGTGCCTCATGGAGCTTCACATCGCCGGTAATGAACAGATCGCATCCTGCGGCTGCAGCCTTATACAGATACTCCCCTCCTGCCCCTGTACACCAGCCTACACTGACAAGCTTCTCCTTGCCGCCGTCAACACATCTGATATATCCTTCAGGCAGTTCCAGGCACTCCTCAACATATCCGCATACCCGGGAAAAGCTCATGGGTTCCGGAAGCTGTCCGAAATATCCGGCATCGGCAGAGCCCGCTTCCCTTACAAAAAGCCCGAGTAGCTTTGATATATATGCATTGTTTCCTTCCGGTGCGAAATCAAAGGACAGATGTGCTGAATAAACGCAGATGTCATTCTTTATTGCCTCAAGTATATATCTTCCCGGATAATCATCGTGCTCGATCGCATATGGCGGATCGAAAATCAGCGGATGATGTGTCAGTATCATGTCCGCCTTTTCCGCCTTTGCTTCCTCCAGCACATCCATGTTGATTTCAAGGCACACGAGAACCCTGTTTATCTGTTCTCTGCCCGTATAAATCTGAACGCCTGAATTGTCTGTGTCTTTATACGCTTCCTTTGGTGCTATCTCCTCTATTAAATCTATAAAATCTCTGTATTTCATTTTCCCTCCTGTTAAAAAGGCTGCATATCACCTGTCACATCATCCCTCAGCCATCAGCCATCTTCCTGAAATACTCCATGCGTTTTTCCACCGCCGCAATATCGGCTTCGCAGATATTGCAGCTCTTCAGAATGCCTTTTCTTATCTTTTCTTCTATCCCCAGCTTCACAAGTGCGTATTCCTCCGCAAGCTCAGGCGACGATTCCCGCATATCCTCCGGAAAATCCCAGCAGGCCGAACCCGGTGGCGGAAGACCCTCTGTGAGAGTCCGGCTGCCCTTCTGAGAGGCTTTAGGCGGTACTGCGGTAATAAGCTCACAGATGAACTTCCCCTCTCTGACAAGCCTGTTTGAGAGGATAGTGAAGCCCGATGATATCAGCCAGTACCTCAGCAGTCCCGCATTATTTCTCGGCTGGAGGATATACTTTTTGAAGCTGCAGGTCTTATCCCTATCTGCATCGAGTATATCCTTTATGAGCATGCCTCCCATTCCGGCTATTACGATATCATCGACCTCGCCGCTTTTCAGCACCTTAAGACCATCGCCTGCACGGAAATCCACCTCCCCGCCAAACTGATATGCGCCTGCGGCTGCCTTCGCCTTTGCCAGGGAAGGCTCGCTGATATCACACATGATAACGGCCGGTGATATATCATTCTCCTTGAGATATATTGGCAAAAAACCATGGTCGGTACCGATATCGGCCATGGTTTCTCCGCTGTCGATCTGATCAGCTATAAGCTGAAGTCTGTCAGTGAGTCTGTTCATTCTATTCCAGATAATCCTTCAGTTTCTTGCTTCTGGTAGGATGGCGAAGCTTTCTCAGTGCCTTGGCCTCGATCTGCCTGATTCGTTCACGGGTAACATCAAATTCCTTGCCCACCTCTTCGAGAGTCCGGGCTCTTCCGTCTTCAAGACCGAATCTGAGCTTGAGAACCTTCTGTTCTCTGTCGGTAAGGGTGCTCAGAACTTCCACCAGCTGCTCCTTGAGCATGCTGAATGCTGCCGCTTCTGCAGGAGCCGGAGCATCATCATCAGGTATGAAGTCTCCCAGATGGCTGTCCTCCTCTTCACCGATAGGAGTCTCAAGGGACACCGGTTCCTGCGCGATCTTGAGGATCTCGCGAACCTTTTCCACCGTGATTCCCATTTCCGCAGCTATTTCATCAGGAGTCGGTTCTCTCCCGTTTTCCTGCAAAAGCTGTCTCGAGACTCTGATAAGCTTGTTTATAGTTTCAACCATGTGAACCGGGATCCTGATAGTTCTCGCCTGATCGGCGATGGATCTGGTGATAGCCTGCCTGATCCACCAGGTGGCATAGGTGCTGAATTTATAACCCTTGGTATAATCGAACTTATCAACAGCCTTTATCAGCCCCAGGTTGCCTTCCTGAATGAGGTCGAGAAACAGCATTCCTCTCCCCACATATTTTTTGGCAATGGAAACCACCAGCCTCAGATTTGCTTCACAGAGCTTCTGCTTGGCATAATCATCCCCAGCTTCCATCCTCTTGGCCAGTTCCACTTCCTCCTCGGCGGTCAGAAGGGGAACCTTTCCTATTTCCTTGAGATACATCCTTACGGGATCGTCTACGGCAACTGTCTTTGACACTGAAGCCTCCAGGTCGATCTCCTTGGTGCCCTTTGCTATCTCGGAATCCATGTCCGTATCTTCGCCGTCCTCGGCATCGATCTTTTTCAGTTCCTTATCATCGGGCTCATTCTCATTGTATATATGGTAGCCCTTCTCATTGAGTGTGCTGTATATTTCGTCGATCTGCTGCTTGTCAAGTTCCACATCGCACAGATAATCGGCAACATCGAGAAAAGTAACCTTACCTTTCGATGATGCCATCTTTTCCGAAAGCTCATCGATTATGCTTTTCACCTTTTCTCTGGATGCGCCAAAAGTCTCCCTTTCATCTCCCTCGTAATTGTCCTTTATGTAGGCAATTCTGTTTCGGAAGTGTTCCAGCTGAAGCTCTTCCTGCGTTTTGTTCTGTTTCGCCATTTTTACCCCCTTATCCTTTAATAAGCTTCTGTATTTCCTGTCTTCTCTGCATCAGCCTGTTCAATTCTTCCGAATCGGTGTCATTTCCTTCCTTGCTGAGTATTGCGGATATTTCCGCATCCTCTCTCTCCAATTTCTGAAGTCTGACATGCGCTATGCAGTCCTCATATATTTCTTCTTCATTATCCGCCTGTATTATTATATTCTCTGCTATCCTGTTCAGCATTTCCGAGGCGTTAACATCGAGCCTGTCATGGATCGCTGCCATATTGAGAGGTCTTTCGACCTTGTCTACTTCTTTTATCGCTCTGAAAATACTCTCTCCGACAGGATCTCTGAAAACCGAATCAGCAATATCTTCGGGTATTGCGGTATAGTCATGATCTATGAGCATGAGCTTCAGCAGATTCTGTTCGGTTTCAGTTATCGCAGAAGATACGGCCTTCGCTTTTGATGATGCAAAAGCAGACTTTGCAGGCATAGAAGCATCCTCTTCATATTCGCTTCTCAGTGCCATTTCCGAAATTCCGGTTTCCTCGGCGAGACGTCCCATGTATATGTCTGCCTCCACCGGCTTCATGCCTCTCAAGATTTCTATGGCTTCTCTGGAGTAATCCACCCGCTGCCGGTCATCGCTCAAATCGTACTTTTCTCTTGCTTTTGCAAGCTTGTAGTCTCCATATGGAAGAGCCTTCGCAGCAAGTTCCAGGAAAGCAGCTCTGCCGTTTGACTTTATGAATTCATCGGGATCCTTGCCGTCATCCACAACCAGAACCTTCGCTCTGCAGCCCGCACCGTAGAGAATGTCCAGCCCCCGGAGTGCGGCTTGCTGCCCGGGTGCATCTGCATCATAGGAGAGTATGACATTCGAAGTATGCCGCTTGATGAGTCTCGCCTGACCATCCGTAAGTGCAGTTCCTAAAGAAGCTGATACATTCCTTATCCCCGCCTGGTAGAGGGATATCACATCCATATATCCTTCAACAAGGATAATGCAGTTATCGCCGGAAATATGCTCTTTTGCCAGATTGAGCCCGTAGAGATTGCTTTTTTTCAGAAAAACGGAGGATTCGGGAGAGTTAAGGTATTTAGGTTCTCCCTTATCGAGGATCCTGCCGCCAAAGCCGATCACCTTGCCCGCGGTATTTTTAATGGGGAATATCACCCGGTTTCTGAATTTATCGTAATATCTGCCGCCTTTCTCGGAAGCCAGACCCAGCCTGAGGATATCTTCTTTTTTAAATCCCATGCCCGTCAGATGGTCTGACAGGCTCGTCCATGTCCCGTCGGCATAGCCGATACCGAATTCATCCAGCGTCTCTCTTGTGATCCCTCGCCTGAGCATATACGGCATGCCTGGATTTCTTTTCTCCCTCATGGCTCTGTAGAAGAAGATTGCCGCTTCCCTGTTTATCTTAAAATACTCTTCGTTTTTTTTCGTTCCCGTCCCGAAACTGCCCTCCGGAATTTCTATTCCGTATTCTCCGGCAAGCATTTCAACAGCTTCACGAAAATCAAGATTGTAATACTTTTGGACGAAATTCAGCACATCTCCCCCCTCATTACAACCGAAGCACTTATACCTCTGACTTGCCTCATAAACAACAAAAGAAGGTGTTTTCTCCTTATGAAACGGGCAAAGGCCTTTGAGCGTGCTTCCGGCCTTTTTGAGAGTAACCACCCTGCCTATAACATCAGCAATGTTACACCTGCTTTTTATTTCTTCAACAATATCAACTTTTGAACTGTTTCTGTAATCTGCCACAATCGCCCCTATAAAAAACCCTCATCAATACTACATACGACAAGGGTCGGATTTTTCCTTTAATTGTAAATGATTTTTTTATTTCCAGTCAGCGCTTACGAAGAGTTCTCTGTACACATTCAGGGCGTATCTGTCCGTCATGCTGGCTATGTAATCCTTAACAAGTTCCTCCGTAGAGCAGCTGTCTCGCATTTCCACAAAATCCGCAGGCAGCTTCTCGAAATTGTTCATATAGTATTCAAACAGCGACCTGATGATGTTTTCTACGCGATTCACATCTTCCGCTATCCTGACCGCCTTGTTGTGGTAAACATTTCTGAACATGAAAGCTCTGAGGTCGTTCATAGCCTTCAGTTTCTCTTCACTCAATCGGATAACAGGACTGCCGTCACTCGTTTCTATCATATCCTTTACGAGAGTATCTATTCGCTTCTTATGAGTGTTCCCGAGAATCTCGATGCTCTCCTTTGGCAGGTCTTCTGTTCCTATCACTCCGCTTCGCAGCGCATCATCAATGTCGTGGTTTATATACGCTATCCTGTCGCTGGTTTTCACCACCTGCCCTTCAGGAGTGAAAGGCATGACCGGACCTGTATGGTTCAGGATCCCGTCCCTCACTTCCATGGTGAGGTTCATGCCTCGTTTCCTGCCATTGTTTTCAATCACATCAACCACACGTAGGCTCTGCACATTGTGTCTGAACCCTTTGCTGTATATTTCGTTGAGAATAAGCTCTCCGCTGTGTCCGAAGGGTGTATGCCCCAGATCGTGTCCCATGGCAATGGCCTCCGTAAGATCCTCATTTAATGCCAGACCCCTTGCTATAGTTCTCGCAATCTGGGAAACCTCGACGGTGTGAGTGAGTCTGGTTCTGAAATGATCCCCCTCCGGTGCCAGAAACACCTGTGTCTTGTGCATGAGTCGTCTGAAGGATTTGGAATGGACTATTCTGTCCCTGTCGCGCTGGAAATCAGTTCTGATATCGCATTTATCTTCAGGCTTCAGTCTGCCTTTGCTTTCTGCCGATCTGGTGGCATATCTTGAAAGCATGTATTTTTCTCTGTTTTCTATATCTGTTCTTTTTATCATCCCTATATCCCGGTATGGCCGAATCCGCCTTTTCCCCTGTCGGTTTCACTGAGCTCTTCCGAAGGCACGATTTTTACCTCAGGAAGCCCTGCAACTACCATCTGAGCAATTCTGTCGCCTGAGTTGACGATAAATGGCTCATCGCTCATATTCACCAGTGCTACCTTTACCTCTCCCCTGTAATCGCTGTCAATCGTACCTATACCGTTGACGAGACCGATACCGTGTTTAACGGCAAGTCCGCTTCTGGCTCTTATCTGAACTTCGAAACCGGGCTGGATCTCCATGAAAAGACCTGTGGAGATCAGGCTCCTCTTCCATGGCATGATGGTCACCGGTTCATCGAGAAATGCCCTGATATCCATCCCTGCCGACCCTTCGGTTTCATATGACGGGTATTCCCCGGAAAGGCTTCTGATCCTGATTATCATTGTCTTATATATTCCTCCGGATCAAATTCAACGCCTGTAACGGCAGCACAGCTGTAGTTTCCGAAATCCGAGATCATTTCTGCCGCCTTGAGTATGTCCTCTCCGGAAACCCTATTGTATTTTTCTATGGCTTCATCGACAGAAAAAATCCTGTTCATCAGCAGCTTATGCCGCCCTAATGAGAACATGAGAGTGGCTGTATTCTCAAGGGAGAAGATAAATGCCGTTTCAGCCTGGGTCTTCGCCATAAACAGCTCGTCCTCTGTAACGCCGTGAGCCGCCAGCTTCTCCAGTTCAATGCGGATTTCCTTTATCGTCTCCGCTATCTTGTCATGAGCCACTCCTGCATAGATATTCAGATACCCGCTGAAGCTGTTGCAGGTGCTGGTGGAACAGACCGAATATGCCAGACCCTTCTGTTCACGAATATTCTGGAACAGCCTTGAGCTCATCGAGCCGCCCAATATATTGTTCATAAGGGCGAAGGTGTAGTACATATCATCATTGGAAGAAACCGTTGGAGTTGCCAGGCATATATGCGTCTGTTCTATATCCCTCTTCTTCACGCTGAACTGTCTCTCGTATGTCTTGATTATTCTTTCGTTTTCCGGAAGCTTCTCGTTCAGAGAATCCATCCTGCCCTCACAAAATCTGACGAGTTCATCCTCATCGAAATTTCCGGCGACGGCAATCACGATTCCATTTCTGGCATATCTGCTTTTGAAATATTCCAGCATAACATCTCTGTCGATTCTTTCGAGGCTCTCAGGTGAGCCGAGTATATTCCTGCAAAGAGGATTGTTGTTGTTGACAATGCTTGAGATGGTATCATGAACATCGTCATCAGGTGTATCACTGACCATTTTTATCTCTTCCAGGACTACTTTCCTTTCCTTGTCCATCTCCTCTGTATCAAAACGGGAATCCGTGAGCATATCGAAGAGGATTTCCGCACCTGTATACAGATTTGAAGAAATCGTTCTGAAATAATAGCAGGTCGCCTCCTTGCCGGTAAAAGCGTTAAAGGAAGCGCCTATCCTGTCCATTTCCTCAGCAATCTGCCTTGCCGTCCTCTTTTCAGTCCCCTTGAACATCATGTGCTCAATGAAATGGGAAGTACCGTTGTTAAAATCATTTTCAAATACAGAACCCGAACTTACCCATATACCGAAGGCTACGGATCTTACCTGCTCAATTCGTTCTGCGACAATAGTTGCACCGCATTCTAGTTTGATTTCCTTTGCCATGAATTCAGTCCTTTCTTTCCCCGAGTTCAATTCTACCAAAACTGAATAAAAAAATGAACCGCGCAGCCGTTCATTTTTATTGTTATTTTGCCTCAGCGTCTGCAGCATGCGGCCAAAGCCGGCAGCATGGCTGTTCATGACGCGATTGTTTATGCTTATTTCTTCCTGGCCATTTCAATCAGCAATTCGGATTTGTCCATTATGTGGTCATACGCACCCCTGCTGTGAGGGATCATACAGTTTGAACAGTCCTTGATACCCTTCTCCGTATACACGAAATTACCTCCGCATTCGTGACCCAGCGTATAGAGCGGACAGTAGCAGAACAGACAGTTGAATTCATCCGGATCATCCACCTCGTGGCAGGGAAAATACTCACACTCTCTGTTGCACATGAATTTAAAATTTTCGGTTTCGGGCTTCTTATTGCTGTTCATCTCTTTCCCCTTTCGTTTCTTCGTCATTTCCCTTGGGTTTATCTTCTTCGTGCCTTTTCTTTCCCCCGGCAGTATTCACCTCTTCAGATCCCTGCTTCGCTTCTTCTTCAGCGGCATCCGCTCCTTCAGAAGAGTTTGACTGCACATATGCCTTCTGTGCTTCTTCTGCTGTGACAGGAACGGGAATCGTCTCCTTGATAAGATGACCTGCAAGGATCTCATAAAAACCGGCAAATGTTGAATATATGTATGCCACTACAGGAGCCATGAAGAGACTTCCTGCAATTGCAAACAGTGAAATTATATATATGTTATTGGACATTATCAGTCCGATATTGCTCACGATCGACGATGGGATCGAGGATAAAAGACTCCACCCGATGAATGATAATCCGAGACAGAAGTACTTTGTCTTATTTCCCCTCATCATCGCCTTTGATTCATTCATGCACTGTCTGATGCCCTTGGAACTGTCATCTGCCAGAATGAAGAATGCCTGACTGTATCGGATGGCAGCAATTATTCCCGGTACGACAAGGAGCATCGTCCAGAGAGAAATGAAAAGCGTCTGGAAAAGGCAAAGTCCAAGAGCCTTACCGAACTTCTCAAATCCGAGAAGTATGTCGGATACATGTATATCAGCACCTCTGAAAACACCCAGAGCGAAAATGGACAAACCGAGCTGGAGAGCACCTGCCACCAGCACTATATAGACCGCACTCAGAAAACAGTAGTGCGGCAGGCTGTTGGTGAGCCGGGCATACATATCCGCTTCCAATCCGAAGGTTATACCGTTGTTTGTAAATACGGACAACATATTGGTACCAAAGATTCCATCAAAAATCGTCGGTGGAACTGACTGGATGAGAAACAATACGCACATCGTGATGATGGTGACTTTCCATTTCCCTGCCAGTGCATTTCTGCCGAGAGCCCTCAGATTCTTACTCGGCTCTTTTATTATTATGTTTTCATTAAGCATTGCTTTCTGCATATAAACTGCTCCTTCTTTGGGATTTTTTTCATGTTTTACATGCTCATAATAGTATCATTATTTGTATTTTTGTTCAATTACTAATTATATATACAAATGTGTTGAATTGGTGTAGTATTTCAGCAACAGGAACCTCATGTTGGTGCAAAAGCGGCAATCTCGGTCAGCATTTGCACCATTTGGACATGACATTATTAAATGTAGTATCGACATCCCGTTATAAACCTCACCATCACCGCATCTTTATCAGACAAAGTCTCCACAGGTTTGATTCGTATCCGCAAATGCGGTGCTTGTCGTTCGCGGCGTAACAAAGGCTCTCCGGCTTCCTGTCAGCCCTGTTCAGGCGAAGTGCTCCGCTTTGCGCACAAAAGAAGCCGGGGGAAAATTCCCCGGCTCCATGATGATTTTATTATGCTTGTTTTTAGTAGAGATTCCGGAATATCTCAGCAATTTCTTCTTCAGTGAGAGGAACATAGTTGTTTCCGAGAAGTCTCTGCTGGTTCTCGATGGTTGACTTTGCAAACGGAGCAACCTGATCCTCTGTCATGCCGTATTCTCTAAGAGGTTTTTTCTCAAGAATCCTGCCCAGGAATGCGTCCAGTTCATCATATACATCGGCTTCGCTGCAGCCAAGAACATCGCAGAAGAGCTTGTTGGCTTCCTGAATCTTGCCTACAGGCTGCTTTCTCATGTACATCTTGAACACTTCTGTGAAGCAGATGAAGTTAGCTTCGCCGTGAGGGATGTGGAATGCTCCGCCATGTGCATATGACAGAGCGTGTACAGCAGCGCATCCTGCATTGCCGAAAGCGATTCCTGCATATGTTGCTGCAAGGCAGAAGTCCTTGAGCAGATCTTTTCTGTTTTCAGCAGTGTTTCCGCCTCTTTCTACGATCTTCTTGTATCCGCCCATGATCATTGAGATAGCCTGCTTCGACAGGATTTCTGTGAACGGTGAAGCCTTCGGTGAGAGGAAACTCTCAACTGCGTGAATAAGCGCATCTACCGATGATGTTGCGAATACCTTATCAGGCAGTCCCTGAAGTGATTCCGGAATAAGAACTGCAGCATCGGCAAAAGTATCAGGAGTGGCAATACCCTTCTTCAGATTCATTGAAGGAATTGATGCTACCGCTACATTTGTAACCTCTGAACCTGTTCCGCAGGTTGTTGGAACGGCAATCAGCTTTTTTATCTTCTTGCAAGGATATTTGTCTGTGTACAGATCTGCAACCTTGTCGGGAATTTCGCAAGCCAGAACCTTACAGCAGTCAACGATCGTACCGCCGCCGAAAGCGACGATCCTGTCATATTCATACTTGTCCATGTCGACTTTCATTGCGTCCATCATTTCATCCGTAGGTTCGCCTGCACCGTATTTTTCCTGGAAGATAACGGGCATATCAATACCAAGACCCTCAACATAAGGCTTGTACATCCATTCGTTTGTTACCAGGATGTCGCCCTTACCGAATTTGAATTCATCGTTGAAGTCCTTAAAAGTATCAAAATAATAAATAGTTGGAACTAATTTTAAAGCCTGCATAATAATTACCTCCTTATAATATCTGCATTCAATATTTACCTATCAATATTTCTGGTGAAACATTTCCTCCATCTGATCTTTCAGTTCAGGTCTGAAGTCAGGATGTGCGATGTCGATAAGAGCTCTTGCCTTGTCGGCATTTGTTTTGCCCCACAGATCAGCGATACCGTATTCGGTAACGACATATTCAGTGTCATTTCTGGAGTCGGTAACAACCTGCTTGTCTGCCAGATGTGCAGTGATCTTGGAAATCTTGGTTCCATCCTTCTTCACTGTCATCGAAGGCATAGCGATGATTCCAACGCCCTGTCCGTCTCTTGCCATTGCGGCACCGCGGATAAAGTCAACCTGACCGCCAACACCTGAGAACTGCTTGTCTCCGCCCATCGTATCAGCAGCAACCTGTCCATAGAGGTCACAGCCCAAAGCACCGTTGATTGCCACCATCTTGCTGCAGTTCATGATTACCGTAGGGTCATTCACATAATCAACCGGCATTATTCTGACGATAGGATTGTAGTCGCAGAAATCGTAGAGTTCCTGACTGCCCATTACGAAGTTGGCAACCATGAGACCCTGGTCGAAGGATTTCATCGTGTTATCCATCACGCCGTCGTAGTAAAGCTTCATAGCTCCGTCTCCCAGCATCTCTGAATGGAGTCCCAGATGCTTCTTGTTTCCAAGCTGAGCGCAAACAGCGTCAGGAATGGATCCTATACCCAGCTGAAGAGTGGCGCCGTCCTGAATGAGGCTTGCGCAGTGCTTTCCTATTTCAGCTTCAACATCACCGATTTTTGATGCAGGAATGGTTGGAAGCGGTTCATCATATTCAACAACAGCATCAGCATAATCCATAAGTGAGAAAACCACATCTCCAAATGAGAAAGGAACATGTTCGTTCACCTGTGCGATTACAGTCTTAGCTGATTTGATTGCCTGCATCGTATAGTCTCCGGAAACACCCGTTGATACGAACCCGAGCTTGTCCGGCTTGGAAACATTGATGAGAACCACATCAACCTGCACTCTTCCCTGTCTCATAAGTTCCGGAAGTTCGTGGAAGAAGACCGATGTATAGTCTCCCCATGTGTTTACGGCTTTTCTCGTCTGGCCGGAAACGAACCACATGTTAGGGTGGAAATTATCCTTGTACTCCTCCTTACAATATTCTCCGGGTCCCAGTGAGAACATGTGAGAAATCTCAACATTTCTGTAGTTATCAGCGTTTCTGATCATCGCTCTTACCAGTTCTTCGGGTTCACCGACATCGTGCTGAAAAACTACCTTATCACCGGATTTAATAAGCTTAACGGCTTCATCCGATGTCATTTTCTTAGCATCATAAAGCTCTTTCCAATTTTTCATTAAAAATTCCTCCGTCGTACTAATTATTTTTGAAGTCTGTCTTCAAGTTTCGATTCTATTTTATCGATATGGTCTTCAGACCACATTTTGAAAACCTCATCTTCGACAGTGTACTGATCGATCAAAGGACAGCAGGCGGAACATCCTCCTATCACAAGAAGCTGATCGTAGTCAGTACCCTCCTCCGCATACTCAAAATCGATTTCCGGCAGGTCCGCCTTGATTTTGCGATACGCATCGCCTCTCTGATAATGTGGATTGCAGCCACCACAGAATTTAACTCCGCACTTCATGTTAATAAATTAACTTTCCTTTCTAAAAAACGGGGTCGCTCTGATTGTCAAAGCGACCCAACCGCTCACTGTCTGTTGATACTGCCTGTATCGAAGTTATTTGATTCCGGCGATATCCTTTGCCAGAGCCTTCTTGCCTTCGATGTTGCCCTGTCTCTGTATCATGATCCTCTGAGCCTGAGGTGATCCTGCACCGTGCATTGATTCAGTTCTGTAACCGACTGCTGCTGCGCCCAGGCACAGGTTTTCGATCAGTCTCAGAACTCTCATTCTCTGTTCAGTTGTGCATGATGGAGCTGCAGCGTAGAATCTGTTGCATACTTCACCGATAGTCTCGCCGTTTCTTCCAACCTTCAGGTCCGACTTGAAGTCAACCTCTGAAGGCATTGTTACCATCAGGCCGCCTGCAATGTCTTCTGCCAGTCTAACGATTTCGTAAGGGAATCTTGTGATATTCTGCTTACATACATTAGCCAGGAGCAGATCGATCTGATAGTTTCCGGCTTCAGTCTTGTATCCTTCTGTTGAGCATGCGATACCACAGCAGTACAGAGTTTCGTTCAGGTGAGTCATTTCGATGAGCTTGTCCTTAATATGTGATGCCTTCTGAGCTCCGTTGTATTCAGCAGCCAGAGCAGCAGCTCCGATAAGAACATCACCTACGCCAACCTTGCAGCCGCCGTATGACTGTCTGTGATATCCTGCAAATCTTTCAACAACCATGCCTGCAAATTCATATTCGCCTGCCAGGAATACATATTCATTTGGAATAAATACATCGTCAAATACTACCAGTGCTTCCTGTCCGCCGTACTTAGCGTTACCCAGATCGATGTCAGCTCCTTCTTCCATCTTTCTTGTATCACATGACTGTCTTCCGTAAATCATGTACATACCGTCAGCATCTGATGGACAAGCAAATGCTACAGCATAATCAGCGTCTTCTTCTCTCATAGCCTGTGTAGGCATTACAATATGCCAGTGTGAGTTGATTGAACCTGTCTGGTGGCACTTGGCTCCGCAAACAACGATTCCGTCTTCTCTTCTTTCCTTGATCCTTACGAAGAGATCCTTGTCCTTCTGAGCGTGCGGTGCCAGTCCTCTGTCGCCCTTAGGGTCTGTCATAGCTCCGTCAACTACCAGATCCTTTTCCTGAACCATCTTGAGGAAGTTAGTGAAGTTCTCATGGTACTTCGTGCCATACTTCTTATCGATTTCAAATGTTGATGAGAACATTGCATTGAATGCGTCCATACCTACACATCTCTGGAAGCATGAACCTGTCTTCTGTCCGCACAGTCTCTGCATTTTAACCTTGTTTTTCAGGTCTTCTGTACTCTGATGCAGATGAGCGAATCTGTTAACTGTTTCGCCGGTAAGGTTTGACTTAACTGTCATGAGATCCTTGTATTCAGGATCCTGTGCCAAATCGTAAGTAACCTTTACGCAATTGATTGAAGGTCTGATAATAGGGTGATCCACCCAGTTGTCGATCTTTTCACCAAACATGTAAACTCTTGTCTTCAGCTTTCTTAAGCTCTCAATGTACTGTTCGCCTGTCATTAGCATAATAAAATCACTCCTTCTTATTGTTTTTACATCGGACACTGAATTGTGATCCGAAAAAAATGAACAAAAATAACTTTCCCTTTATTAAAAAGCAATATTCATACCAATTGCATATTTAATCGTCTTTTACTTCTCCTTTGAGAATCTTCCTGGCCATATCAAGGAGATCTTCGCTGACAGATGTGTCAAGAACAACATCTTCCACCTGAGGGCATCCGCCCATCACGAAATCCTTAACAACACTTTCAAGTGTTTCCTGTGCCGACGGACACTGAGCACACGCCCCTGTCAGTCTCACAAATGCGATTCCATTCTCATATCCGGTAAGACTCGCTCCTCCGAAATGCTGCGAAAGAACCGGGTCTACCTGCTCTTTTAATATTTTTCTGATCTTTTCTTCCAATTTTCTCTCCAAAACCGCAATCTGTAACAACTATATTATATTCCTGAAAAAATCAATTATCAAGCAAATCTGCCCGCCGGCATTTTCATTCAGTACATAAGAGCAACAAAATACTAAAAAGTAACAAGAATAACAGCGATCAGTTATTGTCAAGCTGGAATTTCAGTTTTTCAAAGGCCTTTCGTACTGCAGGGATGAAGAGAATTACCACGGTGATCGCAGCCTCTATTCCCATGTATGTGGCGTTATACCAGAATGACCATGTCCAGGCGTTGAAACCTTCCGGTGCATATGCTCCGAAAAACACCGCACCTGAGATCACCGAGCACATATATCTGCAGGCAACTCCCATGATATAGCCCTTTATTATTCCGTATTTTCCGCCGGCAATAACTCCTCCCAGAGCAAGTGCACCGAATGCAAGCGGATAATCGAGAAGAAGCTGAATAGGATGGATAACATAGGGATGAAATACGAGACTGAGCAGTCCCACGACCATTCCTGCCATAAGCCCTCTTCTGACACCGAAGAAATACGCACACAGAACGATAGGCACCATCGAGAATACCGTTACGCTTCCCCCCTGCGGCATGTGAATGAGTGTTATCTGATTGAGAATGACAGCAAGTGCGACGAGAAGTGCGGAAACTGCCAGTGCTCTCGTGTCGGGTTTCTTGTTTTTGCCCGAATAGAGAATGATTCCGAAAAGAATCAGAATAACGACTACGATAGTGATCTGACCGTAGATGGAATCAAAAAAATCTTGTAAGTTCATAATAAACCTCCTTTTGCGGAGGGGCTTTTAATCTTCCCTGCGCAGGCATTATCCTGATCAGGTTCAAGGGTCACACCGGATCCCGGTGACTCTCAGCAAAAGCTCCCCTAGTAATAATTAACAATTTGGAAATAATTTATTTTGACCAGCCAAAAGACCTTCTCACCGCTTCATGCCAGCCTTCAAGCAGCTCATCCCGCTTTGCAGCCTTCATTCCCGGTTCAAATATTCTGTCGATCTGCCAGTTTGAGACGATGTCATCCGTGGATTCCCAGTAGCCTGTAGCCAGACCCGCGAGATATGCCGCACCCAGCGAGGTGGTCTCGATGCATTCAGGTCTGTACACCTTCTGCCGGAGAATATCGGCCTGAAATTCCAACAGAAAATCATTTGCGGCAGCACCGCCGTCAACCTTAAGATGTTTGATATCTGTTCCGAGATCTTCCGACATTGCATGAAGAAGATCATATGTCTGGTATGCCATTGATTCAATGGCAGCACGGGCTATGTGATTGCGATTTACACCCCGGGTGAGTCCCAAAAGAGATCCCCTGGCATAAGGATCCCAGTACGGTGCCCCGAGGCCGGTAAAGGCAGGCACCAGATATGCGCCGGCAGTATCAGCAACACTTCGTGCCATCCCTTCCGTTTCCCATGCCGCATCGATTATCCCCAGCTCATCTCTGAGCCACTGGACAACGGCACCGGATACAAAAACAGAGCCCTCAAGAGCATAGTATACCCTATCATTGATACCCCATGCAACAGTACTTAGCAAACCATTTCGTGATGTTATTATCTTTTCGCCGGTATTGACCAGAACAAATCCGCCTGTCCCGAAGGTGTTTTTGGCTTCGCCCTCGCTGAAGCAGGTCTGTCCGAAGAGTGCTGCCTGCTGATCTCCCGCTGCACCGCCAATAGGGATGCTGCCTCCGAAAATCTCCGGAAGGGTTTCTCCGTAAATGCAGCTGGAAGGTCTAACTTCAGGAAGCATACATTCCGGAATGTTCAGTATGTCCAGAATATCCCTGTCCCAACAAAGATCGCGTATATTGAACATCATGGTTCTTGATGCGTTTGAATAATCCGTAACATGGATCCTGCCTCCGGTAAGCTTCCATATCAGCCATGTTTCCACCGTGCCGAACAGCAGCTCCCCTGCCTCCCCGCGGCTGCGGGCGCCCTCGACATTGTCCAGTATCCATCTCAGCTTGGTGCCGCTGAAATAAGGGTCAACAATAAGTCCTGTCTTTTCCCTGAAAATATCCTCCAGCCCGTCTGCCTTAAGCTCATCACAGAATCCGGCAGTCCTCCTGCACTGCCACACAATGGCATTGTATACAGGTCTGCCGCTGTCCTTTTCCCATACAACAGCAGTTTCCCGCTGGTTTGTTATACCGATTGAATCTATCTGCGTCGCGGTCAGCCCCGCTTTTTTCATAGCTTCCCCGGCAACCTCAAGCTGGGTTTCCCAGATTTCCACAGGGTCATGTTCCACCCATCCCTCGCGGGGATAGATCTGTCTGAACTCCTTCTGAGAAACACTTATCTGCCGTCCGCGGCGGTCATAAATAATGCATCTGGAACTCGTTGTTCCCTGATCCAGAGCCATTACATACTTTTCTGTCATCTTATAACCTCTCATACAAAAGCAGCCATAACTTTGTTGGAAACATCGAATCCCTTATCCGTAAGCCTTATGTTATCGCCCTCGGCAACGAGAAGACCCCTGAGCTGTCTGATTATTTCAGGGTCATATATATCAAAGAAGTCCACGCTGAAAGTTTCCTCGAATTCGGAAATGCGGAAGCCGGATTTTTTTCTCAGACCGGTGAAGATGAATATCCCCATCTCGTCACGCCGGCTGTAATCCTCCACATCCTCTGGTTTTACAGGCGGACGCCCCTCTTTGATGAAGTCGAGATAATCCCGGATCCCGTCGCAATTTTTGAATCTGCGGCCCCCCACAAATGAGCTTGCCCCGGGACCGAGTCCCAGATATTCCATATATGACCAGTATTTGAGGTTGTGTCTGCTCTCAAAACCCGGTTTGGCGGCATTGGATATTTCATATTGCTGTAATCCGGCTGTCTGCATCATCAAAAGAGCATCATGATACATCTCCCTGTCCTCTTCAGCGGACATCTCCTTCAGGATATTCTCCTCGCATATCATCTTATGCAGAGCCGTACCCTCCTCCAGCTGGAGGCTGTACAGGGAAATGTGTTCAGGCTCAAGGAAGATGCACTGCCTTACCGTATCCCTCCACTTCTTCATAGTCTGTCCCGGTATTCCGAACATGAGATCAGCATTGATATTGTGAAAACCGGCCTTCTTGGCCATTCTGATGGCGTTGAAGGCATCATTCTTGTCATGGATCCTGCCCAGCATGTTCAATATCGAATTGTCAAATGACTGAACACCTATGCTTATCCTGTTGATTCCCGAGGCGAGATATGCTTCCAGCTTCTCTTCTGTAATGGTGGCCGGATTGGCTTCGATCGTAATTTCACAGTCCTCGGCCAGCAGGAAATCATCGCGAATTTCCTCCATGATATCTGCCACATCGGCACCGGACATCAGCGAAGGCGTTCCTCCGCCGATATATACGCTGTCAACGACCCTGTAAGGCCACTCGTTATAGCGGAGCTTTATCTCTCTGATAAGTGCCCTGGAATACTCCGTCAGCAAGCTGTCGTCGCTGCATTCAAAAGACAGGAAATCGCAGTATCTGCACTTTTTCCTGCAAAATGGCACATGTAGATAAAGTCCCAGCGTATTACTTGTTATCGTCATATTTAAGTACCGCAGTGAATGCTTCCTGAGGAACTTCTACGGTTCCGAACTGGCGCATTCTCCTCTTTCCTTCCTTCTGCTTTTCCAGCAGCTTCTTCTTTCTGGAAATATCGCCGCCGTAGCACTTGGCAATAACATCCTTTCTGTATGCCCGTACTGTTTCACGGGCAATGATCTTCTGCCCTATCGATGCCTGAATAGGCACTTCAAACTGATGCATCGGTATTATCTCCTTAAGTTTTTCGCAAACAAATCTGCCCCTCGTGTAAGCCTTGGATTCATGAACTATCATGCTGAATGCATCCACCATATCTTTGTTCAGGAGAATATCGAGCTTAACGACCTTGCTCGGTTCATACCGCGTAAACTCATAGTCGAGGGAACCGTAGCCCCTTGTTTTGGATTTGAGCGCATCGAAGAAATCATATATAACCTCATTGAGCGGCATGTCGTAGTGGAGATTAACTCTCGTCTTCGTGATGTATTCCATGTGGAGCATTTTGCCTCTGCGATCCTGGCAGATTTCCATAATGCTTCCCACATATTCCTTGGGAACCATGATATCCGCCTTGACCATCGGCTCCTCGATATGGTCGATCTCCATGGGATCCGGAAGGTTTGAAGGATTCTGAACCATGAGAACGCTTCCGTCCGTTTTGACCACCTTGTAAATCACGCTTGGCGATGTCGTGATCACGCCTAGATCAAATTCTCTCTCGAGCCGCTCAACGATGATTTCCATATGCAAAAGCCCCAAAAAGCCGCATCTGAATCCGTATCCGAGTGCTGTGGATGTTTCCGGTTCAAATCTGAATGCCGCATCATTGACCTGAAGCTTCTCCAGTGCATCCTTAACATTCTCGTATTTCTCGCC
>JAUMVV010000092.1 GCA_030529985.1 Bacillota bacterium
ATGCTCAGCTGTTCTATATCAAAGGCGTCCAACGCTTCTGCCGTCATGGACAGAATCTCCTGCCGTAGGTCATCGATGACATTCCGGGCCGTATCGGTTACCAGCGTCCGGCCATGAGCGTCAAACCACAGCTCCAGTTGACCCTCTTTCAGCAGATCGTCAATCTTGGGAATTCGCCTGAGAATTTCGTTTTTCTTCATAATCTGTTCTCCTGTAGAAAAGCATAATAATACAAAGTAATATTACCATAACCGGTTCTCTTTTTCTACAGAAACACAATGGATCCTACAACTCAAAGAGCCTCGCAGGATAAAGCTCATCTATCCTGCGAGGCTCCCGATTATTTATTTATCTGTTTTCAATATTCTCTTGAATTTCAAGGCCTTTTTCTGCGGTTCGCAGCGTTTCCTGGCTGGACTTCTCGCTAAGGCAAGGATCATCCAGAACTGGTTTTACCTCAGCTTCCGGCTCTTCTTTTGTATCCTTCGAAATTCCCATCGCATCCGAGAGCACTCCCAGAGAAGCAATGCTTCCAGCGATATCCGTCGGCATGTAGATCTTGGTCGCTTTGCCGTTTGCCACATCTTTCAGTGCTTCCAGACCTTTTAACTTCAGGACTCTCTCCGTTGGGCAAGCTTCATCCAGCATTCGAAGGCCTTCTGCTTCCGCCTTATACACCAGCTCAATGGATTTCGCTCTACCTTCCGCCAAGGCAATCTGAGATTCTCTTTCGGCTTCTGCCGCAAGGATTTTTGCCCGCTTGTCACCTTCTGCTCTGGACACCACCGATTCCTGGTGAGCCTGAGCTTCTAGAACGGTCTGTCTTCTCTCCCGCTCTGCTCTCATCTGAGTGGTCATGACATCTTCAATTTCCTTCGGAGGGGTGATGTTCTTAAGCTCCACTCGGGTTACTTTCAATCCCCAAGGATCGGTTGCTTCATCTAAGATGGACTGAAGCTTTCCATTGATGCTGTCTCTTGACGTAAGTGTCTGATCCAGCTCCATATCACCGATGATGTTCCGAAGTGTGGTTGCCGAAAGGTTCTGAAGTCCGAAGATCGGGTCTTCTACACCATAGGTGTACAGCTTTGGGTCAAAAACCTTTGCAAACACCACCGAATCGATACGCATGGTAACATTATCCTTCGTGATTACCGGCTGTGGCGGAAAGTCTAGTACTTGTTCCTTCAAACTGATCTTGCGAACCACCCGGTCTATCACCGGCACCTTAATGTGCAGTCCAGCTTCCCAAGAGGCTTGGTATTTTCCCAGTCGCTCTACCACATAGACCATTTGCTGCGGAACAATGCGGATGTTAAATGCGATGATGGCGATAATAATGATGAGTAAGATAAGTATCATAAATTCCTCCATGTTTTATATGTTTTCTCTATCTTGATAAGCATATCATACATATACCAACATTGCAGTAACAGAATTGACTTTACTTATCTGTCAAAGTAATATTTCCCGAATCCGTCTCGATAACCAGCTTTCCTCCATTACCTCTGTGCGTGTAGTTCACATAATACTCTTCACCATATTCCTCGTCATCGTCGTCCTCATCATGGTGCTCTCCGTGATGGCCTTTCTGTAATAAGGACTTCAACGAATCGGACTTTTCCAAATCTCCCGAGGAGCTCTTCACCTGGATGTTCAGTTTCTGGAATACGGATTTTTCTTGAATAACAGTGACATCCCCTACGTCGGACTCCACATTCATGTGGTCGTAATTGCAGTGATCGAGAACCACGTTTCCTACATCGGATTCAATTTTGGCATGCTTTATGCAGGTTTTTTCCATCCGCACATCTCCGGAATCGGTTTCGATATCCACGTTTTTCAGTTTGTGTTTTGCCGGAATATAGAGCACCACCTGGTTGCTTTTACCCTGAGTGTTATTCTTACTGCGACCGAAGCGGAAGATGTCAGACAGGAATCCGATATCCACGTGGTAATAAGAGCCGCCCGTGCCCAAATCCCGGAAGGTCAGTTTGCCCTTCTGAACTTCATAGGAAACTGGGGGTTCCCCAGAGTTACCCGTGGTGCGGTAGGCAATATAGAAATTGTCATCATTGGAAGGCAACACCTCCAGATCCATGTAGTTCAGCGTAACATCCAGTGAGTCATAGCTCTGAATCTTTGTCTTGTACAGGGTTACTTCCTCCATCGTTTCCGTCGAGGTGCTCAGCTGATTCAAGTCCGTGTTTTGCAGATAAGTGGTTCCGCCGGTAATCACACCGATACCCAGAAATATGACACCGATGATGCAGCAGCAGATGCCAATGCTCAGCACGATTTTGGTAAACTTTCTCATTGTATGCCCTCCTTTCTTTTGCTCTTATCCGCAATGCGATGTGCCAGCTTCACAATCAACATTCCGCTCCATTTACACAGGTACACTGTCAGCACCAAACCCAGAACCCCCAGGCCGATGCCCAGAAGTCCGCAGCCCAGTAGCAGGATTAATCCGCTGATGCTGGCAGAGGCCGCAACCACGCCGGCCATCAGCATCTTCCCGCCGAGAATGATGACGCAAACCGATAACAGGACGATGCAGATCAGCACCCCAACCAGGCACAGCAGGAAGGCCGCCAACACCAGCAGCAGCGCCAGGATCATCGGCACGCCAATAGGTGCTGCCAAAATGAGCAGGATGGCAATCCACACCGCATGTTTTCCCAGGCTCTTTCGGAATTTTCCGGTCTCGCCATCCATCTCCCCATCTAGGGGATCCTCGATTTTCTTGTCCAGAAGATTGGAGATCAGATCCCGTGCGGCTTCTTTCGGCGTTCCTAGATCCGCCATCAAGTCTGTCGCACCAGCTTCATCTGCTTCTTCAAAGTATTCGGTAAAATATTCCATCGCATCTTCGTAATCCTGCTTCGGTAGCCGGCGAAGATATTTTTGCAATTGTGCCAAGTACTCTTCCTTCGTCAGAGCCTTGTGGTTTAATGTACTATCGCTCAACCTCTTATCCTCCCTTCCACAATTCCATCCACCGTTTCCTTGTAGGTATCCCATTCCTCTTTCAGGTACTCAATCTGCTTTTTCCCTTCCTTAGTGATGGAATAATACTTTCGCTTTCTTCCCTGGTATTCTTCTGAATAGGTGTCCAGAAAACCTGCTTTCTGCAGCTTCTTCAAAATTGGATACAGTGTGGATTCCTTGATATCCGTCGCCTTCTTCACGGTCTGGCTGATCTCGTATCCGTAGGAATCCTTTTCCTTTACCACGGTTAAAATCATGTATTCAATCAGCAATGACGATACCGGAAAATACATGGCCTCGCCTCCTTCTTCTGTCAATTTCTTGCCCAAAGGTAAGATGCATCTCAATATATGTAAAATATTTATATATAAATCTTATACATATTCTACTGAGTCACTATGCGCTTGTCAACAGATATATAAAAATTTTACATAATAATTTTCAGATTAATTTGC
>JAUMVV010000025.1 GCA_030529985.1 Bacillota bacterium
GAAAAACTTATTGATATAATGAGAAAAAGTCAGCGGAGAAATAAACGATTATGCGGAGGATAGAAAAATGGCAAGTATGACAGAGGAAAAAGCGCGGGAAATGTATCATGGAGGGCTTGACTGCTCACAGGTCACATTCGGCCACGGTCTGGAGCTCATGGGAATGGAACCGGAGTTCGGATATAAGGCAGGGGCATGTTTCGGCGGCGGGATGTTTCGTGGAGAGACCTGTGGATGTGTTACAGGTTCCCTTATGGCCATAGGGATGAAATACGGACATTACAAGATGAACGATGCGGACGCCAAGGAAGAAATGATGAAGATGAAGGCAGAATTTGAGGAAGCTTTTATTGCAGAACACGATTCGCTTATCTGCAGAGATATTCTGGGATATAACATTCCGGAGGATATGGAAGAGATAATGCAGAAGGGGCTTTTGGATAAGATCTGTCCGAAACTGGCAGTTACCGCCTGCGATATTCTGGATGAGCTCCTGTAGATGGGGATGCGGAAATTTTCCGCATCGAAACAGCAAGCTGCAATCAACGGAGCTGATGACTGAATAAACGGTAATATGACAAAAGCTCCGAGAAGAGGAAGACGAAAAATGGAAAGAATAGACTGGAACGAGCTCTGGAAGGCAAACAGGAGATCGGAGAATAAGAACAACACCTCCCAATTCTGGGACAGCTTCGCGGTGAATTTCAGGAAGAAGGCAAGGGACGGGAAAAAGGATCCCTATATTGAGAAATTCTATGAACTTATGGAAGCCGAAGAGGGGGACACCATATTTGACATGGGCTGTGCTTCAGGTACTCTGGCTATTCCCTATGCACAGAAGGGTCATGAGATTTACGCTGCGGACTTTTCGGAAGAAATGCTGCGGGTTCTTATGGAGGGCGCAGAGGAGGCGGGGGTGGCAGACAGAATACACCCAATACTTCTTGACTGGAATGAAGACTGGTTCGAAAGGGATCTGCCTCAGTGCGATATTGCCATCGCCTCCAGGTCGCTTATCTTCGAGGATCTGACAGCATCGCTGAAGAAGCTGGAATCAGTCGCCGTCCGCAGGGTCTGCGTGGGTGCATGGGACACTCCGGTGTCCGGATTTGACCGTTATGTTGCAAAGGCAATAGGCTATGAGAGATCGGGCTATGGCGTAAACTGGTTTGTGATGAATGAACTTATGGACAGAGACAGATATCCGGAGCAGATTTTTATCAGAAGTCCCTTTAGAATCGCCAAATTCGGCAGCTTCGAGGAAGGGGTAAGAGCGTTGAGGGAATCCTTCAGGTACGGGTTGACGGATGAACAGGAGAAGGCTCTCGCCGAATATTGCAGAGAACACCTCAAGTTCCATAGCGTAGAAGATGGAGGAGAAATCAGTGCACGGGGGGACGCCCAGGGCAAAAAAGAATTCTGGCAGCTGGATCACAGCGATATGAGCACCATGGCGTTTATCAGATGGGAAGTGAAGGAATAGGAAATGGACAGAATTTACAGGGAGCCGTCGACCCGGGGGATATTTGTGGGGCCGACAACCACCCTGTCGGAGGTGCTGTTTGAGAATGGAGCCGCAGAACTGGCCGGAACTGTGATCACAGATCCGGAAGCCGCATTCGGAGCAGCTCTCAGCGAGGATCACAGGTCTATATTTGACAACGGACAGAAGGTCAGGGTCGTAAGAAAATAGTTGCGGAATCAAAAAAGGAGACTGTGCTTTGTGCAAAGACAGGGCACAGTTTTTATTATTATACGGGAGGTTGCTGACTAATTTGCTAAATTCCCGGGAATGGATAAGGAACAACAAAAACTGCCTGAATAGTTGTTTGAACAACTATTCAGGCAGTTTTAACAATGTACAATTTATGCGATATATTATACAAAAACGGAGTTTTACAGGAAAAACCATTCAAAAGATTATTAAGATCATGAGAAAGAAACTATCAAAAAAACTTGCGGCAGCAATTGCTCTCCTTATTTCATTGACCACTATCATGGCGGGATGCGGGGGCAGCAATTCGGATTATGACCCTCTTGAGGGGGTGGAGACACAGACGGTTACAGATGATTCCGGAAGAGGCGAGGTTGAAATACCGGCGGAAATCACGAAGATAGCACCTTCCGGAGCTACGGCAACCATGATGCTCACACCTATCGCATGGGATATGCTGGTTGGAATATCGGCAAGTCCAAGCAGCGAGCAGGAGAAATATCTTCCTGAAGAGCTGCTGTACCTTCCTACCTTCGGGCAGTTTTATGGCAGCAAGTCCACACTGAATATGGAATCTCTTATTGAAGCCGAACCCCAGGTTCTGTTCGATCTGGGAGACAAAAAGGCCTCAGTCAAGTCAGACATGAGATCCATACAGCACCAGACGGGTATACCAACGCTGTTTTATGATGGAACGCTGAAGCATATGGCTGAAACCTACAGAACCCTGGGAAAACTTTTGAACAGGGAAGAAAAGGGTGAAGAGCTTGCTCGGTTTATCGAGCAGACCATAAAAATGGCGGAGACAAACAGTGCCAAGATCAAGGACAAAGACAGAGTGAGCATCCTTTACGGTACCGGAGCGACAGGGCTGGCGGTCAATGCCAATGCTTCAAGCCAGGCACAGGTCATCGACCTGATAGGAGCCAAAAACGCCATTATCCCGGACGAGATAACAAACAAGGGCGGCGGAACGATAGTAAGCATGGAGAGTCTGTATGAAGATGAGCCGGATGTGATTATTCTGACAAAGGGAGGTCCTTTCAAGGAGCTTAAAGAGAACGAATGGTCAGGCTTGAAGGCCGTCAAGGAGGATAGGTACTATGAGATACCGGGGGATCCGTATTGCTGGATGTCATCACCTCCTTCCGTGAACATGGTTCTGGGAGTGTGGTGGCTGGGTCAGCTTGTTTATCCGGAAGTATATAACGACTATGATATTGTGGAGGTTGCGCAGGAATACTATAAACTGTTCTGGGATTATGACCTGTCGAAGGAGGAAGCTAAGGAGTTCCTGGCAAATTCGTACTTCAAAAAATAGAGCGGCATCAGCGGCATTTGTTTAATGAAAATCAGAGAAAAAATATTAGGAAAAAAACTGAATATACTGAGAAGAACGGCGGCGGTCATCGTCATAGCCCTCCTTATCTTCCCGGCATTTACCATCAAGGCACAGGCCGATGTTGCAACGGACTATCTGACTGTGAAGGTGGGGTATCTGGGCATGGATCTGTCGGAGTATGTGGAAGTGAAAAAGGTTCACTGGAGGGAGCTGGTGGGTGCGGTAAGTGCTCATAAGCAGGCATATTCGTACTTTCAGCAGAGCAGCAAGACGAAATATACGGCCATAGTAGATTCAGCAAGGGGAATTTACATTTCAGATCTGCTCAACTACATGAACATATACTACGGAGATGTGAAGAGCCTCAAATTCTATGTTGAGGATCACAAGGGTATCAGAACCAGCTTTGACAGAGGTTCACTGTTCAAGTCCAGATACTATTATAATGACCTCGCCGGACACAGGACCATAATATATGGGACAAGAACCGTAGAGAAGGAGGTCGAAGAGACCATACACCATGACGCGGAGTATGAAACAAATGCGGAGGGTGAAAAGGTTCTCGTCAAAGAGGCCTATGATGAGGTAGTCAAGAAGACGGTGACGGAAGAAGTGGAAGACAAGAGCAAGGTGGTAGGATACTCCTTTGAAAATGCCAAAAAAAGTGCTAAGAAGGTGCCACCGATGCTCGCCATTGAAGACAACTGGGCTCAATTTAACGAGGAGTTCGAGCACATAGGGCCGGACTTTTCATCCCTCAATACGGGGACAAGATTCAGACTGCTTTTCGGTCAGTCATCCCCAACGGAATCCATGACAGGACAAAGTGACAAATATGTGAGCTGTGTCTATGCGACCCTTGAAGGGCAGCCTGCCATTGGCGAAATGGGCGGTCTCAACGGGAAGTACGGATCGCACAAGGTGAGTATGCAGGTGAGCACCGATAATCTTAACATAAGGAATGCCCTGTCGGATCTCATGAATATCAAATCCACGAACACAGATGTGCTGGTGATAACAGGCGTAACGGTAACACCGGACAGCAAATACAGCGATCTGGCAACTGTAACGGTTTCATACGACATCGTTGGAGCCGGTGAAGCCTCTATCACGGCGGGAGTCGGTGCAAGCTCTCAGCCAATAGCCACATCGGAAACCGTGACAGGAGAAGGAAACCCTAAAGGGAATGACGGCAAGAAGGATCCCAACAGCAACGGAGGCGGCTCTGAAGGCAATAAAGGGGAAGGCTCCGTTGATAACAGGAACAAGCAGAAGCAGGATGCATCGCAGAAGAATGAACTTAAGGATCAGAAGAAGTCTGCGGCACAGCTGGCAGGCAGCGCATCCACATTTGCCTTATCCGATGAAGCAACAGCTCAGCTGAACGATGCCCTGCAGTCACAGACCCTTACGGCAGCAACGGAAGACATTACTGAAGTGGAGATAGAGGACAAGACAGAAGAAAAGAAGGATAAGCAGGAAAAAATACTCATGCTCACAGGACTGGGATGTATACTCTTAGGAATCAGCGGGGGCGTAAGTGAGCTTGTTGTATTCAACAGAAGACTTGGCAAATGAAAGGTTAGATAAAGGAAAAAATAGATGGAATTAAACATTTTTCAGACAATATTACGCACAGTATCATCATCGATGAAGAATCCTGTGATAATCATACTTATTATATTTATTGCCTTCTCGGTATCCTGTATAGGATGGATCCTGGTCGAGCATATAAAGGAAAGAAGGCATATGAAATATTACCTGCCTGAGCTGCTGGATAAGCTCAAGGCCAATAAGGATAATTTGCCGGAGTGCATCAGCAAGAGCGGACTGCTGATTCGGCAGAAAAATGCATTGCTTGAGCTCACCAGGCATCCGGAATTCAGTGCGGACATGCTAATGAGTCTGGCTGATAACACCATAGAAAATGAGCAGGCACATTATGACAAGGTACTCAGCATAACCAACCTGATATCGAAGCTCGCTCCCATGGCGGGGCTGCTGGGTACATTGATACCGTTGGGGCCGGGAATAATCGCCCTGGGACAGGGGGATACCCAGACGCTTTCGGAGTCCATGCTCACCGCCTTTGATACAACTATAGCAGGACTGCTTTCGGCGGGAGTGTGCCTCGTGATTCATACCTTCAGAAAACACTGGTATGCGGCATACATGTCGGATCTGGAAACGCTGGTGGACAGCGTTGTGGATATACAGCTGGAAAAGACCGGGAAGAAGAACGGGCAGACGGATATACGCCTGCTCACAACGGCGCAGAAAAAGGCTGTTGTTCAGGAGCTTATCAATGAAAGAGCCAGGAAAAGGGAGCTGTGCTCGGAAAGCGGGGGAAAATAGAGGGATGTACAGGCAGAATGCGAGAAGAACAAGAAGGCGTTCAAGATTCAGCGGAAGTGAGGATGTAAATCCTATGAGCTATATTTCCAATCTGTCGGATGTAATGCTCATACTGGCTGTGGGAATAATGCTGGCACTGATACTCCACTGGAATGTTGAAATCCGGGCGGATCAGGAAGCCATGGACACTCAGGGAAAGGAGGCTGTTTCATTTTCCGAAGACGATCTTCAGAATATGGACGAGATGCCTGATGACGCACAGAAGATGGGAAATGTTTATTACGATTCCCAAACAGGTAAATACTACTACAAGATAAATGAATAAATCAGACAAATCATACACATTCAAATTCATAATACTGGTCGCTGTTTTCATAGCAGCGATTCTTGTTTCTGTCGTGCTGGGAAGGTATTCTCTGTCGATTGAAGATTTTATCAAGGTTGTCTGGTCACGAGTACCCCCGGTAAATATGGAGCATACATGGAGCCCAGCAGCCGAAAAGGTTCTGTTCGAAATAAGACTTCCGCGGATCGCGGCGGCGGTGCTCATAGGGGCGGCACTCAGTATGGCAGGAGTGTGCTATCAGGGAATGTTCAGAAATCCTCTGGTATCTCCTGACATACTTGGAGCATCTACAGGTGCGGGCTTCGGAGCGGCGATGGCAATACTTATGGGCGCAGGGTATTTCGTGATATCCGCATCCGCCTTCATATTCGGACTTCTGGCGGTAATGTTGGCATATACGGTGAGCCGTTTCAGCAAGACTAACGAGACTCTGGCCATGATACTGGGAGGAATGGTCATATCTTCGCTCTTTTCTGCGGGGACATCTTTTATCAAGCTGGTGGCCGATACGGATGATCAGCTTCCCGCCATAACCTACTGGCTTATGGGACAGCTTTCGTCCATAAAGCCGGATGACCTGAAATTCATCATAATACCTATGGCGGTGGGAATGATCCCTCTGTTCCTCGTAAGATGGAGACTGAATCTGCTGACCATCGAGGAGGAGACATCTAAATCCGTGGGAATAAATATTACCGCCCTGAGACTGGTGGTCGTGGTATGCGCCACACTTCTGACTGCGTCGGCAGTATCGGTTTCGGGAATGATAGGATGGGTAGGTCTGGTGATACCTCATTTCTGCAGGATGATATACGGCTATGATTACAGGCGGCTCATACCTGCCACGGCCGTGTTCGGAGCGGCATTTCTCCTGGCGGTAGACGATATTGCCAGGCTGGCGACTACGGCGGAGATACCTATAGGAATACTGACATCCTTCGTGGGAGCACCGTTGTTCCTGTATCTGCTTCTGACAACAGGAGGAGGTGGCAGGCGAAATGATTAAAGTGAATGAGCTCTCCTTCGCATACGACAGGGATAAGGTTCTGGAGGATATCAGCTTCGAAATCGGCTCAGGACAGCTGGTTGCCATACTGGGACCTAACGGTGCGGGAAAGAGCACGCTGTTCAAATGCATGCTGGGGCTTCTCAGGAAATTCGAGGGGGAGATCAGGCTGGGCGGCAGGAATATAAGGGAAATGAGCCGCAAAGAAATGGCAAAGCTGGCAGCCTACATTCCCCAGTCCGAGACGCCTGTGTTCAATTATACGGTGAGAGATTCTGTGCTGATGGGAACCACAGGGATGCTGTCGCCTCTGCAGGCTCCGGGGGCGGAACAGATGGCGATTGCAGAGAAAGCTATGGATTATCTGGATATCGGATATATGGCTGACAGAGGTATCAACGAGATTTCAGGCGGAGAAAGGCAGCTGACCCTTCTGGCCAGAGCAATGGCACAGAAGGCGAAGATACTGATAATGGATGAACCTACGGCAAATCTGGATTACGGTAACCAGCAGCATGTGCTGAGGCATATTCAGAAAATGGCGGGGCAGGGCTATACGATCCTGCTGTCAACGCATAACCCGGAACACGCATTGCAGTATGCTACACGTGTTCTGGCAATCAAGGACCGCAGAGTTCTGGCTGCGGGAGCTGCGAAGAGCATCCTCACAGAAGAGCTCATCAAGGATATATACGGGCTTGAAGTGAAAGTTATAGAAGTACCTATCGGCGGGAAGACGGTAAGGAGCTGTATTCCCGCAGCATTAAATGAAAAGAGAGGAGAAAATGATGAAAGTTTACAGGAAAGCGTTAGCATGGCTGTTGTGCCTGACTATGCTGTTCACTATGTCCACCGGGATGGCTTTTGCAAATGATATACCGGCAGGAGCGGATTCAATTGACAAGAGTGCTGCGGCAGACCAACAGATTGGTGCTGAAGATAGCGGTGCCGGCGATTCTGCCGGCGGTGAAGCGGCGGCAGCTGATAATTCGGCAGAGCCGGATATAGAAAACGGAATCAGGCTTCAGGGTGATAAGGAGGCTGCCGGAGGCTCGATCAATATAGTCAGCGGTGACACGGCAACAACTGTTACCGGTGAACAGATAAAGAGTGCAACATGCGTGGAGGCCACAGCCGATGAACCGTGGACTAATGCAAAAGGCGGCGATTATGTAGGAAAATTCTATAAACTTACGAGCATTCTCGATGAAGCGGGGATAAGCCATGAGGGTTTTCATGGGATGAAAACCGTGGCAACAGACGGCTTCACTAACGGATTCAAGGCGGAAGAGATTGAGAAGGTCTACATATATGACCAGGGAGAAGTTCTCAAGAATGGAAAACCGGCAGGAGATCCCGGAACATACGGCACGGCGATAAACGGCAAAGATGTTCCCGGCAACAAGTGGGCCAAAAGCATTGCGACGGTAGAGCTGGTAAAGAGCCACACCCCTTTCATAAAGGGTGGAAATGAAGCGTCGTATTGTGCAGTTTGCGGAGAAGAGATTTTCAAGGTTGATGGAGAATACTTCACACTTCAGGATCTTATCGATAAGGCCGCAAACGGGGATACAGTTAAGATCGATCGCAGCGTTGATTACAGTAACGAGGCGGTCTTAGATGCAGATACCAAAACTGTAACACTCGATTTGGACGGTAATAAGCTTTCTGTTAAAAAACAGGATGGGACAGGGCTCCTCACAGTTAAAGGCGGCACTATCAAGCTCGAAAACGGCACAGTAGATGCTGAGCTGAAGGTTGAGGGCACCGGGAAAATAGTTGCAGAGAGCGGCAAGTATTCCATGGAAGTGCCGGAAGCTATGTGCGGAGCCGGCAAAGTGCCTGTATACGATCCAAAAGACGGATTGTACGAAATGAAGGCGGTTTCAGCCTATGATTCACAGAAGGCAGCAAATGAACTGGGCAAGGTTATAAGGAAACTGGAGGCGCAGATCGCAGAGATGAGAGCGGCGATAATGGTTAGCGATATCTCTGTAACAGTGAAGGCTGTCCCTGCGGCCTACAACAAGATAACCTTAACATGGGAGGCGGATCAGCCTGCAGACGGGTTCAAGGTTCAGAAAAAAGTTGAGGATGTATGGACAGATATAGTTCCTGTTGCAGAAGGCAAATATGTTGATGATACCGAACCGGGCATCGTTAATGAGTACAAAGTGGCTGCAGGTGTCGCATATGCCGGACTTGAAAAGGAAGAAATCAAATACGGCAAATATGTAAATGCTTCTGCCAAAACCGGACTCGCAAAGGCCGGAATCTCCGGGCTCACAACCAAGTCAAAGAAGCTGACAATCAAGTGGAAGGCAGTAGAAGGCGCTGACGGCTACGATGTATGGGTTGGAACAAACAGTACGGTAAGCAAGGGACTTGTGAAGTACAACAATGTAAAGAATCTTTCACAGGTAACAAAGATGCTTAAGAAAAACAAGAAGTACTATGTGAAGGTAAGAGCCCATGTTAAGAACTCCAAGGGAACAGTTGTATACGGAGCATGGTCAGCAGCGAAGAGCATAAAGTGCAAATAAAAGAATGGCACGAAAACCTTGAGCATTACCCAAACGGTAAGCCACATGTGCATATATAAGATTACCCGGCTGTTTTGCCGGGTAATACTTTTATCGCCCTGTTTCTTTATATGCAATCATGGTCTATTGTTTACAAAATCAGCCTGCATAAGCCTCGATTTAATATTTCGTGTCTAATAGTTCACTCACCGGTATGGAGCCGGAATAAAAGAAGATATTGCAACGGGAAATGTGGATAATGTGTTAGGATGAACAGTATGAACGAGGACAGGGAAACAAAATTCATATACATGGGAGACCCCCAGCCAAACAGGCTCAACGGATACGGACCGGACTATTCCCGGTGGGGAAAGCTTTTGCAGCTGGCTGCGGAGAAAGCCTACGGTAAGGAGACAGCAGAAAGATGGAGTCTGCCCGAAGCGGCGGCAAAGCGCGAGGAAGTTTTCAGCGAATCTGATCCTGTGGCGACGGTGTTTCGGGTGACGGATTCTGCTGTAAAGCTGGAGACGATCAACGATTCAGGTGACATAGTGGATGCCTATACAAAAGCAGTAAACGCGAAGCCGAAGAAGGATTGCAGCAGATGTCCTAAATTTGAAGAATGCAGGGGAACGGGAAATGCCGGCGGTGCAGGCGCTGATAACAGACGAACTGCGGCTGGTGTTCGGACAGACCGGTGTCGGGCAGTACAATGGAAGCCATTGGATGAGAGAAATTGCAGAGATAGAAATATTGAACTGAAGCAAAGGATGACGCGAGAGACACAGCAATAGATAAAGCACTTGAAACCCTAACAGGTCGCTGTATCAACCGGAGCGAAGTAATTTGCAAACAGAGCACAGGCGATATATGGCGCATGAAGAGGCGTGCATTACGTTTGACGATTAGATCAAATAAAGGAAACAGATTCAAGATAATGTTGGCACACCAACATACAAAGAGCTTAAAAAAGGGTAATATACCATCAGACAGCAACCGTTTTGAGAGTATAATAAAAAATGATAATTTGACTTGCATTGCAGGAGCGGAAACCCGCTCTTGCTTTGTTTTTTGGCATATAACTGCTTGAAGCCTGCTGCAGCAGTCTGATCCGTTATCTCAAATCCAAGGGTTTGCTCCTACGAATATTGGGAGCACCCTTTATATACTTCGGATGAAGCAACCGGTCTTTCCGGACAAAGCAAAGGTTGTTGCGGCAACATTTAAGGACAGGTTATTATGTTATCATAACAATATGAAAATCATATCGAGCGGGAATATGGACCTTGCACACAGCTAATAGAGCTTGAGCAAATTGAAAGATAGTGAACGGGAGCATACAGCACTTTGAGTTTCGGATGTATACCGCTGCAACTCACTTCGCACAGGTGAATGGGGAGATAAGCTTCAAGTTCGGGTGGCTATGCCGGTTTATTTCATTCTAAAAGAGGCGATAAGCTTCCTGGGTGGCTGTATAAGTTTATCTCATTTTGCACAGGCAAATGAGACAGGGAAAACCGTCGATAAATATGGGGTGAACAATGAAGTACCTTGAGAGAGTAATTGGAAGCGGTCTGCTTAGCAATGTGAAGAAAACAGAATATATTACGGCTTTTGAGCAGATGAAAATCTCCGGCCGAAGCTATAAAAAAAATGAAAAGATATTTTTGGAAGAGGACATTATTGACAGAGTGTGCATCGTGGATGCGGGAAGTGTCAGATCCGAAAAAATCTACCCTACGGGGGAAATACATATAGTGGATGTTTACGATGAGGGTGCGATCTTCGGTCTGGAGATTGCTGTGTCGAGAACCCGCAAATCGGCTACAGATTTTATCAGCAACGAGGAAACACGCGTGGTGTTCATTTCAATGGCTTCAATAGAGAAATCTTCATTTGAGGCGAAAATACGCAAAAGCATTTCTTATATGCTGGCAGACGAAAATATAAGAATGGCACACAAGATAGAAATATTGGCCGAGCGAGGGCTGCGCAACAGGATAATGACGTACCTCCGCATACTTCAAAAAAAAGCCGGCTCCGGTACGGTAACAGTGCCAATGAGCCGCGAACAGATGGCACAGTTTCTCTGTGTGAACCGTTCAGCCCTATCCAACGAACTGAATGTGATGAAGCGGGAAGGTATAATTGACTTCAAGAAGGGAAAATTTATGATACCTGATTGAACCTCAGTATTATACTCCGGCACCCGCCTGCCCCGGTATATCGGGATCAATCTGATATGTGTACCGAAAAGAATATCACTGTCAGCACGATATGATATACGAGGACTTATGCGTCGAACACAGACTGTGTACAGTACTCAAAACTGTGGTGGGTGCATTTGCACCTTGGTCATACCCTGAATGGAGATAGAGACAGTTTGTCAAAATCAGGGAACATGTCATTGGAATTGTCACATTGCCTATGATACATGGAATACAAAGACTTATGCATAGAACACAGGTGGGGACGAAAACCTGCGAGGGAGGTTTGGGTGCACCAATAATATATTGAAATATTTCGATATATAAACTATACTGGCCATATCAGGCAGAGTTATTTAGGTGAAAAGAGAGGTAGTTATGAACAAGGATATACTGAAAATTTTTGAAAAGGCTTACAGCAGAAACAAACTGACAAAGGAGGAGATAATAGCTATTCTCAGTCTACCGGATGCGTCACCTGAGGCGGCAGTGATGAGAGGAACTGCAGATGCAATCGTGAGGGAGAGGACGGACAATACAGGTGTGATATTCGCTCAGATAGGAATGTCAGTGCATCCCTGCCCGGGCAACTGCAGCTACTGTTCGTGCGCTGAGAAATATACAATGATGCCGACCTTCACGATGGATGATCAGGCTATCGCCGATGTCACGAAATCGTTTACTGAGGGTGATCAGCTTTTTGGATTGTGGCTTATGGGCATGGCTGATTTTGATTTAGAGGAATACTTGAGAATGTCTCGGGTAGTAATGGACAATAAGATTGGGTCTGTCAACTTGTATACCAATATCGGAGACGCTACAAGGGCACAGTTTGAAGAAATAAAGGCGGCCGGATTTAACGGTGTCTATCACTGTTGGAGGCTGGGTGAAGGAAGAGATACAGGCTTTACGGATGAGCAAAGGCAGCAGACGATGGTCAATGCCAAAGAGGCGGGACTCGTTTTGCTGGATGCGCTGGAGCCTATAGGTGCAGAACATAGCCCGGAAGAACTTGCTGAACATATTCTGTTCAGCAGAGAAATGGAAACTATACAGTACGGTGCTATGAAGAGAATTTCCGTGCCGGGCACACCATTTGAAAACACACCTGAAATCAGCGAGTTTACCCTGTCAAAATATGCGGCAGCTGTTGCTCTCGCTATGGCGGGGATGAAACGCTTCCCATGGATAGGAATTCATGAACCGTGCATCCACGGATATATGTCGGGAGCAAATCTTATTACGGCGGAAACAGGTGTTAATCCGAGGGATATCGAGCCGGATACATCGGAAAACAGAGGGCTGGATATTGCTGACTGCAGGAGTATACTTAAGAGTGCAGGGTACAGATATGCAGCTCATGGAGACGGAAGCAGGTTTGAGCTTTAGGCATAGCGTACGATGACATGGAACCGGGTAGAGATTAAAGAGATCTGTGAACGCAGATGTGGACTTCGGACATGGTGGTCTGATGGCAGGAAAGAGATGCGTTTACGGTTCCGACAGTATGGGATATGATGTGTCCTGCGGCAGCATAGGACACTACGTATCGTACGGTGGTACAGGCAAATGAAAGTCTGAACCTCAAATAACGGCGTATTGCTTAACTGCGTGATTGCTTTTGCGGGAGGATTAAAAAATGAACGGAGAATATACGAGAATTTTTAAAGCTTTTTCAGATCCTAAAAGAGTGAGAATACTGGAACTGCTATGTAAAAGCGAAGAATGTGCGTGTGTGCTGCTGGACGATTTGAACATTTCACAGCCAACACTGTCGCACCACATGAAAATTCTGTGTGATTCGGGGATAGTGACAGGCCGTAAGCAGGGTCGCTGGATGTATTACCGTATCGACGAGGATGGTTGTGAATATGCCGGCAGGCTCCTGACGAGACTGCGAGAGCACAGACTGACAGATATAGTGGAGAAGTGCTCCGGATTTTATGGCCTGTTCAGGAAGCCGGGTAAGCTCTTTATACGGGAGGAAGGGCAGAGCGGATGCTGCTGCTGTTCAAGAGAAGGAAGATAAAGTTTGATGATAATTTAAAGATGCAATAAATTGCGATAAGATATGGATACTATGAAAATTTTAAGCAAAACACAAAGCATATGTCCGGTATGCCGCAGGCCGGTTGCCGCATATTATATCCAGGAGGACGGCGGCAGTGACGGTACTTGTGAGACTGCCTGTGACGGTGATATGAATGCCGTAGTATTTTTTGTTCAGGATTGTCCCGAACATGGGAGATTCAGGACTTTGGCTTCAGAGAGAGCAGATGATTTTAAGGAATGGGTGAAAAATCCTGTTATCAATATTCCGCCAAAGCAGGCTATAACCGGGGGGATGAACCGCAGAAGAGGTCATGGTGAGAATGAAGGGCTGTCCGGTCTTGACAGCGAATGTCCATTACACTGCGGCAATTGTCCGGATCATCTTCAAACGGCGTGCTGCGTGTTGATCGATGTGACCCGGCGCTGCAATCAGCATTGCCCGTATTGTTTCGCAGAAGCGGGAGATACTGCTCCGGAAATTTCAGAACTGCTGCATGGAGGATCTGTGCAGTTTAAACAGAACTTCAACAGTGCAGAACCCTCGCTGGAAGAGATCGGAGCCAAGTATGACTGGCTTATTGAACAGGGTGAGGAAGGCCGCGAGTTCAATATTCAGCTGAGCGGCGGTGAACCAACAGTAAGAGAGGATTTGCCGGAGATTATCCGCATGGCAAGAGATAAAGGATTTCAATATATCCAGATCAACTCCAATGGACGCAGACTTGCTGAAGAAGAGGGATATGCACAGGTGCTGAAAGATGCCGGTGCATCTGTAATCTTTATGCAATTTGACGGAACCGGAGACGATATATATATGAAGCTTCGCGGCGAACCGCTGTTTAATAAAAAAGTTCAGGCAATTCGAAACTGTGAAAAGGCAGGACTGGCGGTCACACTGGTTCCCACAGTTGTTCGCGGGGTCAACGATGATAATATTGGAGAAATTATGGATTTTCTTGTTGAAAATGTGAATGTGGTGAAAGGTGTGCATTTTCAGCCGGCATCATTCTTTGGACGATATCCGGAGGGAGATGAGCTGGAGGGGCGGATCACCATGTTCGGACTTTTGCGTGAGCTGGAAGCACAGAGACCGGCATTCAAATATTCTGATTCGCTTCCAATTTCAACAGGTCATACACTGTGTTGTTTTTATTCAACATATATTCGTGAGCCGGATGGAAGTATCCGCTGTACTATCTCGCCTAAGCAGCGCGAGAAGGGTGTGAGCTGCTGCGATACGACAACATTAAACAACTGTTGCGGTGAACCGGGCAACGGCGTTGTATCAGTAGGGTGCTGTGATATGACCCGGGCGGATCAATTAGAAGTAATCAAGAAAGATCGTAATTATGTTTTGGATAAGTGGGACATGAAACCCCCGGAGGAAGCATGCTGCTGTTGCAAAAACAGCGAAACTGATTTTGCAGAAACGAAATACAAGAGCTCCGAAGAAATTACCGATATGGATGAATTCCTGAAATATTACAGGCGTAATACATTCACCGTGACAGGGATGGCATTTCAGGATTTGACGAATTTGGATGCCGAGAGGCTCAAGAGGTGTCGGGTAGTTCAGCTTACAGATGATTACAGGCTGATACCTTTTTGTGCTTACAACACTATTTATAGATAGATTTAGAAGAACAGGTCATGTTTGCCGCGAACGGATGCGGGAAGCCTTGATATTAAGATGTGCCCGTGGCGTGGAGAACACCGCCCGCCACGAGATGCTGAAAACAAGGACTCAGAGCAAATCACCACAAAGCTGTTATAAACAAAGCACCATGAAAATGCTATAATCAAGTAAATGAAAACAAGCAAGGAGGCTGGATATGGCATTAAAGAGACCGGGAGAATTCAAGATTACAGACAGAGCACTTGAAATTGCGGGATACAAGAAAGGAAGCAGGATACTGGATATCGGATGTGGCGAAGGTGATACGGTAAATCATCTTAACAATATGGGGATGAAGGCAGAAGGAATAGATATGAATCTCGAGGCTGTCAGAATCGCTAAAGAGCGATACCCGGAAATCGATGTTAAGCTCGCGGACGGAAGCTTTTTAGACGAGTATATGTCCTTCACCTTTGACGGCATAAGCTTTGAATGTTCACTGAGCATGATAAACCAGCCGGACGAGGCACTGCACGAGGCGTACTGCGTCATGAAGAAGGGCGGCCGCCTGATCATCACGGATCTGTACGAAATCGATCCGGATCCGAAGCAGGTGAAAGCCGTCGAAATTGAAGCGGCACGCCAAGCGAGGATCCCACACGAGGAAGGCGAATGCGACGAAGGCACAGTAATGCGTTTTGTAAACTTCAGATATGAGGGGGCATTCTACAAGGAGCCGTTGATAAAAATGGTTGAAGAAGAAATCGGATTCAATGTCATGGCATTTGAAGACCGCACCGCAGATCTGGATAACTATGTGGCACAGACTCTGATGGATGAAGGAACGCTTGATAGCCTTTGCACGAATCTGAAATGGGAAATAAACGGCAAGAAAAGAAAAATCGGATATTTTATTCTGGTGGCGCAGAAGCCGATCGTTTAATGCAAAAACTGTAAATCAGGAGGTAATATGGCACTTGATTTAGATATCTGGACAGCCGACAAACTTAGCGGGTACTTCGGCGGCAGACCTGATGTGGCAAATGTGACCCTGCGTGAAGCTATAGATAAATACACCGGCGAGAAACTTATGGAAACGGTAGAATATGCAAAGGCAAACAGCCCCTTTTACAGAGAAAAAATCGGAGAGGCTGCTTTTGCGGACATCCCATTTACCACTCCGGATGAGCTGAAGGAAAGAGAAAAAGAATTTCTCTGCGTCAGCCCGTCGCAGATAAGCAGAATTGTAACCCTGCAGACAAGCGGAACCACCGGCAAGCCGAAGAGAATATATTTCACCGAAGAAGACCAGCAGCTGACCGTGGATTATTTCAACCACGGCATGAGACTTATTATTGATGAAACGGACAAGGTGCTCATACTGATGGCGGCATCATCGGAAGGTTCAGTAGGGCGTCTTCTGGGGAAGGGAATACGAGAGATGGGAGCCAAGACCATCGAGTACGGGCTTCCGGACAGGAATGACTCCGAAAAAATCCTTAAGCTGATCCGTGATGAGGGGGTGACATCCATAGTGGCACTTCCCACCCATATGATTGCTCTGGCTCGTCAGGCAGAGAAGGAAGCGGCCTCGGGAAAAGGGGAAAGTTTTTTGAGGAGCGTTCTGCTCAGCGGGGAATTTATACCGGACAACACGGCCATACTGCTGGAAAATGTGTTCGGGTGCATGGTTTTCGAACATTACGGAATGACGGAGATGGGACTTGGTTGTGCTGTTGCCTGCGGGTATAACAGGGGGTATCACATCAGAGAAACCGACCTGTACATTGAGCTTATAAACCCTCTCACAGGGGAAGTGGTTCCGGAAAGAGACGGGAAGAATACACCGGGCTTCTCCAACTACGGGGAGATAGTTTTTACCACACTTACCCGAAAGGGAATGCCTTTTATCAGATACAGAACCGGAGATTTCAGCAGATGGATACTGGGTGACTGTCCATGCGGCAGCTCGTTGAAGATGCTGGATAAGGTAGTTCCGGGAGATGGAAGAATGGAGGAAAGAAATGGCAGATAAAATATCATATATAGCACGAAAATTTATTGAAGAAGATGTACCTTTTGTAATAGCCAGAGTGATCGCGACAAAGGGCAGCACGCCCCGCAAGCGAGATGCGGTCCTGCTGATGAATTTTGAAGAAAAAACATGGGGAACTGTTGGGGGAGGCCTCCTCGAGGCAGAAACTGAAAGACACTGCAGAGAGCAGCTTAAAACGAAGGAAAAAGTCAAGACATATGAGTTCATGCTGGACGAGAAAAAATCCGGCGAGGGTGCATTGGAAATGGGCTGCGGCGGGGATGCGACGATCCGGATCGAATATGTTGACCCAAAAAATCCGGGCAGCTTCGTCGAGAATTTCAAAGGCACCAGCCGGGCGTATATCTTTGGCGGCGGACATGTGGCGCAGGCGCTGGATCCTGTGCTCAGACATGTGGATTTCGAGACCACAATTATCGACGACAGAAAAGAATATGCCAATGCCACACGCTTCCCTCATGCCAGGGAATGCATCGTCTGCGATGATTTTGATAACTGCTTCAACAACATTGAACCGGACGAGGACAGCTTCCTGATTATCGTTACCAGAGGACACAAAGGGGACTTGCAGGTTTTGAGACAGGCACTTAGGAAACCTCATGCATATCTGGGGATGATAGGAAGCCGTCGTAAGAATGCACTGCTCTTCGAACAGCTCAAGAAGGAGGGCTTTACCGAGGAAGAACTGGAGGGTGTTTATACCCCGATAGGATTGGAAATCAAATCCGAAACTCCGGAGGAAATCGGTGTCAGCATTGCAGCCGAAATAATAAAGGTAAGAGCCGAACACAATGAGAGTGCTGCAGCTGAGAAGCATGCCGAAACCCTCGGCAGGTTGCATGAGTAGCAAGCTGCATGAATAGAGGACTGTATGAATGGTGCTGTGAACAGCCGTAAAGCAGGATATGCCGGCAGCAGTCTGCATGGACAGAGACATTAACAGGTTATAAGGCAGACTGCATGAGCCGCATTAGCAAATCGGGTGGAGGCTGCACGAGTAACTTATTTAAGATCAGAGCGGAAAACATAAATGAAAATAGGATACGATAGAGAAAACAGCGAGGCCTATGGCAAAAAATATGGTGCGGTAATCCTGGCGGCAGGACTGTCCTCAAGGATGAAGGCATTCAAGCCGCTACTCCCCGTCGCGGGAAGAACAGCGGTTGAAGGATTGATAGAAAGTGCCAAAGCCGCGGGAATAGATGACATCACGGTAGTAAGCGGACACAATAGAGAAGATCTGGAGCAACACATCAAAGCAGCCGGTGTAAAGATAGTCTATAATCCGGAATATAAGAAAGGCATGCTTTCTTCAATCAAAGAGGGACTCAATGCCGCCTCCGAATCGGGCAGGGAGGGGTATCTTCTCATGCCCGTTGACTGTCCGCTCATCAGCGTAAATGTAATGCGCAAGCTGATGAACGCGGGGAATGATATAAGAGGCAAGGCTAACAGCCAAAGCCCCTTCTTTGTCGCGGCATTCGAAGGGAAAAAGGGGCATCCTCTGCTGATTCCTGCTCATAATATCGAAGAAATATGCCGGTATGACGGCGAAGGCGGTCTCGCCGCAGTGACCGACAGGCATGAGGTGATAAGGGTGGAGACCGGCGAAGAGGGGTGCGTTCTGGATATGGATACGCCGGAAGGATATGAAGACATAATAAACTTCACCGCAAAGGGTTTTGCGAGAGAAAAAATGGAGCTGCTGACCGCGAGGAAGCGTATTTTCCTTGTACGCCATGGCGAAACGAGGCAGCACGCTGAACCTGTTTTTATCGGTCAGTATGATGTACCTCTCAGTGAAAAAGGCAGAATTCAGGGCGTGGCACTTGCCGATGAGATAGTCAACACCATAAGAGAGGATATTGAGGCAGAGGCTCCGGGCATGGATAAGTTCGGCAGGGAAGCTATGCCTGCAATAGAGAGAATATATGCCAGCGATCTGGTGCGAGCCGGTGAAACTGCCGGGATAATATGCGATAAGATAAATGCAATTCTCCCGAAACCCGTTAAAGTGAAAAGCCTCAGAGGCTTGAGAGAGATCAATCTGGGAGCATGGGACGGTCGAAAGATCAGCGAAATCAGGGAAGAATACCATGCGGAATATGAGAACAGAGGGACGAATATGATGAGCTTCAAGCTGAGGGGAAGCGGCGCGGAAAACTTCTATGACATGCAGTACAGGGTCATAGGAGCCTTTCGTGAGCTCTTGAGAAATGATGACGCTAAGAACATTATCATCGTCGCGCACAGCGGAGTGATCCGCATACTGGAAAACAACATCAAGGGGCTGCGTGTTGATGACGACTGGGAGCCGATAAAAAAAGGGGATTTCAGGATGTTTGAACCATTCCCGGAGCAACCCTCTGAAAAAGTCCACGGCAACCGACCCATGAACATGAACGATATGATCATGGATTCAGCACTCGATTATTATGATTAGACAGCAACGAGGACATATCTTTTGCCCTTTTTCTCGTAATCAGCAGTATTTCCGGCGGATCGTTTGTCTGGTTTATCATGTTGATATAGGCAGTATGCCAGATGCCCGGATCCAGCCCCTCTGCAAGCTGCAGGAGAGCAGCCTTTTCGACGGCGCCGGCATGGTGACCAGAATACATGGTTATGCACAGCAGACCATCCTTTTCAAGCAAAGGCAGTGCAGCGCGAACCGCATTCGTTGTTGATTTTGAATCGGTTGTAATGGTCTTGTCGCCACCCGGAAGATATCCCAGATTGAATACGATAAGATCCGCCTTATCGATGTAGAGATCCATGTTTTCATGGGAATCCCGGATCAGCACTATGCTGCCGCAGTGACAGCTATTTGGGGAAGCTGCGTTTATATACGGTTTGAAACCGTTGCTCTCCAGGAGGGAGAAGCTTGTATCGATGGCCTGCTGCTGAATGTCGAAGGCATACAGCCTGCCGCCGGAGGATGTCCGGCTGTCGCCGGTAGAGGCGGTCGTGCGGTGAGCGGACAGGGGACAACCCACGGATGAGGCCTTGTTACTGTCTCTAAAGAGTGCCTTTGCCAGAGCGAGGGTGTCGCGACCGTTTCCGCAGGTAGCATCTACAATAGTAGAGTCCGGTTTGATATATGGACTGACAATATGCATTGCCAGCGTTGTCGTTGACTGAATCAGATTGCCCATAGAGTAATTATAGCATACAGGATCTATTCGCGGGTTTTTTATAAAACCGCAGCGGTGGGGGCATATCCATTGTAGATTCCACCGCAACTTCCACTGTGGAATTTACTCCGGGAATTTACCACAACAACTTGACACCGTCTTAACAGAT
>JAUMVV010000026.1 GCA_030529985.1 Bacillota bacterium
GATACGAGAAAAAACAAAGTTGACAGCTTAAAAACTGTTTGACTTTTTATAGGAGCAAGTCATGTTATTACAATTCAGTGTTGAAAATTTCAGATCGTATAAAGATAGAGCAGTTTTGTCGATGGAGGCTTCTTCAGATAAAGAACTGTCCAGCAATGTAGTTGATGATGGAAAGAATAGGACATTAAAGGTGGCGGCTGTTTTTGGTGCAAATGCTTCTGGAAAATCAAATCTGTTTTTGGCCTTGACTGCCGCGATTATGATAATAAGATTCTCTCATCAGATGCAAGTCGGGCAGCCGTTGTTCAACATCGTACCATTCATGTTTGATAAAGAAATGCATGATAAACCATCAAAGTTTGAGTTTGTATTCATACAGAACGGAATCAAGTATGTATATGGGTTTTCAGCGACAAGAATGGAAGTGGTTGAGGAATACTTGTATGCATATAAGACGGCACGACCAACGACGATCTTCGAAAGAAATGAAAACAATAAGCCCGTCTATCGTTTTACAATGCCGGCAATAAAGAAGGAACTGGAACCGCTCGTTGCAAAAAACACTAAAAACAAATTGTTCTTAGCAACTGCAACGGAGTGGAATAGCAAGGAAACCAAAGAGGCTTTTGAATTCTTTTCATCAAGAATCAACACATATGATCCGAATTTCGAGGTGCTGATTCCTCAGATTGGCCCAATGCTTGATAATGACAGCGATAATTCTATCCGCACATTCATCAAAGACATATTGAAGGCAGCAGATATTAATATCAAAGATTATAAGTTTGAAGCAAGAGAACAGTCCTTAGACGATATGATAGCTGCTGTACCACCACAATTAAGAGGACTTGTTCTTGCCGGAGTAAATCCGGGTGAAAAGAATATTGCATATACAGTTAATACAATTCACCAAGTAGATGGAGAATTATACTTGATGAATATAGCTGAAGAGTCAGAAGGAACCCGGAACATTTTCGGCATTTCGCCGCTCTTCAAGAGAGCATTTGAAAAGACCGGAGAAGTGATATGCATCGATGAATTTGATAAGAGTTTGCATCCATCGCTTGTACAGTATCTAATTAATCTTTTCAATGATGAATCAGTTAACAAGTGCAACGCACAGCTGATTATTTCTACGCATACAACATCTCTTCTGTCACAGAAGTACTTAAGGCGCGATCAGTTCTACTTTGTGGATAAACAGCAGCAAACAGGAGAATCAGAACTCTATTCGTTAGATGAATTCTCACCAAGGAAACGAGAGGATATCAGAAAAGCATACTTGCTTGGAAGGTATGGCGCTGTTCCTAATATCAAAGAGGGGGTTGTATTGTAAACTATGAGACAGGGGTATGTTGCAAAGAAAAGAAATACTGGGAACAGAAAACGTCGACGCATAGTGCTGCTCGCTGTAGAAGGAAACAATAAGACAGAGAAGAACTATTTCAGGGGCTTCGATAGCAAAGACACTAAAATCATTTTTGCAAGTGGTAATGATACGGATCCAATCAATATGGCCAGAAGCTTGGTTGAGGACTACAAGTTTAACGATTTAGACAGCGAACTGGGTGATGCAGCCTTCTGCGTTGTTGATGGTGATGTATCCAAAACACGCGAGAAACAAGTTTTGGAGGCAGATCGAATAGCTAAAAAGATCGGCAGTGTGATTGTGTCAAATCCGTGCATTGAAGTATGGTTTTTATGTCACTTCACATCGTCTTCCAAGCAGTTTCAATCCAGTAAAGAAGCTGTAAATCGTCTGAAAGAGCATATCCCAGGATACGAAAAGAACATGAATAGAATATACGAATTGCTTGAAGAAAAACAGGAATTGGCGATCAAAAACGCCGAAGCACTAGATCAGATCAACGTTGCGGTGGGTCGTAAATTGCATCATTACGATTACCAGCCGAGCACAGAGATATACAAAATCATCAATTATTTAAGTGATATAAAGGAGGCATGATAAAAAGTAAACAGTAGGCGATACGAGTGCTCTTGTTACTGTTGTACAATGTTTACAACAGTAAGACAGAGCAGACACTACGTAGTAAAAAGCATCTGATAGAGGCCTTTATTGCCGGAATGGGTGATACCACAGCAGATATCATGGCCGGTTGGAACGATTTTGTTCAAAAGCAGCGTGAGGAAGATCTGGTGGACATCATCAATTCTGAAAAACTGAAACCGGAAGAAACGCGCCGATTCCTGGAGAAGGCATTTGCAGACGGTGAAATCAAGACTACAGGAACAGAAATCACGGCACTGATGCCGCCGGTTTCGCGGTTTGGCGGCGGTGGGCAGGACAGATCAGAGAAAAAGCAGACCGTCATAGATAAGCTGAAAAATTTCTTTGATAAGTACTTTGGAATCGGCAATCAGTTCAAAGCAGCAGAAACTATCGAATATGAATCCTTTGTTAGCGATGATTTGCTTATGGTTGCAGAAGATAAAAGGGAACAGTAATTGTGTTCAGAAGCTATATAGAACTATTTATTTAAGTAGTAAGGAATACGATGGCTATGAGTGTTCCGAAATTGACAATGGTATATACAATTAAACTCATCATCAAAGGCGGTATGCTCATATCTGCGCTTTTTAATACTCCCGTTACTTCAAAAGTCAGAAGCGTGGTTCTATGAAAATGAATTAAAAAAACACAAAATTCTTTAAAATCATCCCTCAGGGGGGCTTGCGGCCTCGGTTTCGCGATAATATACTTCTTGCATGAACCGGAAATCACTTTAACCAGCTAGAGAAAGGATCAACCATTATGAAACCGAGCAGATATCTGATAGCAGTCCTGGTTATTGCCTTTGCAATGGCGGCATTTGCCGGATGCGGATCCTCCGGGGGTGATGCAGGAGATCATGTATTTACAGTAGCGTCCTCAACCGATGTGGGGGAAGATCTCAATCCGCATATTTATCATTCCGGTGCAGCTCTGTATGCATTGGATTATGTTTATGAGCCGCTGGTAATGTACGAAGACGGTGAGATTGTTCCTGCTCTGGCTGATGAATGGGAAGTATCAGATAACGGTCTGACATACACATTCCACATTCGTGACAACGCTAAATTCTCAGACGGAACCGTCTGCGACGCGAACAACATCGTAAAGAATTTCGATGCGATCATGAAGGATGAAGCGGCAGTGGAAGACTATATGTGGATGGGCGTCTGTGCCAAGATGGACTCCTACAAGGCTGTTGATGACAGCACCTTCGAGTTCAAGCTCACAGAGCCGTATTACCCGGTGCTGCAGGAGCTGGCTTCGATTCGCCCATGGAGAATGCTGGCAGATGCGGGATTTGCAAAAGACGGCACGAGCTACAACGGCATTACGGCGCCAATCGGTACCGGTCCGTTTGTCCTCAATGATTACAAAGCCAATGAATACGCTGAATTTGTAAGAAACGAAAACTACTGGGGCGAAGCGCCAAAGCTCGATAAATTCAGAGTGCAGATAATAACAGACGGCGAAACCGCTGTCAGTGCATTTGAATCAGGGCAGGTTGACATGCTTTGCGACAATTACGAGAGTTCGCTTATGGGTATCGACACCTTCAACTCATTGAAGGAAGAGGGCTATGTTTCCGCAGTTTCGGGGCCGATGCTTACCCGCGTCATCACACTCAACTCCGGTCAGGAGCCGCTGGGCGACTTCAATGTACGCAAGGCAATCATACTCGGTCTCGACAGAGAGACCATGGTGGACAGCATCTTCGGCGGACTGGAAGAAGTGGCACAGTCGTATTATGCACCGAGCGTCATGTATTGTGATGTGGGGCTGAAGGGTTATGCATATGATCCGGAAGAATCTGCCAAACTGCTGGATGAAGCAGGCTGGAAGCTGGAAGACGGTGCTAAGTACAGAGCAAAGGACGGCAAAGAGCTGGAGCTGGATTACTACTACGATGCCTCCCACGAGGTGCAGACAAGCTTCGCGCAGATTTTTCAGGCTGATATGAAAAAAATCGGCGTTAAAGTCAATATCACCGGCGAGGAATCCGAAGCGAATACTAATCGCATCTACGGGGGCGATTTTCAGGTCGGATATTCTGTAAGCTGGGGCGATCCGCAGGATCCGTACTCCACACTGAACGCCATGAGTCTGGAGGGATATACAGACGAGCAGTTTGCACTGGCACCATGTCCGGGTTATGATGACTTCGCAGCACTGGTACAGAAAACATTCGGAGAGACAGATCCCGAAGTAATTCAGCAAAATCACGACACACTGCTCCACTACATTGAGGATCAGTACTGCATTATTCCGATCGCATATCAGACGAACAGGGCGATCGCACAGGAAGGCGTAAGCGGCATCGAGTTTGGATACTCCAATGTCATGCCGATGAATACAGTCGCGATAGAACAGTAATCGCAAAAAACGGAAATATTAGAATTGTGCCTATTAACTAATATTTAGGGGACGGTATCCGGTAAAAATCCGGATGCCGTTCTTGTACATTATATCGGAGGACGATGAAACGATATTTTACCGGACAACTTATACTTATTGTCCCGACACTGCTTCTGGTCACAATAATTGCATTTTCACTGATCCGGCTGATGCCGGCTGATGCGGTGGAGACTTATCTTACCTCGCATCATATGGCAAAGAGCGAGCAGAACATCGCATTGGCGGAGGAGAGACTCGGACTGGATGAGCCGGTCGCCGGCCAGTACATACACTGGCTGGGAGGTGTGCTGCGTCTCGATTTCGGACGATCATTTTCGACCAATCAGGATGTCGCCCCCATGATAGGGGGAGCCCTTGTTAAGACCCTGGAGCTGGCACTGGCCTCCCTGATATGGATCGTGATAATTACGCCGCTCCTTGGCATTGGAGCGGCAGCAAAGCCCGGGGGATGGGTGGATAGGTTTACGAGAATATATTGCCTTTGCGGTACGGCGATACCCGCTTTTGTGCTGGGGTTTATTCTCATACGCCTGTTTTCCGTGAAGTGGGGGCTTTTGCCTGCGGTTTCCGACGGGACTCTGAAATGCCTCATATTGCCTTCATTCACCCTTTCCCTGTCTCATATCGCCTATTTCGTTCAGATGCTCAGAAACGAAGTGCTGGAAAACAGGGAAGAGGTCTACATTCTTTACGCCAGAGCGCGGGGGATTCCCGAAAGACGCATATTCCGGACTCATTTGCTTAAAAACTCCATACAGCCCCTTGTCAATACGGTAGGCATTTCTATTGGAGGACTGATTGCCGGAACGGTTATCGTCGAGAATGTGTTCTCTTGGCCGGGTCTTGGGAGGCTTATTACAAAGGCAATACTGGCCAGAGATTACCCTGTCATACAGGGGTACATACTCATTATCGCGGCTACATATATAGTGGCCACGCTGCTCTCAGATATTATGAGTGCCATGGTGGATCCCCGGATCCGTTTAGGAAAGGGGGATGTATCATGAGAACAGAGAAAATCCCGTTTCGGAAAGTTGAAGGGACAGGTTTTGCCGGGAAGCTGAAGAATCTGCGTATATCGGTATGGCTGTGTGTGCTTTTTATGACAGTACTGGCAGCGCTTATAATTTTCGCTGACCCTATTACGGCTCATGACCCTACGGAGGTGGATTTGAGTCTCAAATTCCATAAGGCCTGCACTGCATATCCCTTCGGTTGTGACGACTATGGCAGATGCGTCTTTTGCAGGTGCGTTTTCGCCGTGCGGAATTCAGTTGGTATTGCCTTCACCATAGAGCTGGCGGCAGTGCTCATCGGATCGTTGTTCGGCATGACGGCTGCGTATTTCGGCAGGATAGCAGATCAGCTCTTTACTACGATCTGCAGTGCACTTATGTCATTTCCCAATGTGATTTTGGCCATGCTCATTATAGCGCTTCTGGGACCGAGCACGAGAAACATCATAGTTGCCATGCTTATTGTAGACTGGATATGGTACGCCCGCATCACGCGCAGCCTGACGCTGAGTCTCAAAGAACGAAAATACGTGCAGGCAGCGAGAATGAATGGTGCTTCTGCAGCAACTGTTCTGAGGAGGCATCTTGCACCGGGAATAATCCCGCAGCTCATCGGACAGTTCACACTGAATCTGGGGAATGTGATCCTGGGTATTGCCGGATTGTCATTTCTGGGACTTGGGATCCAGAGACCGACACCGGAACTGGGAATCATGATAAGCGATGCATGCAGCCTGATCCGCACGGACTTTTCGCTGCTTCTGTGGCCGGGAATGATTCTGTTTCTGGTCGTGCTGGGATTCAATGTAATCGGAGAATTTGTGAGTGAGCGCCTGCGCAGACAGGGTTAAAGGGACAGATAAATGCCGGAGATTCTTACATTAAAAAACTATTCACTGGATTTGCAGAAGGGTTCTCTAAAGTACGGTGTCATCAGCTCCGTAGACCTGTATATCGGCAGAGGTGAGATCGTGGGTCTGATAGGAGAGAGCGGAAGCGGCAAGAGCATGCTCTGGAAGAGCGTGTTAGGTCTTCTGGACTCTCAGCGGTGGAAGTGCAGAGGCGAAAGGACTCTGAACCGTGAAGATGTGGCGGTGATACTGCAGGATCCGATGAACGCTTTCGATCCGGTGTTCAAAATCGAACACCATTTCATAGAGACAGCTAAGGCTCACAGGTCTTGGAGCGATAAAACGATCCGCTCCAAGGCAGCAGAGCTTTTGCACAGAATGAATATCCGCCAGCCTGATAAAGTGCTGAAAATGTACCCGTTTCAGTGCAGCGGCGGTATGCTGCAGAGAATTATGATTGCGATGGCAGTCATGTTGGATACCGCACTGATTATCGCAGATGAGCCGACGACTTCCGTGGACATCACTGCACAGAGGGAAATCATTTCCATGCTTGAAGAGATCAACAGAGAGCAGGGAGCAAGTATCCTGTATATATCCCATGATCTTAGGATTATGGAAAACATTGCTGACCGGATCTATGTCATGTACGCGGGATATATGGTGGAATCCTTTCCCTCAGAGGCTTTGCGGGAAGGCGGGGCGAAGCATCCTTATACAATAAAGCTGCTGCAGTCCAGACCATCGTACAGCAGAGATTATCTCCCGGTGATGAAGGGGAATCCGCCAACGCTGTCCGAACGGCAGACCGGATGTCCCTTTGCACCGAGATGCGATCACGCCGTGGAAAAATGCAGGCTGTTTGATATGGGGGAAACGGTAGTCGGGAGAGGACATCACATAAGATGCTGCCGGGCGGAGGTGCTGAATGAATCTGATAGAACTTAAAAATATCACAGTGGTGTATCAGAGCGGAGGGCCTCTCCGTCACAGCATGACAACAGCACTGCGGGATGTCACCCTGCATATCAAAAAGGCGAATGTCTCGCTCTCGTTGGAGAAAGCGGAAGCGGCAAAAGCACCCTCGGCCGTATTGCCGTTGGTGTGGAAAGCCCTGCACAGGGAAAGGTGCTGTTTCAGGGACATGAGCTAAATGCCCGCAAAGTTGGCAGGAGGGACAGACAGGCTCTGCAAATGGTGTATCAGAATTCTTTTGAGGCTGTAAATCCAAGGTTCACAGCCGGGCAGATCGTGGAAGAGCCGATCAGATATTTCGGACTTGTCCCCGGGAAAGAGCGTGAACAGATGGTCGCAGGACTTCTGGAGCAGGTCGGCATACCGAAGGATGAAGCGGGTAAGAAACCACATGAATTCAGCGGAGGGCAGCTTCAGAGAATCTGCATCGCCCGGGCTCTTGCAGCCAATCCTGAAATGATACTTCTCGATGAGCCTCTGAGCAGCCTTGATGTTTCCGTTCAGGCACAGATACTCAATCTGCTCAGGCATCTGAAGGAGGCGTTCGGATTGACATATCTCCTTATCAGCCATGACCTGGAAACCGTTTACAACATTGCTGACAGGCTGGCTGTTATATATGCGGGCAGGATCATCGAAGAAATTGACGACATCAACCTGTTTGAGTCAATGGAACACCCATACACGGCGTTGCTTTTGGGCAAGGATATTCCTGTGGGGGCATGCGAAGAGCAGTTATCTTATATATCAGAAAAAGGCTGCGTTTATGCGGGAAGATGTCCATACGCAGAGCAGCTTTGTTTTGATGAGGTACCGGCTCTTACAAATATTAAAAGGGGTCACAGGATAGCGTGTCACCGGCGCAGATAGACGGCATTTTCATTGCAATAGAAGAAAGAAGGGACAAAGTGATAAATCAAGAACAGATAAATAAAGAGTGGTCGGAGAGTTCCGATAATTACGACGGCATAATATTTGATGAGCTGAACAGTTTCCGTCCGGCAGCATCGTCACTATGTCATGTTTTAGTTAGAACTTGTTTTCGGGGTTTCTCGTTTTTTCGCAAGGGCAAGATAATGTTGAACTTTCGGTCGATTATATCGTTGAATCATCACAAATACGCTATCCGACAAGCATGCCGTCGTTGAAGTTATAATAAACACCCAGGGAACTCCAAACGGGATGATCAGGAGCAGTGGAACGAAAGACAACGCCATGATGATACGATGTACCAGCTCTGCCTGCATAACATTATGCAGTAACTCTTCGGGGCTTACCAGGTTCAGGTCGAACTGTTCAGGCTTCGCGGAAATCACATGCGTTTTCCACTTTTTGACCTTAAGCTTTCTGTACAGACCGTTCTCAAACGAATATATGCGGAACCCCAGCCTATCCTGCGGAAAGCTTTTGTTTCGATACAGAATCGTAACAGTTTCGCCGACGGCCAGTCTCATAGCAAGATGGTAGAAAAATGTCAGCAGGGTGACAGCAAGCGATAACATCCGGGGCTGATGACAGGAACGGTACAATAGAAAGAATATAAGCGTACCCAGTCCCAGAAGGATAGTCAGCAAGCACATATCAGTCAATATGCGTCCGGTTTTATGTTTCATTTCCGCCTGCTTTCCTGTTATCGGCATAACATGATAAACCGGAAGTTAGCACGAAGGTTGAGAGTAACTTGCGACCTTAAACAGTTCATAATGCCTATAATCATCAATTGCCTATTCAAATCACCTCCGCGCAGTTATATTACTGACTCATATTGAATTGCTGCACCTGCGCGAAGTAGAATAGTTGAAAAAACGAAAGTGTCTTTTTAGCATTATAACATAAAAAGCATCCGGGGTTGTCCTCGATACTCAGATATCAATTCCTGAAGCTTTTACGCGTAAATTCCACCGCAACTTCCACTGTGGAACTTACTCCGGGAATTTACTTTCGGCAAAACTCCTGAGTAAAAGGCGACAAAAACCCTTGACAGGTTAGCGAGGGCTAACTATAATAATAAAAGGTTAGGAGAAGCTAACCAGCAAAGTTGCAATGAAGAGCGGCTTCGCTTGATTTGATTACAGGAGGGAAGGTATGATGCCTCTGAATTTAGCAGACATTGGACAACGGCAGATCATCAAGAGAATCGGCGGGAAGCCGGAAGTGAAGAAACACCTGGAGAATCTGGGCTTCAATGTGGGAGGAGAGGTAAGCGTACTCAGCTCCTTTGGGGGAAATCTGATTGTCAAGGTTAAGGAGAGCAGGGTCGCCGTCAGCGATGAGCTCGCCAGGAAAATAATGGTTTGATTATTCTGAAACAAGGAGGAAAAAGTGAAAACGCTAAGAGATGTGGGCATTGGAGAGACCGCCTCGGTGGTCAGACTTCACGGTGAAGGTGCGGTAAGAAGGCGCATTATGGACATGGGAATTACAAGGAACACGCCTGTTAAGGTGAGAAAGGTGGCTCCCCTTGGAGACCCCATAGAGGTAACGGTGAGAAACTATGAACTGTCCATCCGCAAAGCGGATGCTGAAATGATAGAAGTGGAGTAACATAGCGGTAAAGCCGTATTTTTTTCAGATCTGAGTTAGCACAGACTAACTGGAATCAAGGCTTATAGCAGAAAGGAAGTAATTAGAGATGAATATGCGTATTGCACTGGCTGGGAACCCCAACAGCGGGAAAACCACCCTGTTCAATGCACTGACCGGTTCCAATCAGTTTGTTGGGAACTGGCCGGGTGTCACAGTTGAGAAGAAGGAAGGCAGGTTAAAAAAACATGAGGGCGTTACCATTACAGACCTTCCGGGAATTTATTCCCTGTCCCCCTACACTCTGGAGGAAGTGGTTGCGAGAAACTATCTTATAGAGGAACGGCCGGACGTTATCCTCAACATTATCGACGGAACCAATCTTGAGAGGAACCTGTATCTGACAACACAGCTCACCGAGCTGGGAATACCTGTCGTTCTGGCTGTCAACATGATGGATGTGGTGGCAAAGCACGGTGACAGGATAAACACACAGGAACTTTCAAGACAGATGGGCTGTCGGGTCGTGGAGATTTCGGCACTTAAGGGCACAGGTGTTATGGAGGCGGCGGAGGCGGCTATTGAAGCTGCAAAGAGCGGGAAGACCCTTCCGATGCATACCTTCTCAGGGCCGGTGGAACATGCGCTTGCACATATTGAGGAGGCTGTCGTTCACCATATGCCCGATGAGCAGCAGAGATGGTACGCCATTAAGGTGTTCGAGAGAGATGATAAGGTTCTGGGAAAACTGCAGATTTCGGAAGATATACTTGCACATATTGAGAAGGACATAACAGAGGCGGAAACGGAGCTTGACGACGATGCAGAGAGCATTATAACCAACGAGCGGTACATTTACATCGCCGAGGTCATAAGATCCTGTTACAAAAAGAAAAGAGAAAGCAGCCTGTCCGGTTCGGATAAAATAGACAGGGTGGTTACAAACCGCTGGCTGGGACTGCCGATTTTCGCGCTGGTGATGTTTCTGGTTTACTGGATTGCCATGGTCGGCGTGGGTGCAGCGGTTACGGATTTCACAAATGATAATATCTTCGGTGACGGATTCCACCTGGGAAGTGACGGCGGCTACAGCGAGATCGCGGATGAATATGCCGAAAGCACTGCGATTGTAGACGGCTATGAGGCCTATATGGAGGAGCATGGAGCAGCACCGGAGTCAGACTTCACATACATGGTGGAGGATGAAGAAACTCTGGAGGTTGCTGCGGAAACGGCAAGTCCGGAAGATTATGCAAAGGCAAAGGCGACGATAGCGAAGATAGGCGGAGAACCAGATCCTGCCGATTACGGGATCTGGATTCCGGGCATCCCTGCCCTGATGGAAAAAGCCCTTGATGCACTGAATGCCGCACCGTGGCTTAGCGGTCTGGTACTGGACGGCATTGTTGCAGGCGTAGGTGCGGTTCTGGGATTTGTGCCGCAGATGCTGGTGCTTTTCCTCATGCTTGCCTTCCTGGAAGCCTGCGGTTATATGGCACGAATAGCTTTTGTGCTGGATCGTGTATTCCGCAAGTTCGGTCTCTCCGGCAAGTCCTTTATTCCGATGCTTATAGGGACAGGCTGCGGCGTACCGGGGGTAATGGCAAGCAGGACGATTGAGAATGAGCGTGATCGCCGTATGACGATCATGACAACCACATTCATCCCGTGCGGCGCCAAAATTCCATTTATAGCCATGATTGCCGGAGCAATTTTCGGCGGCTCCGCGTGGGTTGCAACCTCCGCATATTTCATCGGTATGGCAGCAATTGTCGTATCGGGAATCATGCTGAAAAAGACAAGGATGTTTGCCGGAGACCCGGCGCCATTTGTTATGGAGCTTCCGGCTTATCATATGCCGACACCGGGCAATGTTCTCCGTTCAATGTGGGAGCGTGGATGGTCCTTCATTAAGAAGGCGGGAACCATCATCCTCCTTTCAACAATGTTCGTGTGGTTCACCAGCTTCTTCGGATTTACAGCAGACGGATTCCGCATGCTGGCTGAAGACGAGCTGCATCTTTCGATCCTCGCGAAAATCGGTAATGGTATAGCGTGGATCTTCGCTCCACTTGGATGGGGGAACTGGCAGGCAGCGGTTGCATCTATTACAGGACTGATTGCCAAGGAAAATATAGTGGGAACTATGGGCATCCTCTATGGAAGCGGACAGCTTACCGCATGGCAGGCACTGGCACAGGCATTTACGGGTATTACGGGATATTCCTTCCTGGTATTCAATCTCCTGTGTGCACCTTGCTTCGCGGCAATAGGGGCGATCAGGCGTGAGATGAACAATGCCGGATGGACATGGTTCGCTATTGGCTACCAGTGCGGTTTCGCCTATGTGGTGGCACTGATGATCAATCAGTTCGGCAGCCTGTTTACCGGAAATGTTAATCCGATCGGGCTTGCTTTTGCAGCAGCGGCACTTGCCTTCATCATTTACATGCTTTTCTTCAAGAAGTATCATGAGGCAACCACGCTCGGCAGAGCAGCAGCCTGAGGGAAAGATAAGCGATAAAAAGGGGGTAAATATATATGATAACATGGATTGCGTCAAACTGGGGAAGCCTGCTGGTTTCGGCAATTTTGGCGGTGGCGGTGATACTTATCGTCAGCAAAATAAGAAAGGACAAGAAACAGGGCAAATCGACCTGCGGTGCCAATTGTGCCGGCTGTGCTCACTGCCCGATGTCCGCCGCCTGCCACAAGAAATAGTTATCAGGAATGTGTTAGTTTACTGTTAGTTTTGCATTATCGCGGCACGGATGGTATAATGCGGAAGGATGAAGGAAAACACCTGTTGTAATCAGAATCCTTTGGAGGTAAAGGGACAATGTTTGTGAGAAAAAAATTTATTGCAATATTGCTCGCCGCAGCCATGTGCCTGTGCTTTTGCGCCTGTGGAAGCAGCAAAGGCTCGACGGAGGAGACCGTAGAGATCACCACTGTTGCAGAGGAACAGCAAGACCGGGAGGAGGAATCCATCTCCGTATATCATAAGATTTATGATGAGTATGCGGAGAAGATGGAGAAAGCGGGCGATACGAAATCTCTTGACAAAATCTTTGAAGAAGGCAAAGGCAAGATGAAGGATGCTATGCTGAGCAGCACAGAAGACGACCAGCAGGTTTATGAGAAGTGGTTTGCCAAGTTGAGCGAAAACTATTCCGAACTGCTGAGAAAGCTGCAATAAGGGTACCGGGCAGCCCGTGGGCTGCCCGGTGTATATCTACATAAGCTCATCGCTGTTTATAATGTAGTCTGCCCATTCGCCGTATAATTTATAGCGCTCATGCGCTATTTTTTCGAGAGCGGGAAAATCTTTGGAAAGAGGCCGTCCGTCAGTTGCAAGCTGATGGATAGGTCTCTTTAGCCATATAAAGGTACCGTTCTGCTTCAATGCCCTGTAATTTTCCTCCCTGAGAACGATGCCGCCGCCGGACGCAATTATCTGACCGTGTTCCCTCCCCACTCTGCAGGCCACCAAAGTCTCAACTTTTCTGAAAAAAGCCTCACCGAATCTGTTCAGGAGGTCGGGAACCGGAATACCGGTTTCTGCGGCAATCTCATCATCCAGATCGACACAGGTTCTGCCTGTCATGGCCGCCAGCTTCCTGGCCGCAGCGGACTTGCCGCAGCCGGGCATTCCAATCAGAACGATATTGCCCATTTTAGCTTCCATTTTTCGGAGGATCTGTTCGGTCTTTCCTGTAAGCTCACCTGCTTTGCCGAGGAATTTATCGGCAGCGGCCATAGCCTGAGCTACCAGCATAGGCATTCCGTTAGCGGTTTTAAGCCCCATAGAATCGGCCTCCATGAGAAGCGCTGTTCTGAAAGGGTTATATACAACATCTATAACGGCTTCACATGCCGGGAAATCTCCGAGGGAAATGAGGGCGTTCAGGTTTTCCGGATAGGTGCCTGCGGGAGTGGTGTTGACTATTATCTCTATCTGTTCTGCGATGTCGGGAAGCCTGTCGTAATTGAAAATGCGCTTCCCGTCGCCTTCACCTCTTGAAGCGAACAGGATCGCGGCAGCGCCTCTATCGGCGCAGACCCTGTACACGGTTCGTGAAGTTCCGCCGCTTCCCAGAATAAGGACGATTTTGCCGACGAAATCGATGCCGCTTCGCAGTGCAGTGTAGAGGAAACCATCGTAGTCCGTGTTATGGCCTATAAGCCGTCCTTCATCGAAGTAGAGAGTGTTGACAGCACCTATTTCCCCGGCGCGGGGGGTGAGAGCGTCACACATAGGTATAACCGCCTGCTTGTATGGTCGCGTAACCGTCAGCCCGCTGAAACGGCGGCTTCTGACGAATGCCTGCATCTCCTCCGGTGTCAGATCAAAGAGGTGGAAGCTGTATCTGCCAAGAGCCTCATGGATCTCCTTGGAAAAACTGTGAGAAAGGGGATGCCCGATAAGTCCATAGCCCAGCTGATCCACCAGGGATCGCTGGTATTTTTTGCTCATGGCGAAGATTTCCCGGAAGAATTCCACGGCATAGGGAGCAAAGGCAGGGTCGGCTTTGTGACCAACGCAATCCAGTATCTCCTCTTCGCGGCGAAGATTTTCGAAGGGAAGTCCCGCCGCCTGTTTAACGGAAGAAATCTGCCCGGACAGCTTCATTCTGGTTTCCAGCAGTTCGAGCAATTCGTCATCGGTATCGTCTATCCGGGCGCGCAGCCGAGCCAGTTTCCGGGATGAGTCTTCTCCACGAGAACTGATGCCCTTCCTGCTCTCCGTTACCAGGATGGCGTCCAGCATCCCCAGTGCGACGGCGGCCTCAACTGCAGGAAGAGCACGAAGAGCAACACAGGGATCGTGGCGGCCTGTGGTTACGATATCGGCACTCTCGCCGGTTCTCAGGTCCACGGATTCCTGAGGAACAGCTATGGAAGGTGTCGGCTTGAAAGCGACGCGGCAGACGAGAGGCATCCCGTCCGTTATTCCCCCCAGTATTCCGCCGCAGTTATTTGTCCGGGTCTTCAGACGGGGAAGCTCTCCGTTTACAGGCTTTTCGTCGCAGTAAAAGGCATCGTTGTTTTCTGAACCCTTCATTGATGCGACCTTAAAGCCCGCACCAAATTCCAGACCTTTCACAGCGGGAATCCCGAAGAGGACAGGAGAGAGTCTGCTTTCCAGGCCGCCGTACATGGCATCTCCGATACCTCCGGGAATCCCTTGTACAACACATTCAACCAGCCCCCCGACAGAATCCCCCTCGTCGGCAGCTTCTCTTATTGCTGTTTCAATATCGGGATTTCCGCCGGCAGACAGAAGCCTTGCAGAAATGCGTATGCCCCTCTCCTCCAAAAGCTGCAGAGCCAGACCGCCGGCGAGGCACAGGGCTACGGTCATACGCCCGCTGAAGGGACCGCCGCCCGACATATCGATATCATCACCGTAACGCAGTCTGGCGGTGTAGTCGGCGTGTCCGGGACGGGGAATATTGCGTAGAGAGTCATAGTCAGCCCTCCGAATGTCACTGTTTTTTATCTCGAAGAGCATTTCACGGGAGGTTCCGTCATCCAGACGGCGGGGAATATCCTCCTCCCGTCTCGAAGAGGTAAGCTCGCTCCTTCCCGGCGCACGGCGGTCGAGAAAGGTCTGAAGCCTTTCCATATCCGGCAGGAAGCCTTCAGGCAGCCCTTTTATTGACACATTGACGGCAGGCTCGTGAGAGCCTCCCTTAATGCTTACTATAAGTTTTTCTCCGAATTTTGATTCCATAAGTATTCCGGTTCTCCTCCCAGATCGATAAAGTCGTTGTAAAAATCAGGATATGATTTGGTCACAGCGATGGGGTTTTCGAGAAAGACTTCTCCGCTGCAAAGGCAGGAGGCGACTGCCGCAGCCATTGCGATGCGGTGATCGTTTTGGCTGTCGGTGTGACCGCCCTCAAGGAAGGCCTTGCCTGTGATGGAGAGTCTGTCTCCCCCGTAGGATATATCTGCTCCAAGGGCGTAGAGCATGGCATAGATGCTCTTCATGCGATTTGACTCCTTGAATTTCAGCCTTTCGCCGTGGCTTATCATGGATGTTCCCTCCGCAGAGGACATGATAACCGCCAGAACCGGTGCCAGATCGGGGATCTGAGAGACATCGATTTCGGCACCTTTCAGGCAGCAGGCGACGGTGCGAATGTCGGACAGCCCGTCAGAGTGAGTTGTGATTTCAGGGGCTGCCCCCATCTGCTGTAAAATGCTGATAATTTCCTTGTCCCGTTGGCAGGATTCCATATTCAGCCCACGGACAGTAATATCTCCGCTGAGAACTCCCGCAGCAAGCCAGAATGCGGCGTTTGACCAGTCCCCTTCCGGGGTGAGTCCTTCGGGTTCGATATAGACCTGATTTCCCGGAACACGGTACATGAGCAGGCCGGATTCGGTAAATTCAGTATATATCTCAAGTCCGAAGCGACGCAGTACATGGAGAGTCATATCGATATAGCCTGCGGATTCCAGTTCTGTAGTCAATATCAGAGTGCTTTCAGCATCAAGGAGGGGCAGAGCGAAGAGAAGCCCCGTAATGAACTGGGAGCTCACATTTCCCGGAAGGAAATACTCCCCCGCCTCGAGCCTTCCCCTGACGGAGCATATCTCCTCGAACCTGTCATCGCCTTTATTGGCTCCCATCCGGAAGCGGCACCCGTGAAGCTCCATTTCCTCTTTGAGAGGTGAGAGGGGGCGATCAGGGAGCCTTCCGGCACCCAGAAAACAGGCACCGTCCTTCAGCGCCATCGTTACGGGCAGGAGAAAGCGCAATGTTGAGCCGCTTTCGCCGCACTCCAGATAAGGGGTGTTCTTGTCAAGCTGACCGAGGCAGTTCATCGTAGCTTCGATATCATCGGAAAAAGGGGAAATTTCAACACTTTCTTCTGACGCATGCCCCTGCAGATGTGCAAGCTTCTGTGCGATCAGCAGGCGGTGTGCGTGGGATTTTGAAGGCATGGCATCGATTGCTCCCTCCAGTTTTCGGGGGGTGAATTTAATTTCCATCAGTGAACCTCCCTCCATTAAGGCCGTATGAAATCAGAGATTTCAGTTGAGCGGCAGGGATATTTTTAAGGGCGCTGTGTCCGGGCCTGTCCGGATATGCAATGGTAATACTGTCGCCGCTGCGTTTCTTGTCGTGAAGAGCGGCGGCAGCCAGAGCTTCTGCCGGAAAATCATTGATCGGCTCAAATCCGAAGGCATCCATAAGGGCTTTTATCCGGGGGGCGACGGGTTCATCGCTCCAGCCGAGACCGTCCGCGGCCAGCGATATCAGATACATTCCGGAAATGACGGCTCTCCCGTGGGAGATGCTGTATGCGGAACACTTCTCTATGGCGTGACCGATAGTATGCCCCAGATTGAGAAGCTGCCTTTCGCCCTCATCTCTTTCATCCTTTTCTATGATGTTCTTTTTTACCTGAATGGCTTTTGCAGCGGCTTCAGGCAGGCTGCCGTGTATGGAGTCAAGAATAGTCTCATCGGCGATGAATGCGCATTTGATTATTTCTCCAAGACCGTTGAGAAGTTCCTCTTCGGGCAGAGTATTCAGCGTTTCCGGATCGAAGATAACCAGCTCAGGCTGCCGGAAGGTGCCCAGCATGTTCTTGCCGGCAGCGGTGTTTATTCCCGTCTTGCCGCCGACGGATGAGTCTGCTGCGGCGAGAAGGCTGGTGGGAATCTGAACATAGGGGATGCCCCGCATGAAAACTGAAGCGGCAAAACCGGTGATATCACCGGTAACTCCCCCGCCGAGTGCGGCGACAAGATCGCTGCGGCTGAAGTCCTTAGCGGAAAGAAACCCGGTCAGATCCTCCACCGCCGCAAGGTTCTTGTTCTGTTCTCCCGGCATGAGCACATATATATATACATCGAAGCCCGCTTTCAGAAGAGAAGCACACAGGGGCATATTTTCCCCGCCGTAGAGCCGGTGCACAGTGGAGTCACAGACCAGGCAGAGCTTCGAGCCGCTTGAAGGAGGGTGGATCCGTGCAAGCTCTTCGCCTGCTTTTGCGAGAAGCCCTTCTTCAATAAGAACATTATAATGTTTTGATGTGTTTATGTTTATCTCTTTCATCTTAAAGGGGTAAGCTTCTGAAGATCCGACATGAGCCGGGCAAATTCTTCAGGAACAAGAGCCTGTCCACCGTCGCAAAGAGCCTCGCGGGGGCAGGTGTGGACCTCTATCATCAGGCCGTCAGCGCCGGCAACGGCGGCAGCCATGGACATGGGCCTTATCAGCCGGGGAAGGCCTGTTGCGTGGCTGGGATCCGCTATTACCGGGAGATGTGTGAGTTCCTTGAGAATAGGTATGGCGGATATATCCATGGTGTTTCTGGTCATGGGTTCAAAGGTTCGGATACCCCTTTCACAGAGAATTACCTGTCTGTTTCCTCCCGCCAGCAGATACTCCGCACTGAGGAGAAGCTCTTTAAGTGTGGCCGAATGACTTCGTTTCAGAAGGATAGGTTTGTCTGTGTGGCTGAGCTCGCTAAGGAGCTCGGCGTTTCGCATGTTTCGCTCGCCCACCTGAATAATGTCCACATTCTCAAACAGGGGAAGGTGTGCGGCGTTCACTATTTCCGAAACCACGGGCATATTCAGGCGTTTCCTCACTTCTGACAGGAGAGCTATTCCTTCATCTCTGAGCCCCGAAAAATCGTAGGGGGAGGTACGGGATTTGAAGGCGCCGCCTCTGAAGAAAAGGGCACCTGAACGCTTGACCGCCATTGCCGTTTCCAGAGTCTGCTCCCCGGTTTCCAGAGTGCAGGGGCCGGCCATTACAGGCAGGCTGCCGTCTCCGATGAGAAGGGTATCCGACCCGTCGGGAAGTGCTATTTCTATTATTGTATCCTCCGGCTGCTCGCTGCGGCTTACGAGAAGGTCATCGAGCCGGTCGGGATAGGTGTTGCTGTTTATAAAAGCCATTGGTTTTTCCTCCGGGAACATTATACAACAAAAAATACAACAAAAGCGCTTTTCAGCGCTTTTTGTTATCCTCTTATTCCCGGCTTTGCATGAGTTCTTTCGTCTTTTCCTGAAGCTTGAGCTTTATTTCTTTGGTCTGTCCGCCTCTGACAATTGTGTAGGTCAGCTTATCCCCCACCTTGTGAGAGGTGATGAGTGCCGAAACATCTTCGATGGAAGTCATCTGCTTGCCATCGATTGCGAAAATCACATCCCCGGCCTTAAAGCCGGCCTGTTTGGCGGTATCGCTGTCAACGGAGTAGACATATACGGTTCCGCTGCTGCCTCCGAAGAAGGAATCAAAACCGCTGCTGCCTTCTGTATATGTCATTCCGGAATAAGGCTGTCCGCTTACATAACCTTTATCCATAAGCTGGCCGGCCACATCTGCCGCGGTGTTTACAGGGATGGCGAAGCCGAGCCCCTCCACATCGGAGCCGGAAGATTTGGCGACCACCAGCCCAACCAGCTGACCATCATCGTTAAACAGACCGCCGCCGGAATTGCCCGGGTTGATGGAGCTGTCCGTCTGCAGGAGCTTCATGGTTGTTCCGTTTATATTAAGTTCCCGGTCTGTGGCGCTGATTATTCCCGCCGTGACGGTTCCTCCCAGTTCGCCCAGAGGATTTCCCACCGCAACTGCCAAGTCTCCGACTTCAAGCTGATCACTGTTTCCGAAAGTGACAGGAGTCAGGTTGCCCGCCTTGATCTTTATTACGGCAACATCGTTCGTGGGATCGGTTCCCACAAGAGTGGCATCGTATTCTTTCCCGTCCGAGGTCGTTACTGTAACCTTGCTGGAGTTCTCGATTACATGGTTGTTGGTCATGATGTAGCCGTCTTTGCTGATGATCACACCGCTTCCCGCACCTTCGGTGACATACTGCTCCAGCCACGAGTCCCCGGCAGCCTGTTCGGTCCTTATTTCTACTACGCTCTTTTCCACTGCGTCGGTAATTTCCTTGACGGTCATGTTACTTCCTGTTGCATCTTCAAGGTTGAAACCATCTGAAGGGTTTCCGCTGTCTGTTGACAGGGAAGACACATCGCCGGACTGTTTGCTCATAATGCTGCCGGCAATGAAAGCACCGCCCATGCCGAAAAGGCAAGACAGGAGCAGGCAGCCGACAATCAGCAAAGCGAGAGTCTTTTTTGTCAGGCTTACGGGTTCGCCAACATTTCTGCGACGGCGCCCATGTTTCTTAAAGCTTTTGCCCGGATCCGAATTGCTGAAGCCGGAGCTGTATCGGTATCCGAAGCCTTCTTCGGAGGAGTCATCTGTATCGTGCTGCGCTCTGGACTGTCCGTCGCTCCATGTTGCTGAGGCGCAGGGCAGATCATTCTCTTCGTCATCCTTGAGAATGAAATTCGGCTCGTATCCCTTCGTATGTTCTGATCTGTTTTCATCCATTTACAGTTCTCCTTTTCTCCCTCTTGCTGACAATATAACAATGGAATATGTTGATTATGTGTTGGAAACAGGGAGCGTTTCGTGGGTTTTGGTGTTGAAAACAAGAAACTTGTACTTTGAAAAACA
>JAUMVV010000027.1 GCA_030529985.1 Bacillota bacterium
TTTTGCTCAATATATTTCCTATAGAAGGAGATTCGGGGAATGCAGAAAAAATGCTGTTCATGGGCATGGATGTAACAAATGAAATAATGGTGGAACGACAGATGCTTCAGGATAACAAGATGATAGCGGTAGGTCAGCTGGCAGCAGGTGTGGCTCATGAAATAAGAAATCCGCTGGGACTTATCAGAAATTACTGTTATGTAATCAAGACTATTGATGACGAAAAAATACGGGCAGAAGCAATTGAGCAAATTGAGAAATCGGTAGATTCATCAAATAAAATAATAACCAATCTGCTGGGATTTTCGAGATCATCAGCCGGTGTAAAGCACAGCATAAATATCAGAAATACAATTGAATCAATAGTTAATCTGCACTTGAAAAGCAGGCAGATAAACGATATTATCATACAGATTGAATGTGAGCGTGATCTCAGAGCAAGCGTAACAACTGAAAGCTTCAGCATGATCATGGTAAACCTCATAAGCAACAGCTGTGATGCCATAAAGGGTAAAGGCACCATCACGATTACAGCGGAAAAAGAGAATAGCAATCTTAAAATCTGCGTCAGCGATAACGGATGCGGCATTGAGGAAGAGGCGCTTGAAGAAATATTCAATCCCTTCTATACGACAAAGGGAACATATGGAACAGGTCTGGGACTATATATAGTTTACAACGAGCTTGAAAAAATGAACGGATCTATTAGCGTAAAGAGTGTTGTGGGGGAGGGAAGCGAATTCGCTATGAGTATTCCCTTATCTGAAGCATAAGGCTGAGAAGGTATAAAGGAGGATCACTTTGAAGAAGGAATTATTCAGGATACTTGTCGTCGATGATGAACCGGAATACTGTTCTGTACTGAAAATGATTATAGAGAGTAAGGGCTATTGTGTCGAAACAAGAACTTCCGGAACAGATGCCCTGAGTGCACTGGAAAAAAGCAACTTTGACCTCGTAATCTCTGATGTTAAAATGCCTCAGATGAGCGGACATGATCTGCTTAAGGAAATTAAAAAAAGAGAATACGATGTTGAAGTTATTATGCTGACTGCATTCGGATCAATTGAAAAAGCTGTAGAAACCATGAAATTGGGCGCATATACGTATGTTACGAAGGAAAATGACCCTGAGGAGCTTCTTATTGAGATTGATAAGGTTGCTAACATAAGAGCACTGGAACGCGAAAACAAGATACTCAAAAAAAGAAAAAACTGTGAGTATATGATTGACAGCCGAAACGATAAGTTCAGACAAATGCTCAGCCTTGTTGAGAGAGCGGCACAAAGTGAGTCAAACATTCTTATTCTGGGAGAGTCGGGAACCGGGAAGGAGGTTCTGGCATCCTATATACACAGTAAAAGCAAGCGTAGTCACAATAATCTGTTGGAAATGAACTGCCAGGCAATATCCGAGTCTATTCTCGAATCGGAACTCTTCGGACATGAAAAGGGAGCATTTACCGGGGCAATGCAGAGAAGAATAGGGCATTTTGAAGCAGCAAACGGAGGAACACTTTTTCTGGATGAGATAGGAGGAATATCTGTTGGTCTTCAGGCTAAAATGCTTAAAGCGATAGAGAATAAAGTGATATACAGAATGGGAAGCAGCACTCCTGTCAATGTTGATTTCAGGCTTATCACTGCCACGAACAGGAACCTGCAGAGTGATATGGAGAAAGAACTGTTCAGAAGTGACTTATTCTATAGAATAAGCACTATTGTTCTCGAGCTTCCACCTCTGCGTGAAAGGAAAGAAGATATACCCCTTTTTATTGATTTTTACATGCAGAAGTACTGCAGGGAAATGAATAAGACCGGAATAGAATTTGCGCCGGGAGTCAGAGAAATGCTCGAAGAATACAACTATCCCGGCAATATACGGGAACTGAAGAACCTGATCGAAAGGCTTCTCGTATTGTCGCCTCAGGACTGTATAAAAGAGGAGTACCTGCCTTCTGAAGTAATCAATTTCAATAAACAATCTTCAGAGGGAATAATCAGGACAGATTACACGGAATCGCTGAGAGAATACAGACAGAAGGCCGAGAAAAAATATATTTGCGATTTAATGCACAAGTATCCGGATGATATGAACAAGGTTTCGGAAATACTATCAATTACCAGAAGGCAGCTCCTGAATAAAATGCTTGAATATGATTTAAAATAAATTTAAAATATAGCGGTGGATATTATTCACATATTTTTTTCAAGCATGTACACAAAAGCTTCACATGGGAGAAATAAAATAGCAATGTGTTTTGGATATAAAATATTTTGAATATAAAAAAAGCAGCTTGCAGGCAGCAGCAAGTAACAGCAGGGAGGAAAGCAGTTTTATGAGATTTGACATGCACTGCCATACTAAGGAGGGTTCCATTGACTCTAAGGTTTCCGTTCGCAGCTTCGCCGATTCATTCCTGAAGCTTGGATATGACGGATTCATGATATCAGATCATAACAGTTATCGCGGATGCAGGGAATGGGATGCTATTGCGGATGAACCGCAATACAGAAATCTCACTGTTATTCGCGGCATTGAATACGATACAAAGGATGCCGGACATGTGCTGGTGATAATGCCGGACGGCGTGTACCTTAAGATGCTTAAAATAAGGGGGATGAGAGCCGAAAAGCTCATCTCAACGGTTCACCGCCTGGGTGGGATATTGGGTCTGGCTCATCCCTACGGGGCGGCATCATCCAGTGCCATGGGTTTTACTCTGATGAATATGGATCTTGTGGAGAAATTCGATTTTATAGAAGCATTTAACACCTGCGAATTCGCAGAATCCAACAGGAAGGCTGTAGAGCTTGCAGCAGCTTATGACAAACCATGCTTCGCAGGCTCGGATTCCCATGTAACAGACTATATAGGGATGGCGGAAACTGTAACGGACTGCGATATCAGGAGCAATAATGATTTGATTCATGCCGTGAAATCGGGAGCCGCTTTCTGTGCCCGCGGAACTGAACGCGAGATTACGAAAAAAGCTATCCGCAAAGAGCACTGGTTCGGAATAATGGGATATAAAATATACAACCGGGGTATCGGCAAGACCATGTGTCTGTATCGCAAATATCAGCACAGGAAACTGTTCAGCCACGCATAAGCGGGTGCTAAGGTTTACAGCAGAAGAACTATTCACCGGGTATTTGGCAGAGAAACTGTTTAACCGGACATAAGCAAATGCGAAAGGGGATATGAAAGACAGAGCAACCGGAAGGGCTCTGTTTTTTGATGGTCGGAATCAACAGCACAAAAATGTCCTGATTCCGACAAAAAAATCCTGTTGTCAGCAAGATACAGGTGTATAATACTCCCCATGAGAATAAAAAAAACCACAGTAATAAAGATAATGGGGAGAATATTCATATTGACGGGTTTTTTCATGATACCCCCTATGATCGTATCACTGATATTCGGTGAAACAGCCATAGCGGGAGATTTTGCTGTTACCGTTATTTTATCCTTATTGACAGGCTGCATAATCGTGCATCTGTTTCCGGGCGAAATCGGTCTGCTGCATGTGAGAGACGGATTTCTTATCGTATCCCTTGCCTGGATCCTGGTTTCTCTTATAAGCTCTGTCCCTTATTTGATGTCAGGAAGCGCCAACAGCTTTGCTGACGCTTTTTTTGAATCCTGTTCCGGTCTGTCAACGACGGGCTCCACAGTAATTGAAGATGTTGAAATACTTCCTGCGGGGATCCTGTTCTGGCGTTCGTTTACGCACTGGATCGGTGGAATGGGGATTCTCGTGTTTGCGGTTGCTCTCATGCCTTCTCTGGGAATAGGCGGACAGAATATTGTCGCTTCAGAGGCTCCGGGTCCGACGCTGGACAAATTGACTCCGCGGCTTACCGATACTGCAAGAACTCTTGTGTGCGTGTACCTGCTTCTTTCCTTCACGGAATTCATCCTGCTTCTGATGGGAGGAATGTCGGTGTATGACAGCATGATACACACCTTCGGAACAGTTGGTACCGGCGGTTTTTCTGACTATAACAACAGTGTCGGACATTTTGACAGCAGCTTTATCAGCATAGTGATCACAGTATTTATGCTGTTGAGCGGCATGAACTTCAACCTTTATTATTTATTCCTGAAAAAGGGCTTTTCAGTCTGGTACAAAGACACGGAATTCAGATTTTACATCGGGGTTTTTGCCTTATCCGCTCTCTTTATCTTTATGGTTGTCAATATCGCATCAGACGGTACCGATGTGAGAGGCACGGCAGTTGACGCAACATTTCAGACCGCTTCGATTCTGACAACCACAGGATATGCGACATGTGATTATGAGAGATGGCCGGCTGTATGCCGTACAGTCATTCTGTTTCTGATGTTCATAGGAGGGTGCTCCTCTTCAACCGCAGGAGGAATCAAAGCAATAAGAATTGTAGTTCTCTTAAAAATGCTGCGCAGAGGTATTGCAGTCAGACTTCATCCTGATTCCGTTTATCCCATCAAGGCTAACGGCAGAATAATATCCCCGGAAGTTGCTTCAGCCATTTCAAGTCAGCTGTTTTTGTACATACTATTGGTATTTGCAGGAGCATTTCTTATATCCTTTGAAAATATGGATCTGACAACTTGCCTCTCAGCGGTCATTACCTGCATAGGGAATGTGGGTCCGGGTCTGGGGATGGTCGGACCTGCAGAAACTTTCGCATTTATGACCGGATTTTCGAAAATCGTGCTGTCGGTGCTTATGCTTGCAGGAAGGCTGGAATTGTATACGCTTATCATTCTGATAAATCCAAGGTATTGGAATTATGAAAGATAAAAACAGGAACAAGACAATAGTAAGAATAATCGGTTTTGTCATGCTGATCACCGGAACGGCGATGATTATCCCATGGATATTTTCCTTTGCGGACGGTGATGCCGTTTCATTGAGGGGATTTAAGTTTGTCTGTCCGGCCGGTATTATTGCAGGTGGAATTGTCGTCCGCCTAATGAAGGGCAAGGGTGGTTCCTTCAGTATCAGAGAGGGCTATATTACCGTATCTGTATGCTGGCTTACTGCAATTCTGCTTGGCGCTTTCCCATATTATCTCAGCGGATTTGCCGATACTGTAACGGATGCCGTATTTGAATCCACATCGGGCTTTACCACCACAGGCTGCTCGTCAATTGGAGAAAGAAGCCTGCCGAGAGGACTTATGCTCTGGAAGGCTCTTTCCAACTGGCTTGGAGGCATGGGGATCCTTGTCTTTGTAATATGCCTGCTTCCCGCACTTGGAATCAGGGGGCAGTATCTTGCAAAGGCAGAAACCCCCGGTCCAACACTGATAAAAGCCGCGGCAACGATGAAATCTTCAGCCGGATTTCTGTACCTGACATACATTTTTCTTACAATTGCAGAACTGATTTTGCTTATCGCTTCGGGGAAGATGCCGGTATACGATGCTGTTATCAATACGATGGGGAGCATAAGCACAGGGGGTCTGACTGTCCATCCGGAGGGGGTAGCATTTTACGACAGCCTGTATGTGGAAATTGTAATTTCATTTTTCTGCATACTGTCGGCACTGAACTTTGTCCTGTATCACTCATTTGCTGTCGGGCAGATAAAAAGGTTTTTCGCAGACGGTGAATTGAGAACATTTCTGATGATTATTGCATGCGGAATCATAATGTGCTTCTTAGGTCTGGTTTTTATAAACAAAGAAACATGGCCGGAGGCCTTCAGAGACTCGGGCTTTCAGGTAATCAGCATGGCGACCACAGCAGGGTATATCAGATCGCCGGAACTCGTCTGGCCCACAATGTGTAAACTTGTTATACTGGCACTGGTGTTTATTGGCGGCTGCTCAGCTTCGACATCGGGATCAGTAAAGGTGTACCGGATCATTGTAATGGTGGATCTCGTAAAAAGGGAAATCAAAAAGAGAATCCACCCCAGAGCAGTGTATCCGATAAAAATCAATGGAGAAACAGTCCCACCGAAGCTGGCATCCTCAATAGCATCATTTATAATATTGTATCTGGATCTGCTTCTCCTTTCGGTATTTGTGTTATCATTTCAGACAGGGTCACTTGAAATCGCGCTGACAACTTCGCTGGATATGCTGTCAAACACGGGGGCGGCATTCGGGGGGATGGCAACTCTGGGCAATCTTGAGGGCTTTAATGCCTTCATAAAGCTCTATCTGTGCTCCATGATGATTGCAGGTCGTCTCGAACTGTATACGGTTGTCATGATGTTCTCCAAATCATTTTGGAAAAGGAATTATAGCCGGTTTTAATCATTTGTCGGATGTCACGAATCTTGAAAAACTTCTTTCACACTAAAGTGGCGGAGTTATGACCCGCCCGCTGATTTTGAAGCCGGCACTCACATGGGACAGGGCATAGATAACAGATGAGAACTTATATGTTTATTTACAATCAATGGTTAAAGAATTATGGCAAATTTTACGGAAAAAGAATTATTGAAGGCTCTAACAGAGCTTCTTAGGGAATCCCCGCTGGACAAAATAACGGTTAAAGAGATAACTGACAGGTGCGGGGTATCCAGAAATACATTTTACTACCATTTTCACGATGTATATGAGCTGGCTGCAAGTTATTTTGTACACGAAACGGACAGGATTGTTAAAATGTACCAGAAAGATGAAAACTGGGAAGGCGGATTTCTTGAAGGACTTACTTTTCTCTACGAAAACAGGCTGATAATCCAACATGTATATCAGTCTATCAGCAGAGCAGAGCTTGATGCATTTCTGAATGAAGTCGTATACAGGCACGCACTTATCATTGTCAGGGATAAGATGAAGGGCAGGAGATATTCGGATAAAACCCTGGCGCTTGCAACGGATTTCTACAAAAATGCGCTTATAGGTGCGGTCATACAGTGGATTGAAAGAAACATGAAGGATAAGCCGGAAGAAATGGCGGCATTGTACAGCAGTGTCTTTGAGGGGACTGTGGAAGCCGTATTTGAGAGCATAGAAAGGGTGATATAAGCGGGACATGAACCGGATTTATGTGGATCCATGAATGCTTTAACGCTCACAGACCGGGAGAAAAATGAATTTCCGGTCATTTTTGTACCCGTGCACAAAAATTGTGCATGGGTGTGTTTTTGTAAATATCATTGAACTCCGCATTTTGTTACTATTAAAAAGATAGGAGTGAAATAGATAATGCTTAAATTTGGCAAAATAGTGACTGGAAAAAGAAAGCTTATACTTGTTATCGGCCTTTTGCTGATCATACCGGCGGCAATCGGTTTTTTTAATACAGGTGTGAATTACGATGTGCTTCTCTATCTGCCGGATTCCATGGAAACTGTCAAGGGACAGGATATCCTGCTGGAGGACTTTAACAAGGGTGGATTTTCCATGGTTATGGTTGAAGGAATGGATAAGAAGGAAGTCGTCAAGTTCAAAAAAGAAATCGAGGATGTCGACCATGTTGACAGCGTTATATGGGCTGATACGATTGTAGATTCCGCAGTTCCCGATGAAATATTACCGGAGGAGCTGTACGAAGTATACAATGAAGGCGATACAACCCTTATGGCCGTCTTTTTCGATGCACCGACATCTGATGAGGCATCTATAGAGGCGGTGCAGGAAATCAGGAAGCTGGGCGGCAAGCATTGCTTCGTCAGCGGAATGAGTGCCTTCGTAACGGATCTCAAGGAGCTGGCAGAGGCTCAGGAACCGATATATGTTGGAATTGCATGCGTGCTTGCAGCAATTGTAATGGCTCTGTTGCTTGACTCATGGATGGTGTCTATCGTATTCATGATGGGAATAGGAATAACGATTATATATAATATGGGCACCAATTTCTTCTTTGGAGAAATTTCATATATTACAAAGGCAATCGCGGCGGTGCTGCAGCTCGCTGTAACCATGGATTATTCCATATTCCTCTGGCACAGCTACAAGGAACACAGATATGATAAGGGGATGGAAAGAGAGGATGCCATGGCAAACGCCATTGCCAGAACCCTGAATTCCGTTGCGGGAAGCTCGATAACCACAATTGCCGGATTTCTGGCACTGTGCTTCATGACCTTCACCCTGGGATTGAATCTGGGCATCGTAATGGCCAAGGGGGTTCTGCTCGGAGTCATAGGCAGTGTTACCATTCTGCCGGCACTCATTCTGGGGCTTGAAAAACCGATATTGAAAACGCAGCACAGGCCTTTGCTGCCGAATATAGGCAGAACTTCCGCAGCGGTAGTCAAGAAACCGGCTATATGGATAATAATATTTCTGATTATTCTGGGACCTGCTTTTTACGGTTACACACACACGCAGACATATTACAAACTTGATGACGGTGTACCGGATTATCTGCCGTTCCGCATAGCAAATGAGAAACTGTCGGAGGAGTTCGGATTGAGTACGGAACACATGATTCTTATAAACTCTGATGTTTCCCGGCGCAATGTCAATGAGATGATAGATAAAATAGAAAATGTGGACGGTGTGGGTGCCGTACTGGGTCTCGAAAGCGTACTCGGTCCAACGGTTCCGGAGGAGATACTTCCTGAAGTGCTTGACGGGCAGCTAAAGAGCGATAAGCATCAGCTCATGATAGTAGCATCGGACTACAAGGTCGCCAGTAACAAGATAAACCGTCAGGTTGAAGAGATAAAGGATATAGTAAAGAGCTATGACGAAGATGGCCTGCTTATCGGGGAAGCAGCCTGTACGAAGGATCTTATAGACATAACGGATAGGGATTTCAAAATCGTAACTGCGGTTTCGGTTGCAGCTATTTTCTTTATAATAATGTTTATACTGCAATCTGTGACATTGCCGGTCATACTTGTAGGCTGTATCGAACTGGCAATATTCATCAATCTCGGTATACCGTTCTATACCGGTACGGTGATGTCCTTTATCGACTCAATATGTATAAGTACCATTCAGCTGGGAGCAACGGTGGATTATGCCATTCTGATGACAAACAGATACCGGACGGAGCGAAATACCGGGCTTACTGCACAGGAGGCTGTGAAGACGGCACACTCCAAGGCCATACCTTCTGTAATAGTAAGTGCGCTGGGGTTCTTCGCCGCAACGATAGGTGTATCCTGGTATTCGGACATTGACATTATAAGTTCGATGACATTATTTATGGCAAGAGGAGCACTTATCAGTACGTTGGTGGTAATGTTCATACTGCCGTCAATGCTGGTGTTGTTCGATAAAGTAATCATTAAGACGACAAAGGGATTTGAGAATGTGCCGGGTGCCTTTCACTTCGGCAGAACGAACAAGGAGGAAACAATAAATGAGTAAGAAATTGCTGGCTCTGATAACTTCATTTATGACATTAACTGTGATGTGTGGAGCACCCGCGGCTGCCTTTGCATACGATGGGAATGTTATAAACAAGGATGAAACGGTGTATGTGGTTACCGATTCAAAAGGAAGCCGGGAGGATGTGATAGTAAGCGATCATCTGATAAATGAGCAGCAGGTGAAAAGCATTTCTGATGAAACGACACTGACGGATATTGAAAATGTGAAGGGCGATGAGACTTTTGAGCGGGACGGCAACAGCCTGAAATGGGCAGCCAACGGTAAGGATATATTTTATCAGGGCAGAACCGATAAGGAAATCCCTGTTCAGATGAGGGTGAGCTACAAGCTGGACGGCAAGGCGGTTTCCGGTGCAGAGCTTCAGAATAAGAGCGGAAATCTGGAAATAAACATTAAATACATAAACAATGGGAAATATGAAGGGAAAACCGTGCCATTCATAGTGCTTACCGGCATGATCATCACTGATGACAGCTTTACTGATGTCAGTGTAGATCATGGCAAGGTCGTTGATGACGGTGACAAGCAGGTGGTTGTCGGCATGGCAGCCCCGGGGCTTGCACAGTGTCTTGATGTGGGAGAAAACAAGCTGGGATTTGGAGATTCGGTAAGGATCACCGGTAAAGCTGAGAAATTTGCAGTGAAGGATATGTTGACGATAGCCACGAATTCCGTTTTTGACAGCGTGGACACGGGTGAAGTGGGAAATCTTGATTTCGATGATGAGATAAATCAGCTTAACAGCGGCGCCAAAAAACTGGTTGCCGGTTCGAACCGGCTGTATAAAGGTCTGAACAAGATGGCATCAAAGACACCTGCACTCAAAGACGGAACCGAAAAGATAAAGAACGGAAGTATCAATATCAGAGACGGTGTCGGAACTCTCGGATCTCAGCTAAATGAAAGCATGACGGAGATGTGTGAGGGGCTGACAACAATTGCAGATACTGCTGACAGTGTGAAGGAAGGGCTTGAAAAAATCAAGAGCGGAATTACAAAGGAAGCCGCAGATCCCGCTTCCCAACCCGGCGATGTTGGATTAAAACAGGCGGCTACACTCGCTAAGGGCGCGGCAGACGAAGCATCTGAGTATGCGGGAGATGCTGTCAAGGCTTCGGAAGATGCGAAAACCGGCGTTTCCGAAATAGAAGGTGCGGGAAAGGATGCTTCAGAACAGTTGAAGAAGCTTAATAGTCTCGTTGATGCCAGCGGCATGGATGCCGAGAAAAAGGCTTCATTCAAAGAAGCTATAGGAGCTTTAGAAGGTGATATGGCAAAAGTTGATACAGGAAAGAACGGCGTTAATAACAGCATCGGCAAAATGGTTGTTAATGCAGGAAAGGCCAAGGCAAATGCGGATCAGGCCTCCGGTCTTGATGCAAAGATCGCTTCCGGACTTGACGGTATTGTAAATTCTCTCGGTACAGCCGATGTGCCGGGGAAGACTCTCATATATGCAGCATCGGAAATATCCAAAGGCAGCAGGGACATCATAAGTACAATTCAGGTATCAACCACGACCGGCGAGCTTGCCAAGGGTCTGAATAAATTGAACAAGGGTTCCTGTGATCTTGCCGATGGGGCAGCAGAGCTTGATGAGAAGACAGGGGAGCTGGTAAAAGGCACAGGGCAGCTCAGAGATGGTTCTGAAGAGCTCAGTAAAGGAATGCAGAAACTCTACAAAAAAGGCATAAAGAAGATAGTGGATCTGTACAATGATGATCTTAAAGGACTTGCCGAAGGTCTGGATGATATGATGTATGCGGGCAGGAACTACAATACCTTTACCAAACTTCCTTCAAACATGGATGGAAGCGTGAAATTTGTATATAAGACTAAAATAATGTAAATGTTTCAGCTCAGGCAGCCGGCCTGAGCTTTTTTAACAAATGAAGTCCTGTCACAATATGCATATGATATGGTGCGGCAGCTATGTCGAATCGAGCTATTCGCACCAATTATTTGCTGCCCGGGCGAAATCTTACACCAATTTACGGCTGATGCGGTGAAAAAACAAAGCTATAGCGGTGAAAAAAACAAAGCAATTAAATCCTTGAATATGGGAACCTAAAGTGGTAGCATAGTTAGGTGCATCCGGCTTTTGCCGATGCAGTATGTAGTTTATTAAGGCGTCAGGTGCGACATACCTGAGACGCAGTATGTGCATAAAGGGAGAGAGAATGCAGGAAAACAAAATGGGCACGATGCCGGTGGGCAAACTGATTATATCGATGTCATGGCCGGCTGTAATATCAATGCTGATTCAGGCCATGTACAATGTGGTGGACAGTTTTTTCGTGTCCAGACTGGGAGAAGAGGCGCTGGCTGCCATAACCTACATATTCCCCATTCAGATGGTCATGATCTCCTTTGCAATCGGGACCGGAATAGGCATCAATTCTCTGATCGCAAGAAGGCTGGGTGCCGGGAAGCAGGAGGATGCCGATCTTGCAGCCGACCACGGATACAGGCTCGCCTTCTTTAACTGGGCTTTTTTCTGCCTCATGGGGATTTTCGCGGCAGCTCCGCTTATGAGAGTTATGACCGATACGCCGTACATAGTTGAAGAGGGAACAAAGTACCTGTCAATTATAATGATAGGTTCACTGTTCATGTTTGTTCAGCTCATTTCCGAGAAGATACTGCAAGCCACGGGAAACATGATATTCCCTATGCTGTGCAGCATAATCGGTGCGGCAACAAATATTATCTTTGATCCGCTTCTGATATTCGGAATAGGTCCGTTTCCGGAAATGGGAGTCATGGGTGCTGCCATCGCAACAGTATTCGGGCAGTTCTTATCTCTGTGTCTGGGACAGTTCCTGCTCTTTGGAAAGAAGCACCCCGTTAAGGTAAAAATAAGAGGCTGGAAATGGCAGTGGCATATATGCAGGGAGATATATGCGGTTGGATTTCCGGCAATACTCATGCAGTGTATAGGGTCCGTAATGCAGTTTGGTATGAATATGATACTCCGTTCATTTACGGAGACAGCCGTTGCAGTCATGGGAGTGTACGGCAGGCTGCAGTCATTCATCTTCATGCCCGTGTTCGGTTTGAACCAGGGCGTACTTCCTATTTTGGGCTTCAATTACGGTGCAGGAAACAGGAAGAGGCTTATGGATACATATAAAAAGGGTTTTCTCATAGCCTTCACGATTATGGCGCTGGGACTCATCGTGTTTCAGGTCTTCTCATATCAGCTTCTCAGCATATTCAACGCACAGGGCAATCAGGATATGTACGACATAGGTGTGCCGGCACTCAGAGCGATAAGCCTCTGCTTTATCCCGGCCGCCTACGGAATCATGACATCATCGGTATTTCAGGCAACCGGCCACGGATTTCTGAGTCTGTGGAGCTCGCTTATCAGGCAGCTTGTGGGCATTCTCCCGATAGCATATATCCTCGGATGGCTTTTCGGGCTGGATATGGTATGGTACTCCTTCGCACTGGCCGAAATAATGGGTACGGGGTACCTGGTCATTGCTTTTGTGAGACTGTATAAGAAAGAGCTTAAACATCTGGGTGAGCTATGAAATCGAGTATAAGCCGAAGAACCTACAAAGCCATATACAGACTGCTGGACAGAGTAAGCCCCATAGATGGCGACTGCGGCAGCCTTTGCGGTGCGGCATGCTGCACCTGCAGCTACGAACCTGAAGATATTGGATTCATAGCCAAAGGTGATGAGAACGCCGATAAATACATGGGTATCTATCTGCTTCCGGGAGAGGAGAAAATCCACGAACGGAAGGACTCCCCGTGGATAGACTGGGGTTTCATTAAAGCGGAGGAATATGAATTTCCTGAAAGCTGGCACGGCAGGGTGAGTTTCATACAGTGCAAGACCGCTCCCCGATGTCCCCGCAAAAGCAGACCGATCCAGTGCCGAACATTTCCGCTTTCTCCATATTTTGACAGCAATGGAGTGTTTCATATTATAATCAGTGTTGACGATTTACCATATTCATGTCCGCTCATAGAGGAGAGGATGGAACTCAAAGACGAGTTTATTCAGGCCACATATACAGCATGGAAGCATCTTGTCAGAGATCCGCTTATAGCCGATCTTGTGGAGATGGATTCGGAAATAATAGACGAAGAGGGGAAAGAGATAATTATCAAAAGATGAGAGTGTGACAAAGGGGAAGTTCCCCTTGTGGCATGGAGGAAAAAATGCTGAATATTCTTGAAGAATACAGAGAAAAACTGAAAACACCTGAAGAGGCAGTAAAGGTGGTTAAAAGCGGCGACTGGGTGGATTACATAGTAACAAATGCATTCCCGCCGCTGCTGGATGCTGCTCTGGCAAAGAGACGGGATGAACTTACCGATGTGAAAATCCGGGGGAATAACCTGTTGGGTCCTATCATGGTAGCCGAGTGTGACCCACTTAGGGATCACTTCACATACAACAGCTGGCATATGTCGGCTTACGAGCGAAAGCTCTCAGACAGGGGACTGTGCAGTTACACTCCTATGATTTTCAGAAATATTATAGAGTATTACAGATATTTCTGTCATGTTAATGTGGCAATGGTTGCCGTTACCCCAATGGACAGACACGGATACTTTAATTTTTCGTGTTCCATCGGCGTAGCAAAGGGAATACTGGATACAGCCGACATGATTATTCTGGAGGTAAACGAAAAGCTGCCCAAAGTCTGCGGTAGCCATGATGACTGCATACACATTAGTGAAGTGGATTATGTTGTAGAAGGCGAGCATGAGGAGCTGCCTCAGATCAGTACCCCGGAACCTACAGAGACAGACCGGCAGATTGCATCGCATATTATGCCCTATATCACCGATGGTGCAAACCTGCAGCTTGGAATAGGAGGACTTCCGGGCGTGATAGGCAACCTGATTGCCGACTCCGACCTCAAAGACCTGGGAATGTACACAGAACTGGCATCTGATGCGTATTTCGAAATATTCAAGGCAGGCAAGCTGACCAACAGAAATTCATATATCAACAAAGGCAAAGGCCTTGCCGGAGTATTCATAGGCACGAACAAGCTTTATGACTGGATTGACGAAAACCCCGGAATTATAGGGTATCCTCTGGAAATAATAAATTCGCCTGCGGTTCAGAGAAATGTCAAAAAGCTGATTTCCATAAACAGCGGACTTACGGCAGATCTTTACGGTCAGGTCTGTTCGGAATCTGTGGGAACGAGACAGATTTCAGGAACGGGGGGACAGCTTGACTTCCTGACAGGAGCGGCTCTTTCAGAGGGCGGTCGTGCATTTATCTGCATGCCGTCTGCCAGAACCGATAAGGAGGGCAATATTTCCTCCAATATCAGACCGTATTTTTCCGATGGCGAAATCGTAACTTCACCGAGGAGCCAGTCCCACCTCTTCGCAACGGAATACGGAGCTGTGAACCTGGCGGGCAGGAGCACCTGGGAACGTGCTGAAATGCTGATTTCCATAGCTCACCCCAAATTCCGCGAGGAGCTCATCAAGGCTGCAGAAGAACAGAAAATATGGCGCAAAAGCAACAAGAGATGATAAAAGCGGGGATGGGTCGTCGGATAATGTTCGGGGACTCATTTTTTAGTAGTAAATTAACACTATTTTACGATTGAAATTTACATATCACTGTTATAAAATATGTTAATGTGATTTTTCTTAAATTGCAAAATGTATCATATATATAATATATATATGTAGAATTAGTTTCGGGGAATATCCACTGACTGATTTTGGGAGGACAGTATGAGATTAGGCATCGATGTTGGCTCTACAACGGTAAAGCTTGTATTTCTTGATGACGACAACAACATTATTTACGACAGATATGAAAGGCATATGTCCAATGCTTTTCTTAAGGTTCAGGAACTTATCAGAGAGGCGCATGAGAAGTTTGGCGCGCAGGAGATCCGGGCAGTTATTACCGGCTCCGGCGGACTTAGTATAGCCAAGCTTATAGATCTGCCTTTTGAGCAGGAGGTTATTTCCGGCAGCAAGGCTGTCGAAACTCTTATTCCTGAAACGGACACAGCTATTGAACTTGGCGGAGAGGATGCCAAGATCACATTCTACGGGCAGACGATGGAACAGAGAATGAATGGCACATGTGCAGGGGGTACCGGTGCATTTATAGATCAGATGGCTGTTCTGCTTAATACTGACGCAGAGGGTCTTAACGAGGCTTCAAAGAAGCACACGCTCATTTATCCCATCGCCGCAAGATGCGGAGTTTTCGCAAAGACAGATATACAGCCGCTGATAAACGACGGTGCAAAGATAGAAAATCTTGCAGCCTCGATCTTTCAGGCGGTTGTTGATCAGACTATATCCGGTCTCGCCTGCGGCCATCCCATAAGAGGTAAGGTTGCCTATCTGGGCGGTCCTCTTTCATTTCTTTCCGAATTGAGAGACAGGTTCACAGAAACACTCAAGCTGGCTCCTGAGGATGTGATTTTTCCGGAAAACGGCAAGCTTTTTGTTGCCGTGGGAGCAGCTCTTCTGGCCGGCGAAAAAGAACCAACAAATCTGGAAAAAATCATGAATAGGCTTGAGAAGGCCGATCAGTCCGAACTTTCGGATACTGACAGAATCGAGCCGCTCTTCAGTGATGAGGAGGATTACAGAGAGTTCAGGGAACGCCACGACAGAGCTAAAGTGAACAGGAAGCCGCTGGCGGAAGCAAAGGGCAGACTGTTTATGGGAATCGATGCCGGTTCGACTACCACCAAATCGGTAGTGATCGATGATGATAAAAATGTTCTCTACACTTTTTACAGATCCAACAGAGGCAAGCCTATCGCGCCTATTATTGAAATGCTGGAGGATGTTTACAGCAAGATGCCGGCAGGATGCTTCATGGGCGGAACGGCTGTTACCGGCTACGGTGAAAACCTTATCAAGGCAGCATTCAAGTGCGATATGGGCGAGATAGAAACCATGGCACATTATAAGGCGGCAGAGGAATTCCTGCCGGGAGTCGAGTTTATCCTGGACATTGGCGGTCAGGATATGAAGTGCATGGAGATAAAGAACAATGCCATCTATGATATCATGCTTAATGAAGCATGTTCATCGGGCTGCGGTTCATTCATAGAAACTTATGCCAAGTCGGTGCAGATGGATGTTTCTGATTTTGCAGATGAAGCCCTTTTTGCCAAGGGACCGGTAGATCTGGGAACGAGATGCACGGTATTCATGAATTCTAAGGTAAAGCAGGCACAAAAGGAAGGAGCCACCATTGGCGATATTTCCGCAGGTCTGTCATATTCCGTTATCAAGAATGCTCTGTACAAGGTTATCAAGCTGAGAAATCCGGAGGAAGCCGGTGAGAAAATCGTCGTACAGGGGGGAACCTTTCTGAACGAGGCCGTGCTCAGATCCATAGAGCGAATTTTAGGGAAGGAAGTTGTCAGACCCGATATCGCCGGGCTGATGGGGGCTTTCGGTGCAGCACTTATTGCGAGGGAGAATTATGTTGAAGGAAGCGAATCCACACTTCTGAAACCTGAAGAGCTGGAGTCCTTTGATGTGGAAACTTCAACCACCAGGTGCAAAGGCTGTGAAAACAACTGTCTGCTCACTATCAATAAATTTGCCGACGGAACAAGACTGGTTACGGGAAACAGATGTGAAAAGGGTGAAGGGAAAACCGACAAGACAAACGACATTCCCAACCTGTATGAATACAAGCATGACAGGCTGTTTGATTATGTTTCTCCGGAAGAAGATGAGGCGCCTCGCGGCACGGTTGGAATACCGCGGGTGCTGAACATGTACGAGAATTATCCTTTCTGGTTTACCTTCTGGAGGAGTCTGGGTTACAGAGTTGTGATTTCACCGCAGACCGTGAAATCGATATATGAAGCAGGCATGGACACTATTCCGTCGGATACCGCCTGCTATCCGGCAAAGCTGGTTCACGGACACATAAAATGGCTTATAGATGAAGACCTTAAATTCATCTTTTATCCGAGCATCAACTATGAACAGGCCGAGGACAAAAAGCAACCAAACCATTATAACTGTCCTATTGTTGCAACATACCCGGAGGTTATTGCGAACAACATGGATGAGGCAATCGCCGAAAATGGCGTGGAATTCATGCATCCGTTTCTGCCGTATGACAATGACAGGCGGCTGGTGAAGGAACTTGCAAGGCTTTTGGCATCAAAGGGAATAAGCAGAGGCGAAATTGCAGATGCGGTTTCGGCGGCGCGAAAGGAAGACCGCAGATTTCATGATGACATGAAAAAAGCAGGCGAAGATGCCCTGAACTTTGCGGAAGAACATGGGCTCAAGTCTATTGTCCTGGCAGGAAGACCTTACCATGTGGATCCCGAAATCAATCACGGCATCGACAAGCTGATAAACTCCTTTGACATGGTCGTGCTCACAGAGGACTCCATCGCCCACAAAGGCTTTTTCAAAAGGCCTATCAGAGTGCTTGACCAGTGGATGTACCATTCCAGAATGTACAGAGCTGCGGTATTCACGGGAACACGCAATGATATCGAGCTTATTCAGCTGAATTCATTCGGATGCGGTCTTGATGCCGTAACTACGGATGAAGTCGCGGAAATCTGCCATAAAAACAATAAGCTGTATACTGTTTTGAAAATAGATGAAGGCTCAAATCTGGGGGCTGCCAAGATAAGGATCAGATCCCTGGCAGCGGCCATGAGCGAAAGAGAAAAAAATGATGTGAAGGCACAGCCCGATAATTCTCCATATGAACGGCCGTACTTCACAAAGGAAATGAGGAAGGAAGGATATACCATTCTCATGCCGCAGATGTCACCGATCCACTGGAACCTTCTGGAAGCCGTGATGCGTTCCTGCGGGTACAATGCCAGGCAGCTGCCGCCTGTAAGTGTGCATGCGGTGGATGAGGGGCTCAAGTATGTGAACAATGACGCGTGTTATCCGACGATCGTAGCTCTGGGACAGACAATAGATGCCTTGAAATCCGGTGAATACGATTTAGACAAATGTGCTGTATTCATGTCGCAGACAGGGGGTCAGTGCAGGGCATCCAATTATGTTTCCCTGCTGCGAAAAGCCTTTAAGGACTTGGAAATGTCCCATATTCCCATTATATCGGTCAACATGGCAGGTCTTGAGAAAAACCCCGGATTCAATCCTTTTAACTATGACATAATCAAAAAAGGCATGATGGCAATAGCCTATGGTGATCTGTTCATGAGAGTCCTCTATGCAACCCGTCCGTATGAGGCGGAGCCGGGAAGCGCCGATGCACTGTATGACAAGTGGAATGCCATAGCCATGAGAAACTGTCAGAACGGAAACCGGAGGGAGTACAAGAATAACTGCAAGGCGATCTGCGATGCATTTGACGAACTGCCTTTGCTCGATATCAAGAAGCCTAAGGTGGGTGTCGTTGGTGAAATCCTGGTCAAGTATCATCCGACGGCCAATAATGATATTGTCGGCATTATTGAGGATGAAGGCGGCGAAGCGGTGGTTCTGGATCTCATGGACTTCTTCCTCTACGGGATGCAGAATAAAGAATTCAATTTCAATCACCTGTCGGGTTCATGGTTTGAAATGGTGGGCAACAAAATCGCGATAAGGATTCTTGAAAAGATAAGAAAACCTACCAGAGTTGCACTCCGCAATTCAAAACGATTTGAAGAACCGGCATACATATCGGATACTGCGAAATCAGCATCGCAGGTAATTTCTCTCGGGAGCCAGTGCGGTGAGGGATGGCTTCTCACAGGCGAGATGGTGGAGCTTATAGAGAATGGCGTGGAGAATATAGTGTGCATGCAGCCTTTCGCCTGTCTGCCGAACCATGTGACCGGCAAGGGGATGATGAAGGCCATGCGCCGATTCAGCCCGCAGGCTAACATCGTTGCTATTGACTTTGATCCGGGAGCTTCACATGTTAATCAGCTTAACCGCATCAAGCTGATGATGTCCACAGCCCATAAAAATCTTGCGAAAAAGCAAAATGCCGAGGAGTGAAGGCACAGGGAGAGTGCAGGAACGGTGCAAGGCGGCTAAAAAAAGATCATAGTTCCAATATGCCGGCAGCGGCATCTGAAAATGACCTTAAAAGAAAAATGTGATTAGTCTGTTTTGATTAGCTTTTTCAGGTGTTTTGTTGTATAATTACAGACAGAATATTTAATATCAAGATGGGAGGTGTCTTAATGGGAAGACACGGGACAATTGCAGGCAGAAAGGCAGCGCAGGACTCCAAGCGTTCGGCGATGTTCACGAAGTATGCCAGACAGATTATTGTTGCCGCAAAAGCCGGGGGAGATCCTGAATACAATTCAACCCTCAGAGTGGCTATTGCAAAGGCAAAGGGCATTGGTATGCCGAATGATAATATCAAGAAAGCAATCAAGAAGGGCACAGGAGAGCTGGAAGGTGAGACCTATTCGGAACTGAATTTTGAGGGATATGGAGTAGGCGGAGTTGCGGTCATCGTCGAAGCGCTGACCGATAACACCAACAGGACAACCGCTTCCGTCAGATCGACATTTGACAAGCATGGCGGAAATCTGGGAACTCCGGGCTGTGTATCGTATATGTTCAACAGAAAGGGCGTTCTCGTACTGGAAAAGACTGACGATATTGATGAAGACGAGCTTATGATGACCGCACTGGATGCCGGTGCCGAAGACATGGAGGTCAACGAAGACAGCTTCATTATCTATGCGGAACCGGGTGCATTCAACGATGTTCACGGAGCCCTGAGCGATGCAGGATACGAATTTGTCGAGTCCGAGGTGGAGTATGTTCCTTCAATGGAAGCTGCTCCTAAAGATGAAAGCGACCTTAAAAAGCTCAAGAAGATGATAGACATTCTGGAGGACAACGATGATGTTCAGAAGGTTCATCATAACTGCAGTGTAGATCTTGAGGAAATAG
>JAUMVV010000093.1:0-739 GCA_030529985.1 Bacillota bacterium
GAAGAACGAGGCCGACTTGCCGAAACAAAGCTTACTCTCCCATTAACGTTGTTTCTTCTCGTTCTTATTGTTGTTACCGTTAGCCCCGCCCTGCTGGAATTGTAATAGATAGCATTTATGTAAGGAGGTATTGAGATGTGGTTCAAAATAGGAAACAAATCGGGTATGGAACTGGTGCAGGTAGCCATACTCGTAGCCATAGCGGTGGCTCTTGGTCTGATATTCAAAACACAGATAACGGACTTCGTGAACAGAACCTTCGAAGGTCTGAAAAGCTTCAGTTGAGGAGCAAACGCGGAAGCTACATTGCGGAGGCAGCTGTAGTTCTGCCCTCGGTTATTCTGTCTGTTATTACTGTAATTCTGATATTGCTGCTCTTTTACGAAACTTCCGTCAGCCAAAGCCGGATGCATATGCATCTCAGAAGTGAGGCCGCCGTATTATCCCGGCGCATGACATGCAATGAAAATGCCTGGGACGGCAGCTGTACCGTTGAAAGAGACGGTGTTTTCAGAAATGTTAAAGGCTGCGGCCGGGTCGCCATGACCCACGGCGGACTGCTGAAGGAGAAAGGCATAATAACTGTGAAAGGCTCATGGTATGCGGCTGATGGTGTTGCCTTCAAACGAACCCGGGAGGTTTTGAAATGATGAGGATAAAGACAAAAAAGGGAAGCGCCGCGATCCTTCTCAGCATCATTCTGTCCTCACTGGTATGTATCAGCCTGACGCTTGTATTT
>JAUMVV010000093.1:749-3238 GCA_030529985.1 Bacillota bacterium
ACAGGGCACAAGTAAGCTTTGGCGATGGAGTGATGCACCTTGCTGCAGATTCACTTCTCGGTGAATATGACTACTACATCCAACGGGATTACGGTATTTTCCTGCTCAGCGGCAGCAATAAATATCTGTCCGGCAAGCTCAACCGCTATGCGGGGTATTCGCTGGATGATATTGACGGGCTGGATTTTGGGAAAGCGACGGTGAATGCCTCCCGTTACAGCACCATCGACCCGGAACCTGTACGCCGGCAGATTCTGGCCTTCACGAAATCCGGCGGTACCGGGAAGCTGCTGCCTAAAGGTTCTGCACCGGGAAGCCGTGTGGAATCCGGAGAAATAAGCGGCGGACATACACTGCGGCACGGTCCCACTGTAGTCAGCCTTCCTTCCCGTTCGCTGCCGGACAAAAGCATAGTTGCCTCTGCCGAAAAGCTTGCGGACAATCTTAAAAATCCGGACGCCATTTTTCGTGAGGGAAGCTCCAAATACCTGATGGACAGCTATATTCTGTCTGTCTTTAACCGCAGCGGGCACGCTTCGGCGGATAACCATTTTTTTGATAACGAGGTCGAATACATTATTTGCGGTGAACTGTCTGACGAGAAAAATCTGCGAAAGACCGATCTGGCACTGTTATCACTCAGAACTGGTTTGAATCTTTCTCACATCTATTCCGACTCGAAAAAACTTGCTGCCGTCGCTGCCGCCGCCGAAATAATCACACCGGGTGTTTTGGGAACTGTAACCCAAGCAGGTATCGCACTGGCATGGGCAGCCGCTGAAGCAAAAAACGATATAAAACTGCTCCATTCGGGCGCCAGAGTCCCTGTGATAAAGGATCCTCTCTCATGGGCGATAGACCTTGACTCTCTAATAGGAGGCTGTGACCCCGATTCCGGATGCATACACCCTGCATCTGACAGAGGCCGTCCATATGCGGACTACCTTCGCATCCTTCTCTTCATCAAAGATGAGAATATCAAAACGGCACGGATACTGGATCTGATCCAGATAAACATGAGAAAAAATCACGATGCGGATTTTATTATCCTGGAGTGTGCGACAGGTATTTCAATAGATTCAGAAATAAACGGGAAAAGGCTTATCTATGATAAAAAATACTGATAAAGGAGATCTGCTCATCCTGAGCCGCCGGGGATTCTATACTGCGGAAGCCGCCATCTTCCTGCCTCTTGTTATTCTGGCAGTACTCACAATAGGCTTCTTTATCAAAGCTGATGCGGCATGGGAAAACTGCATGAACGGGGCATTGGATGAATGCTCCTTCTCTGCCGCTGTTACCGGCAGCGGTCCTATGGGGACTGCGGCAGCTTCCCGTGTAAAAAGGCGGATCAGCGAGGATGTGCCCTCTGTGCGCGGACTTTCAGTATATGGCAGGCGCGGATCATGCACTGTGTCGGGCTATATACGGCTGGCTCTTCCTGCGGGTTTCGGAAGGGATTGCGATATTTCCGGAAGAATCAAATACCGCGACTTCATAGGACGCAGATACAATAAGGCTTCTCTGGGCACTGAAGGTCTTGAAAGGGATGAAAGTTCTGAGACCGTATGGATTTTTCCCTTGAGCGGCATCCGGTATCACGGGAAGAACTGTTCATATGTCAAGGCTGTTGTTCACAGCTGCATTCTTACGGATGCATTAAAGCGAAGGTATTCAGCCTGCGCGATGTGCTCATCGGGAAGCCTTCCGCCGGGCAGTGTGGTCTTTTGCTTCAGTAGTGATAACACCTCCTATCATCGAGGGAGCTGCCGGTGCATAAACCGTCATACAATTGTAATAGACAGAGGCGAAGCCGAAAACAGAGGCTATAGCCCCTGCAGCAAATGCGGAGGAAAGTAAAATGTGGGAAAATAATGAATACAAGATGAAATTCAACGAAGGCAATGTTATGGAGTATGAAAAGATTATGCTGAGCTCCGGTGAATGTGAATATCTTCTCCCTATGGTATTCATCGGTGAGGAGTCTGAACAGGTCGTATATTACGACTGCAGCGGCTTCGTGCCGTTGAAACATTACTCAGTGGAAACGGTGGAGGATGCTTTTTTCATCATCGAAAATGTTCTTCTCATCGTCAGCGGTGTAAGGGATTACCTGATTACTCCTGCCAGGATAAGGCTGGATAAAGACACTGTTTTCTTCTGCGCCGAAACGGGTGAGATCAAAATCGCTTATGTGCCTGCAACGGATAAGGCTGCGGATCTTAAGAGAAATCTATTAGGCCTTATCGCTCAGCTCAAGGCGGATGTTACCGATGGTCATGCCGATTATCTTGACCGTTTTGCCGTAATCATCCATTACGGCAATCTTCGCATTGATGAACTGCTCAACCGTATCGGCCTTTTGAGACGCGAACTCTATTCCCGGACTGCCTCATCACAATAACAAAAGCAAGTCCGGTTTCACACCCCCTTCATTCGCCCGGCTTAAATGCCCGGCGTTTTTTGTTCCATTTTTTTGATCGATATTT
>JAUMVV010000094.1 GCA_030529985.1 Bacillota bacterium
AAATTCTCAATGTTCATTAAAAAGCACTTGACTTTTTATTTGCAGACTCAATTTCTTGTAGCACATTTTCTCTTCAAAATATGCTCTGCTCACTCTTCCTGAAATCGTATGGAAGCCTTTTTCTTTCAGCTCATTATTAAGTGTTCTGATCAGACGATATGCATATCCCTCAGACACATCCATGATCTCAGCGATTTCCTTTGCTCTGATAAAATTCTTTTCAGCCATCTTGATACCTCCTTTACTCATTCCGTTCATTTTTGAACTGTTTTAGCATAGTTATAATATCAGTTCGTTTTTGAACTGTCAATACTTTTTAAAAAAAAATATTTCAGTATTGAACTGTCCATGCTATACTACTTCTATAACAAAGAAAGAGGTTTCCACTATGACCATTGGTGAAAAGATAAAAAAATTCCGCACAAAAAAGAATTTAACACAAAAGCAATTAGCTTACTTGGCAGGTCTTAGCGAACCTGCCATCAGAAACTATGAACTTGGGAACAGAACGCCTTCAGAAAAACACATAGAAAGAATTGCTTGGGCTCTAGGCGTCAGCCCTTTCGCAATTTCCGATCCTGATATTGAAACCCATATCGGAGTCATGCACACTCTATTTGCATTAGAAGAAAAATATGGTGCAAAACTAGTATGCGAACCTGGAGCCACATACATTACGTTCCCTGCAGGCTCAAGTTTAAGAAGCAGGCTTTCAGATTGGGGTGAGGCCTACACTAAATTACAGGACGGCTCCATGACAAAAGAAGAATATGAAGAGTGGAAAGACATTTATCCTGAATCAGTAATTTTTAATAAAAGATAACATTATTCTATTCACGATGCGTCAAAAATGCGTCAAATCCAAAAAGCAAAAATCCCGAATCGTTGAAATTTCAACAGGTTCGAGATTTATTTTTCTATATTTTATTATTCAAACTCGATCGTTGCTACCGGTTTATTCGAAAAATCCCAGAGCACTCTGTTGATTCCGTCTACTTCGGCCGTTATTCTGTCTCTTATGGTGCAGAGAGTCTCCCACGGGAGCTGTACCGACTCTGCCGTTAATTGATGAATTGTGTTGACAGATGTGATAAACGCTGACCAGCCCATGTATCTCTGTCCTTCCTCCTGACCGTCTTCACCCTTGACATACTTGATTCCCGTTGATTTGAAATCGGGAACTGTGATGAAGTACTGCCATGGCTTCTCTTCAAGCTTATCGATTTCCTCTCTGCAGATCGCATCCGCCTCTCTAAGGGCATCCAGCCTGTCACGGGTAATCGCCCCTGTGCATCTTACGCCGAGACCGGGACCCGGGAAGGGCTGTCTGTATACCATCCTGTCGGGAAGTCCCAGTTCTTTCCCCACCACTCTCACTTCATCCTTGTAGAGAAGCTTAACCGGCTCAACAAGCTCGAACTGCAGATCCTCAGGAAGTCCGCCAACATTGTGATGTGCCTTGACGCCTTTTGACTCCGTGATGTCCGGATAGATAGTCCCCTGCCCTAAAAATTCTACTCCGTCCAGCTTGCGAGCTTCCTCCGCGAATACATCGATAAATTCCTTGCCTATGATCTTTCTCTTCGTTTCGGGGTCGTCAACTCCCGCCAGTTTATCAAGGAACCTGTCAACCGCATCAACATAGATCAGGTTCGCACCCAGCTCTTCCTTGAACACCTTGATGACCATCTCAGGTTCACCTTTTCGCAAAAGCCCGTGGTTAACATGCACACAAAACAGCCGGTCACCTATCGCCTTAACCAGCAGTGCTGCAACCACGCTTGAGTCAACTCCGCCTGACAGTGCCAGCAGCACCTTCTTATTCCCCACCTGAGCCCTGACGGCTTCAACCTGCTCATCGATAAAGGTCTGAGCAAGTGCCGGCGTAGTTATTCTCTTCATTGCTTCCGGTCTCTTGTTTGAGTTCATCATAATACCTCCATATATATCAGTTACATTATTTGCAAAATCACAAAAAACAGTATATCACAAAAAAAGAGTCGGAGAACATTCTCCGGCTCATTTTTCTCACTTTTTCCGAACCTGTAGAGCGTAAAATCTTCAAACCGCCTCCTCCTTTTATGTGCGTCTGTTCTATCTCCGATTCTTCCCGTATCCCATAGGCTGTTTTTGCATGCTTTGTGTGATTTACCGCCTGTTCTTCTCTATGAAGGCTATGCCCGTCACCGATCCCATTATCAGAATTCCTCCGGCGATCTGCGATCCGCTGAGCATCGTGCCGAAGATTATCAGTGAAAAGATCACCGTGGTCAGCGGCAGCACATTTTCGAATGCGGACACCAGTGTTGTGGACAGTCTGCCAATCGAATAGATATATCCGAATTGCCCCACGACCGTGCAGATTATTGCAGTCCCCACTGAAATCAGTATCCCTGCAGGTGTGATCTCGATTGCTGCATGACTGATAGCCTGACTGATTCCCGCGATTGGAATTTCAACTATGAATCCTGAAATAAACAAACCCGTCAAAAGGGTCAGCAGATCCATCTTGCTATAGAGAGGCTTCACATATACGATGTAGAAGGTCCAGATGATTGCCGCCGCAAACATCGCCACCGTGCCCACAGGGCTTATTCCCATGGTCTCACCCGACACCAGAAGATATACGCCGAAAATGGAGATAAGAATGCATATGGTCTTCAGCGGGGTGATCCTGTTTCCGAAAAAAAGCCTGTCGCCGAACATGCCGAAGATGGGAACCGTCGCCATTATAAGCGATGAAAATGCCGCTCCCGTAAGTCCCGTCCCCAGATTTGCGACGGTAAAGTAAATCCCCATTCCTATGGCACCGGATATAAACACCCTGAGACGGTCTTCTCTATTGATGTGAACGCCCTTCCTGAATATGAAGCAGCATATGGTCAGAATCACACTTCCGACAAAAAGTCTGGTCAGTGTGAACATTGCCGGTGACATGTAGTTCATCATGTATTCGATCGCAATAAAATCGAATCCCCATATGAAATTGACGCCTATAATGGCAAGCAGAGGTTTTGTGATTGTTTTATTTCTCATACCGTTCATCCTTCCTTTTTTGTTCGTTTCAGAAGAATGATAATTACACTGACGGTATTCTATCATAAGCTCCAAAAGCAAGTCAATGGAACGAAAAAAGGTGACGGTGTCAAGTTGTTGTGGAGTTTTTTATTGACTTCTCCAAAGTCTCCTTAT
>JAUMVV010000028.1 GCA_030529985.1 Bacillota bacterium
ATTTTGTGCTGATTGTTTGCAAATATTCTGAAAACGAGCTATAATCAGTCAGGGCGTAACGAGAGAGAGAGTTATAGCCTTTTATTTTTTGTTATCGTATTTTGAAAGGAGGTTTGTATGTCCTTGAACGAACAGGCTGAAATTATAGCAAAAGAAGTTGAGGCATTTAACGCCAGGAAGTCATTGGTCGGTGCGGCAATCATCATCGCAGCCGCATTTATAATGAACTTCTTCCTTCCGGCAAAACCGGAAGATCTCGGGGTGCTTTGCACTGTGCCGGCGCTGCTGATGATAATATATATCTTCGTTACGAAGAGGATCATCGAGGCGCTGACCATAGGTGCGGTGGTAGGCTTCATAATGGTAAGTGCTCCGGGAGATAATGTTATGTGGACATTTGCGGATTCTCTGCTGAATACAATGATGTCTGAAGATATCGCATGGCTGATTATCGTATGTGGTCTTATGGGCGGTATCATTTCCCTGATCGAAAGGTCAGGCGGCGCATACGCCTTCGGTGTATGGGCATCTAAGAGGGCAAAGACAGAAAAGATGGCTCTCATATGGGCATGGATTCTGGGAATTATTATTTTTATTGATGACTATCTCAACTCTATGACAGTGGGTTCCTGTATGGCACCTCTTACCGACAAGCACAAAACCCCAAGGGAAATGCTGGCATATGTATGTGACTCAACAGCAGCCCCTGTATGTGTAATCATTCCTATAACGACATGGGCGGTATTCTGCGGTAAGATCCTCATCAAGAACGGGTGGCAGGAAGGAGATGCCGGAGTTATCGAGATGTTTGTTAAGACAATTCCTTATAACTTTTACGCATGGATCGCTGCACTCATAGTGCCTCTGGTAATCATCGGTGCAGTACCTAAGATTTTCGGCATGAAGAAGGCTTATAAGAGAGTGGCTGACGGAGGGCCGCTGGCACCTCCGGGATCGGAGAAGATCACTATTCTCGCATCGGATAAGGGTGAGGAAATGAATGTGCCTGAAAAACCGCGAATGATAAACTTCTTTATCCCTCTTCTGGTTCTCGTTGTCGCAACTATTTACTTTGACAAGGAAATGGAAATGGGAGTTCTCTCATGTCTGCTGGTTATGTTCGTGATGTATCTGGTTCAGAACATTATGTCTGCAGCGGAATTCTGGGAAGTGATCATCAAGGGTATTCAGAATATGATTCTGCCGCTTATGCTGATGGTAATGGCTTTCGTATTCGCAGATATGAACGAACAGATAGGGTTCACCTACTGGTGTATCAGTTCTGCGACAAACATCATGACACCGGCAACAGCACCTATGATAATATTCCTGGTACTTGCGATTACTGAATTTATTACCGGCACCAACTGGGGAATGTATATCATCGCACTGCCGATAATCATTCCTCTGGCGATGAACATCGGTGTCACAATGCCTCTGGCAGTAGGAGCCTGCATTTCAGCTGGTGTATTCGGCTCGCACATCTGCTTCTACTCGGATGCAACGGTTCTCACATCTGCAGCCTGCGGATGCGACAACTTCAGACACGCATTCACCCAGATGCCTTACGGTATCATTTCAGCAAGTATATCATTCATCATGTATGGTATATTCGGTTTCATAATGGCATGAGTGAGGGTTGAAACTGCAGCATAGAAAGAAGTGCAAGCTGCCGGATATCCGGTTAATACTGCGAAAAAGAACAGACCCAGATAATAACAGGCTGTCTTTGGTGAGGAGTATAGGCAAGCTGAAAAAAATGCAATGAAAGATAATAAATCCACACCGCCTTCTATAAAATCAAACCTACAGATTGACAGCATGGCAGGATCTCCGCCATGCTGTTATCTTTTTTAGATTTCTCCGGCTTTTGCTTTCTTAAGAGCCTGCGCCAGCTGGTCGGTGCAGGAGGTTGATTTGAAGCCGCAGGTATTGCCTTCAAGCTTTTCGATGATGTCATCGGCCTTCCAGCCGTCAAGAAGCATTGAAATGGCCTTCAGGTTGCCGTTGCAGCCGCCTGTGAACTCGATATTCCTGACAGTGTCGCCATCCATTTCGAATTCCAGCTTCATAGGGCAGATACCCTTGGGATAGTATTCGTGTTTCATGTATAATATTTCCCCTTTCCTGTGCTACAGTAGAGTATATCATAATCGTGCAGATAGCAACAGGTTCTTCATTATGAGGACGGTTTCATATTTAATATTCCCCCTTTCCTGTGTTACAATAAGGTATATCATAATCATGCAGAGATTGGAAAGAAGGTAAAGATGAAAGAAACAGGTAAAAAAGCAAAACGGCCTGCTATTGCCTTTGCAGCCGCTATGGTTGTCATATTGGCAATGGGAACTGTCCTCCTGACAGGGTGCGGCGGCGGCAGCGAAACGGCAGCAGAGCCTGAAGTTATAATCAATCCGATCACAGGCGAGGAAATGCCCGAAGGGCTTCCGGCAAGGCCTGTACAGGTTTCGATCCCAAATGCGCCTGACGGAGCGGTCCCACAGTCAAACATCTCATATGCGGACATCATCTATGAGATCCCGGTTGAGGGACAGCTTACAAGACTGCAGGCTATCTTTTACAGCCAGTTCCCTGACAAGGTGGGACCGATCAGAAGTGTAAGATACTACTTCGTTGATCTGGCGCGTGAATACAAGGCCTTTCATGTTGGCTACGGCTGGGGCAAAAGAGCGCACAGCTATATGAACAGCGCGGATATCCCGCATATCAACGGAATGCAGGATACGGATCTGTTCTATCGCGTTGATGACAAATCCGCACCAAATGATGCATATATTGACTGGTCCGACATAGAATCCTATGACGGATACAATGACGAGCAGACCATTAGAGCATGGAAGTTCAGAGATGATGAGTGGAGAGCAGAGAAGAAAGAGGCAAGGGCAACAGTCGAGAAGCTGAGCGGTTCCGATGATCCTGAAGATATTGATGCACTTAAGGAGGCGGAAGCAATACTGGCAGAGCATGAAAAGGCTTCAAAAATACATGTTCATTCCTCACTCGCCGCGGCCAATACAAGCGGATGTGCATACGACGGGGAAACGAAGACATACACCAGGACATGGTTCGGCGCTCCTTATGTGGACAAAGAGACCGGTGAGGAGCTTGAATTCTCAAACATCCTCGTCCAGTATGTCCGAAGCGATATGATGACAGATGAAGCCACAGGGCTGCAGGATCCTAAGGGAAGGTTAGAAATTGACTTTAATTCCGGCGGTGATGCACTTCTCTTCACAAATGGTGAGGTCATCAAAGGCAGCTGGTCAAAGAAAAATCCTGATGCCAGAACGATATTCAAAGACGAAAACGGCAGACAGTTCAGATTTACGCAGGGCAAAACCTGGGTATATGTAATCGACCAGAATATGGAGCTGACATACGAATAATAAAAATGCAGCAAATAAAAAATGCGGCAAGGGGAGGAACTCTCTCTTGCCGCATTTTCAGTTTTCTTCGGAGACTATTGTGGCTGCAGCAAAAAGCTGTAGTCCCTCTTTGCAAGCATTTCTCAATTCTCCCGATCATTTCTTGAGAGCCTGGAGGACTGTGTTGGCGACGGAACCTGCCACCTCACTGCCGTAGCCGCCGTTTTCCACCATGACTACGAAAGCGTAAGGATTGTTTTCATCATTCATAAAACCCACAAACCATGCGTTAGGTTTGCCGCTGCCAACCTCCGCAGTTCCCGACTTGGCACAGAGATTAAGACCGGGGAAGGCATTTTCACCTCCGTAATGATTTTCCACATTGTTTCTCATCATCCTTGCCAGAGCCTGCGCTGTCGTGTCATCCAGCATGTCATCGGTTTTCAGCACGGCGGTCTTGGCCTCGCTGACCTTTTTCTCAACAATGTTGTCCGGACTGATTATTTTAGGGAAGACGGCAGTACCGTCATTGGCAACAGCACCCATGTAGACCATCATAGCACAAGGGTTTACCATGTCGTGCCACTGACCTATGCCGGTCCATGCCAGAGCGACCCCGCCCTCCGGATAACTGAAGGTGCTGGCCTCGGTTTCGATTCCGTCAATATCATAGCTCTTTGTCAGGCCGGTTTTTTCAACATATTTCTTGATCAGCCCCGCTCCCAGTTTTTCGGACAGCTTCCCGAAATAGCAGTTGCAGGAAACCTCAAGAGCTTTTTCCAGAGATACTGTCCCGTGGGCAGTCAGATCGGTGACCTCGTCACCATGACCGTAATCCACCTTGCCCGTACAGTTGACTTCGTAGCTGAACGCATCGCTCAGATTTTCTATTGAAGCCGCAGCGGTCAGGAGCTTGAATACTGAACCGGGTGTAAATGTGGCCGAGGTAAATCTGTTAATGTATGCTCCGTCGGGAATCGTGTAGGGAACATTTTCGGGGTCGTAGCTTGGTGAGCTTACCATGCATACTATTTCCCCCGTCTTGTAATTGTAAACGCCTACGGTTCCCTTTCGCCCTGCCAGGGCACTGTTGGCAACAGCGCATATTCCGGAATCCAGGGTAAGAGTGATGTTTTCCCCCTCGTTGTTGAGGGAGTATATACCGTTTATGAAATCATAGCCTATCATCTTGTCGAGAAAGGCTCTGTTGGCTCCGGTAGAGATGTTGTTGTCTCTGTCGCCTGTGATATGCATGCAGGCGGTTCTTATGCTTGAATCATCGTTGAATTTCATGCCGTCGGAGGTGTTCTTCATGAGCAGCTCCCCGTTGACATCATACAAACCGCCCTTTGCCAGATCTCCATTGGCGAAGACATCCCGATTGCCCTCGTAGACAACCCATTCATTGCCTTCGTTCCAGTCCTCGTAGACGAAGAAGCAGATGCCGCCAAGCAAAACCAGTCCGAGGAGGAGACACATTAAAGCTCTCTTTTTTACTTTTTTCATTTCTTATCGCCTCCAAACAAACCATCCTCACCGAAGATATCGTCGAGGGTCACGGGTCTTTCCTGATCCTGCTGAGGATCTGATGAAGGAAGAACATTGCCGAATCGACCGAAGAAATCATCATCGCTTATTTCAGTATATTTTACAGCCTTCGGGTGTGTTTTAGGTGAAGGGGCGGTCGATTTCTGCGGTTCAGAGAAGGACGGTACAGCCGGTCGCGGCGCGTCCTGTCTTGATGGAGCCTGAGATACAGACCGTTTCAGTGTCGCAGTATCTGCCGCCTGCCTCGGCGTATCCTGCCTCGGGGCTACAGGAGGCACAGCCGGTCGCGGCGCGCCCTGTCTTGATGAGGCCTGAGATACAGTCCGTTTCAGTGTCGCAGCATCTGCTCCCTGTGGCATAGCAGATTCGGGTGCGGCAGGAGATCTCGCAGGTCGTGAAGACGCTTTGGAGACAGCTCTTTTCGGAATTGCACGAGACACTGCCGATCTGAGGGCATTTCCGGATGCGGCCCATTTCGGAAGAGCGCGGGACAGTGCCGATAAAATTGCAGAGCGAGGGGCAGTTCGCCCCGGCGCGGTCCGTATCGATGCAGTTCGTCGCGGTACGGCATTTCCTCGCGTATTGCCGGAGCTCTTCTCCAGAGCTTCATACAGCTCGTCCACATCGTAGATATCAACAGCTGAAACGGACTCCACCGATGCAGGTGGGAAGCGAGGATGATCATCGTCATCAGGATGTTTCTCATTGACGCGTACAGCCAGACTCGCATTCTGCCGTGTATCCGCTGCTTTGAGAAAGGCCAGCATGCCCCAGGAGGCGATCATACTCGTGCCGCCGGATGACACGAATGGGAAGGTTACCCCTGTCAGAGGCAGCAGGTCGATAGAGCCGAATACATTCAGTATTGTCTGGAACATGAACATGGATGTAGTGGCGCAGACTGCAATGCAGTAATATGTAGAACGCCCCGCCATTATTGAGCGGTAAGCGAATACTCCCAGAGTAATGATGCAGAGCACTGCCAGTATGGCGATCACCAGTCCCCATTCCTCCGCCAGAAGACCGAACACCAGATCGGTACTTGCTGCCGCAACATCGGAGAGATTACCCTCTCCGGCACCGAGACCCGGAAGCCCGCCGCTGGCGATGGAGGTTACCGTCTGCACCTGCTGAAAGCCGTCTCCCGTAGGATCATCCCATATATGCCGCCATATTTCGAACCGGGCAGCTACATGAGGCTTGAACCTGAGCACCATGAGACCCATGAGGGCGGCAGCGCCGAGAACCAGGAAAAGCTTGGTGAAATCCCCCGATCTGAGGAAGGAAATGATGAGAAAAGTCGCGAAAAATATCAGCGCTGTACCGAAGTCGCCCATAATCGCCAGGCAAATGAGGCAGAAGAAACTGAAGCTCATGAAAATGAGCAGATTCCTGCGCTGCTGCAACTCATCAAGAGAGGCGGCACCCACGAAAATAAAAACAATTTTAACCAGTTCAGACGGCTGAATGGTAAAAGTGTCGCCGATGCGAATCCAGTTCTGGGCACCGTACATGGAAGTTCCGGCGACCAGATTGATAAGCAAAAGCAGCACGCTTATTCCCATAAGGATAAAGACAACCCTTTTAGCCCTGCTCAGATCCCTGAGGAACCAGCACATAGCAAAGAACAGCAAGACACCCATCATCACGCAGAGAGCCTGCTTGAAAACACTGCCGGGATATGCGGAAGCTGTTACCGCGAGGCTGAGGGTGGACAGGAAAAATGCTATCAGCTCGACCTCGAAGCCGGTTCTTTTAAGTATCCGGAGAGTGATAACATAGACCCACATCAACAGGCAGAGGAGGAGGAATGCTGCGGTAAGCTGAGCAGGATACTCATCCCCGAATGCGACGCGGAACTGTATAACGGTCAGAATCTGGAATATGGTGATCGCCAGCATCGAAAGCCACGGAGAAGTTCTCTTGGTGCTTCTCTTGCGCCTTTCGATGTGTTCAAGCCTTTCGCGAAGGCTGAGCGGGTAAAGCTCAAACTCCTGCCCGCCTATCGTCAGAACATCGCCGCCGCGCATTACCGTAGGCTCAGTGACCCGTTTACCGTTTATATAGGAGCCGTTCTTTGAGCCCAGGTCGTTGTACTCCCAGATTCCGGCGGAATCTCGTATCAAGGTGCCGTGACTTCTGGAAACGCCCCCCAGATTGAGGATAACATCGCAGCTTCTGGCTCTGCCCATAAGGTTTTCCCAGTGGATAAGAGGCACGCTGCTACCGTCGGGGCACTTGAGATATGCCCATATTTCTGAAGGGTTGCGCATTTTAAGCAAGGCGAAAATCTGGTGAAGCAGGATCAGTACAGCAAGACCCATACACACCCATCTCACACCTGTAGTAAAATACAGAGATACATATTCCATTATTTCATCGTAAGAATAATTCATATCATTAAAACACTGCTGTGCCGGACATGATTCCGGACGCGATATCTAAAGTAACTGCAGCACTATTGCAACGATCGGAAGGGTGATGAGACTGAGTATAGCAGTCAGCACCACGCCTTATGTGGCGAATTTCACATCCGTGCCGTAGAGCTTGCTGAGTATGACCGAGAGCATGATTCCGACCTCACCGGTTCAAGGTGGCAAGCATCGCTTCACCCAAGAATTATAACACAAATTGAAACATTGTGTACTGCTCATATTAACTGTGGTAGAATGTATACAGCAACACAGAATGTATACAGTTGAAATTGAAAAAGGAGACAGCGTTTTAAGCTTACCGATGCGAGATTACAGCCAATCCACAATTAAAATATTCCTGAGTTATTTCAAGCCCCATATGGGACTGTTTGTACTTGACCTGGCATGTGCGCTCATAGCATCGCTGATCGATCTGGCTTTCCCGCTGGTGGCAAGGGGTGCCATGTACAAGCTGCTGCCGGACAAGGCATATGAGGCATTCTTCGAGGTGATGCTCATAGTTGCGGTTGCCTTTGTATTAAGAGCCTGCCTGAATTACATAATCACCTACTGGGGGCATATGTTCGGCGTTCGCGTTGAAGCAGATCTGAGGGACGAGCTCTTCTTACATATGCAGACGCTGGATTTCGGCTTTTTTAACAAGAGCAGGACGGGGCAGCTTCTGTCCAGAATGACCGGGGATCTTTTTGAAATTACGGAGATGGCGCATCACGGGCCTGAGGATCTGTTTATCGCAGCCGTGACCATTGCAGGATCCATAATAATAATGTTCACGATACAGTGGAGGCTGGCTCTTATAATCCTGATAATAATCCCCATTGCCCTCTTCATAATCATGTTGAACAGGAGGAGGATGATTCTCACCTCACGCAAAGTCAAGGAACAGCTGGCGGAGATAAACGGGGAGATAGAGTCGGGAATTTCAGGAATACGCACCGGCAAGGCCTTCGCCAACGAGAAAACTGACTACGGGAAGTTTGCCCGTTCAAATGAACGCTTCAAGACTTCTAAGTGCGATAATTATAAGGCCTTCGGACTGTTCATGTCATCGTTGGAGTTTTTTATGTGCATTATGCCTGTTGCTATCATGGCCTTCGGCGGCTGGCTCATTATGCGAAATCACATGAACTATGTTGACCTGATAACCTTCTACCTCTATGTAGCCACCTTTATCAACCCCTTCAGGAAGCTGGGAAACTTCATGGAAACATTCATGAACGGATGGGCCGGGCTGACCCGTTTCGTTGAGATTATGCGCATGGAGCCGGAAATCACCGACCCTGTGGAGAAAAAGGATCCTGAGCCGGGAGCTGAGGGATTCTCCTTCGATATAGATATCGACAATGTGTCCTTCGCATATGAAGATGACAGCATAGATGTTATCAGCGGTCTGAGCCTTCATATAGATGAGGGAGAAACTGTTGCGGTTGTGGGACCTTCAGGAGGCGGCAAAACCACACTGTGCCAGCTTATCCCGCGATTTTACGATGTGGATGAGGGGTCGGTCAGAGTGGGCGGCACGGATGTCAGAGACTGGGAGCTGGCTGCTCTCAGAACCTCCATAGGGATCGTTCAGCAGGATGTATTTCTCTTTCCGGATACTCTGGCGGAGAACATCAGATACGGCAGGCCGGAAGCCACAGATGAAGAAGTATGCGATGCCGCACGCAAGGCAGAGATATTTGATGATATAATGGCCATGCCGGAGGGCTTCGGTTCCTACGTGGGAGAAAGGGGAGTCATGCTTTCGGGAGGTCAGAAGCAGAGGGTATCCATAGCGAGAATTTTCCTCAAGAATCCGCCGGTGCTTATTCTCGACGAAGCCACATCCGCTCTGGATACTGTAACGGAGAGCAGGATACAGAGGGCTCTGGACAAACTGGCGGAGGGAAGAACTACAATAATAATAGCTCATCGTCTATCGACGATTCGAAATGCCGACCGCATAATACTTGTAGACGAGGGCGTCATAAAGGAAGAGGGCACCCACGAAGAACTGATGGCGGCAGGCGGATATTATGCACGGCTGTACAGGCAGGGTGACCAACAGACGGGGTGATAAAGCTATGGATCAGAAAAAGCAAAAGGAAGTGCTGATTCTTGCCACAAAGGCAGGAAAAATAATGATGAGAAGCGGTGCTGAAATTTACCGTGTCGAGGATACCATAGAGCGAATCTGCCGGGCATGCGGCGTGGAGTTTGTCAATGTCTTTGCCATGCCGACGGGTATTTTCGTCTCCATAAACAACAGGGACCAGGATGATACGGTGACCTATATCAGGAGGATAAGGAGCAGCGAGACGAATCTCAGCAAAATATCGAGCGTGAACAATTTCTCCAGGGAATTTACGACGACGGACATGACAGTTGAAGAGGGGATGAAAATCCTTGATGAGATAGAGAACGGCCGGAAATATCCATTCTGGTTCCGGGAACTGGCGGCAGCGCTGGTCACAGGATGTTTCAGCGTAATATTCGGGGGAGGGCCGCCGGATTTCGGCGTCGCCTTCGTCGCGGGAGCGGGATGTTACATGCTTTCGCGGTTTCTCGAAAAATACGAAATCAATTTCTTCATCAGAGGCTTTGTCTGTACCGCCTTCGCATCGGCCTGTGCGCTGACGGGGGAGGTTCTTATACCGGGCGTAGCCTATGCCCACATAGTTGCAGGGTGTATCATGCTCTTTGTTCCGGGAGTTGCGATAACCAACTCGATAAGGGATTTTCTCTCCGGTGACATGGTGTCGGGACTGGCGAGGATGACTGAAGCGCTGCTTATAGGGATATCCCTGGCGGCGGGAGCAGGTGTTATGATCAAGGCATGGGTCCTGCTGGGAGGTGCGATATTATGGTAACGATACTACAGCAATTCCTCCTGGCATTGTTTGCAACCTTCGGTTTCGCTATAATCTTCAGGGTTCCCAAGAAGCTTATACCGGTCAGCATCATCGTGGGTGCACTGGGATGGATAACATATCTGATAGCGGTATATTATTTCGATTCGCCTGTGATAGGCTGCTTTATTGCAGCCTGCCTGGTGGGGCTTTGCAGCACCATAGCCGCGTACGCGCTGAAGAATGCGACGACGGTTTTCATAATACCGGGAATACTCTGCCTGGTTCCGGGTGCTAAGATATTCTATACTATGGAAGCGCTGCTCAGGCATGACTATGCGGAGATGACCGAAACAGGCGTGCTGACCCTGATGATGGCAGGAGCCATTGCCATGGGACTTCTGGTGATGGGGGCATGCACCGGCGTTGTCAGAGCTCTGGTCAGGAAAACAGTAACGCTTAAAGATAAATTATAGATAAAGGAGAAGAACTAATGATCAAACTATACGATGGAGGCGCATTTCTTGTAAACGGAAACAGGATCGTGCCGGAAGCTGAAGGGAAGCAGTACAGCAGGGAGGATGCCCGGAAGGGCACTATTGCCTACGGGATACTGAGCGAACACAATACTTCGGGAAGCATGGAAAAGCTGAAGATAAAGTTCGATGCCATGGCCTCCCACGACATCACCTTCGTGGGTATCGTTCAGACGGCAAAGGCGTCGGGAATGACCGAATTCCCGATCCCCTATGTGCTGACAAACTGCCACAATTCGCTGTGTGCGGTTGGAGGAACCATCAATGAGGATGACCATGTATTCGGTCTTTCTGCGGCAAAGAAATACGGAGGAGTGTATGTTCCGCCTCACATAGCGGTGATCCACCAGTACATGCGTGAAAGACATGCCGGCTGCGGGAAGATGATTATCGGATCCGACTCTCACACGCGATACGGGGCGTTGGGCACTATGGCGGTGGGAGAAGGCGGCGGCGAGCTGGTGAAGCAGCTGCTTCGCGACACATACGATATACCATACCCGGGTGTTGTGGGGGTGTATCTTGACGGCAAACCGCAGCCGGGAGTAGGTCCACAGGATATCGCCATCGCGATTATCGGCGAGGTCTTCAGAAACGGCTATGTCAAGAACAGGGTCATGGAGTTCGTAGGCCCGGGGGTTTCCTCCATGTCATGCGATTACAGGAACGGTGTGGATGTTATGACAACGGAGACCACATGCCTGTCTTCAATTTGGAGGACAGACGATAATACGAAGGCCTTCCTGACGGCTCACGGTCGCGGTGGAGATTACAGGGAACTGAAGCCTGCGGAGGTGGCATATTACGATGGGATGATATACATAGATCTGGCAACGATAAAGCCGATGATCGCACTGCCTTTCCACCCGAGCAATGCCTTTGAGATAGAAGAATTTCTGAAGACCCCGGGAGACATTCTGAGAGAGATAGAGAAAAATGCCGCAGTAATTCAGGAAAATCCGGACATCGACTTCAGTCTGACGGACAAGGTGGGGGCTGACGGCAGGGTAAGGGTTCAGCAGGGAATTATCGCAGGGTGCGCAGGAGGCACATATTCAAGTATATGTGAAGCGGCGCACATTCTGAAGAACGCCAACTGCGGAAATGACGAATTTACCCTTTCGGTATATCCGTCATCCCAGCCTGTATTCATGGAGTTGGTGAGAAACGGGTCGATAACGGCTCTTATGGCTGCAGGCGCGGCTGTTAAGACCGCCTTCTGCGGACCATGCTTCGGAGCAGGCGATACTCCGGCTAACAACGCTCTGTCCATAAGACATACGACCAGAAATTTCCCTAACAGAGAAGGCTCCAAACCGGGGAACGGACAGCTTAGTGCAGTGGCACTTATGGATGCGCGTTCGATAGCGGCAACTGCGGCAAGGGGCGGCGTACTCACGCCGGCCACAGCTCTGGCAGAGGACTATGAAGTGCTTGAATACAACTTCGATGATTCGTCATATGAGTCGAGAGTGTATCAGGGCTTCGGCAGAAGCGACAGAACCGCAGAGCTTGTTTACGGACCGAACATCAAGGACTGGCCTGAGATGCCGCCGCTGGGGGACAGTATTCTGCTTAAGGTATGCTCCAGGATAATGGATCCCGTTACCACTACGGACGAGCTGATTCCGTCGGGGGAAACCTCCAGCTTCAGATCAAATCCTCTGGGACTGGCAGAGTTCACTCTCTCCCGAAGGGATCCCGAATATGTGGCTCGTGCAAAGGCAGTAAATGCAGGCAGCGGAGAAATGCTGGAGGCTGCTTTTGCAGAAATCAGGAGAATAACTCCTGATGCAAGGAAGGAAGACATAGAGACGGGAAGCGTGATTTACTGCGTGAAACCGGGAGACGGTTCAGCCCGTGAGCAGGCGGCGAGCTGCCAGAGAGTTCTGGGAGGGCTTGCGAATATATGCCGGGAGTATGCTACCAAGAGGTACCGCTCCAATGTAATGAACTGGGGTATGGTGCCGTTCCAGATGGAGGCGGAGCCGGATTTCCGGGTGGGAGATGTCATATATATTCCGGAAATCAAGAAGGCTCTGGACGGGGATATGAAGGAGATAAAAGCCTATGTGCTGGGCAATGAGACTCGCGAAATCACCCTGTATATCGCGGATATGACAGAAGAAGAAAAAGAGATCGTCAAGGCAGGCTGCCTTATCAACTATAACAGGAGGAGAGGATAAACATGAGTTATTTAGAACATTTTGACACACTGGTGAAGGAACAGATAGCGAGAGTTGAGAGGATGAAAAATGCACCGGCTGCACCGGATTTCGCGAGCATGGACAAGGTGGTAATAGGTGCCATTGACGGCGACGGCATAGGTCCCATCATCATGGATTCGTGCAGAGAGATACTGAACAAGCTTCTGGCGGAGGAAATCGCAGCAGGCAGGATAGAGATCAGGACGATTAAAGGTCTGACTATAGAAAACAGGGTTGCCGAACTTCAGGCGGTTCCTGACGATGTGCTGGCGGAGATCAAGGAGTGTGATCTGCTTCTGAAGGGGCCTACGATGACACCGGGAAAGGGAGATGATCTTCCGAATATTGAGAGTGCCAATGTTAAACTCCGTAAGGAACTGGATCTGTTCGCAAATGTGAGACCGGTTGTGATTCCGGAAAAGGGCATCGACTGGATGTTCTTCAGAGAGAATACAGAGGGGGAGTATGCGCTGGGCAACCGCGGCGTTGACATTTCTGACGATATTTCTATAGACTTCAAGGTGACCACAACTGAAGGAACGCAGAGGCTGGCGAGGGCGGCATTCGAATATGCCCGGGCGAACGGCAACAAGAATGTTACCATAGTTACCAAGGCCAACATAATGAAGAAAACAGACGGCAAGTTTCTGGAGCTGTGCTATGAGATGGCTAAGGGATATCCTGAAATCAAGACCAATGACAGATATGTTGACATCATGAGTGCCAACCTTATCAACGAGATGGTCAACAGAGATTTCAATGTATTCATACTGCCTAATCTCTACGGTGACATCATTACAGATGAAGCCGCACAGATGCAGGGCGGCGTAGGAACCGCAGGGAGTGCCAATCTGGGCTCAAGATATGCGATGTTCGAAGCCATCCACGGTTCGGCGGAGAGAATGATAAAAGAAGGCAGGGGACAGTACGCCAATCCTGCAAGCATCTGCAGAGCTGCTGTGATGATGCTCAGACATATGGGAGCGATGGAGAAGGCAGATGTTCTCGAGAGAGCGCTGAATGTGGCAGCGGAGAACATCAACATCGTAAGAGACGGCAGCGGAGATACAGCGGCCGACTTCACGAAGTTCGTACTTGAAGCGATTTGATTATCCGGCGGCAAAGGGGCTTGCCCCTTTGCCGTCTTTCAGGAGAAATGTGTCATGTTTAAATTCACAGATGTGACTGAACTGAGCAATGCGCCTATGTCCACAGGGCTTCTGGCCAAAATGCAGGAAGATATACTGACCGGCAGGCTTAGACCGGGGCAGAAGATCGTGGAGCAGGATCTTTGCAGGAAATACGGTGTCAGCAGGACGCCTATACGGGAAGCCTTAAGGCAGCTCGAAGCTGACGGGCTGGTTGAAACTGTCCTTAACAGGGGCGCCTTCGTAATAGGGATGTCAGACCGGGATTACGAGGATATGTTCGAGATGCGAAAGGCATACGAGATACAGGCGGTCAAGTGGGCGATAGAGAGAATTACCGATGAAGAGATGGAACAGCTTGAGGAAACCTTCGAGTTCATGGAATTCTATACTATGAGAAACGACATCGAGAAGATGCTGGTGATAAATACGGGTTTCCATCAGGTCATATATCAGGCATCTCACAACAGAGTGCTGCACAAGCAGCTTGAGTCGTACCGGAACCTTATCAGATACAAGGATCCCGGTACGGTTTACGAAGAGAATTATCTGGCCACTGTTCTTGAAGAACACAGAGCCATATTCAAGGCATTCATCGAAAGAAATCCCCGGGAGGGAGCGCTGGCAATGGAGATACATATGAACCGTTCGCGCGAACGCCGCTGCGGATGAGAAAGGCTGCCGGTATTCTCAGTGAAATGAATCGCGGTGGGATTCTTTGTATGTTATAATTAACGAAGCTATCACCATGCAGATGGGCAATGGCTGCGGAGCCGTTGCTTATGAGGGAAGAACAATGAGAAAGAACAAGACCAAAATCCTTTCAGCAATCGCAGCACTGCTTATGGTGCTTGTCTTTGCTGCACCTTCAACTGTTCTGGCAGCTAAGCCGGAGAGAGAAGGCGATACGGCTCGGGTTCCCGAACGTGTGACGGAGTATTTCAATGTGAACATAGATGTCCACGAGAACAACAGCTATGATTACACGGAAACCGTGGGAACGGTTTTTAACACGCCGGGTCACGGGATCTACAGAAATGTTCCGGAAGAGTGGGATGGTATCAGTGAGGATGTAGGCAAGGGCTGGTGCTCTTCCGACCCGGTGGAAACCTGCAGCGAAGGAGGATTTTATGTCCTTCAGATAGGTTCGGGAGAAAAAACCATTTCGGGAAAGCACGAATTCAAGTACGGCTACAAGATAACCATGAGGGACGACAGAGAGACGGATTACGACCTTCTCTACATCGACCTGCTTCCGACGGACTGGCAGACTCCTATTGAAAAATCGGAAATCACGGTAAAACTGCCGAAGAAAATAGATGAGGACGCCATAACCATCTACGGAGGTACATACGGCTCTAAAGGAATTCAGGAGAATGTAAGCTGGAAATATGACGGAGAAAAGACTATTTCAATCAGCGGCGAAAACCTTGAGAAGGGGGAAGGTATAACGCTTAAAGTGGAGCTGCCTGAAGGCTACTGGGTAGGACAGAAGGATCCTAAAGGGACAAGACCGGCTTCGGCAGTGCTGATGCTGCTGGTTCTGGCAGTTTTCGGGGCAGGATGGTTCCTGTACGGAAGAAGGCAGCATGTTGTGGAAACAGTTGAATTTCATCCCCCTAAAGGGGTCACACCTGCCGAAATCGGACTGATAATCGACGGGAGCATGGATAAGAAGGACATGATGTCCATGTTTATGTATTTCGCACAGAAGGGCTATCTGAAGATAAAAGAGAAGAAGAAGCATTTCCGGTTCATAAAGGTAAAGGACATCGATAAAGGGGAGAAGAGGTTCGCCGCGGTCCTGTTTAACGGCATATTCAGCGGTGGAGACAATGTCTCCGGCAAAAATATGGGCACGGAGTTCGGACAGCAGTATGATTCTGCCTGCGCTATCCTGGAGGATATGGTAGGCCCGGTAATGCCGGAAAAGAGCAAATGGGTACAGAGAATCGGAGGAATGATGCTCTATGTTATGCCTGTGGTGCTGGGGATCATGGCAGCCATCTACAGTCTCAGAGACGGCTGGCTGGGATTCACAGGGGCAATATTGGGGGTTGCGGCGGCATTCATCGCAGGCAAGCTGAGGAAGAGCTACAGGAACAGAAATTCGGGAAAGAAGTCAGGCAGGCGTTTTGTCAGATGCCTGTACTGGATTATTGATGCACTGCTTCTGGCGGGAGCGGCCGCCCAGTGGGGAGAGTGCTTCGAGAGCGGAGCCATCGGCGTCCTGCTGTTCATAGCACCGGCGGGCTGTCATATACTGAATGTGTACTTCGACAGGCTGTCTGAACATTCACTTGAGCTGATGGGCAAAATTCTGGGACTGAAGAACTTCATCAGGACGGCTGAACTGGAAAAGCTGAATCAGCTGGTCGAGGAGGATCCGGAGTACTTCTTCAACATTCTGCCTTATGCATATGTTATGGGGCTGACGGACAAGTGGGCGAAGAAGTTTGAAAACATTCGTATCGAAAGACCTGACTGGTTCATGACGGATAGCGACGCGGGCTATATACCTGCCATATACATGGGAAGTGCCATGAATAATCTTTCCAGAGAGCTGGGAAGTTCCATTTCCGAGGCAATATCTTCAGGCTCGGATGACGGCGGAGGCTTCTCAGGAGGCGGCAGCTCAGGCGGAGGCTTCTCAGGAGGCGGTGCCGGCGGTGGCGGCGGCGGATTCTGGTAAGCAGAATATATTCGGAGGTGAAGGATAGACAGTGCAATGCATGGGGGCAGGGGATCTGCCGGGTATGGAATGCGGATCACGGGAGTATTAACTTGAAACCCTGTATTGCAAGATGTTATAATCAGCAGCATGAACATATTAGTAGCAAACGATGATGGAATCGGAGCCCGCGGACTCCATGAACTGGTGAGGGCTCTGCGAAAAAGGACGGATACCGGTATCTATGTCTTCGCCCCTGACGGGCAGCGAAGCGGCTACAGCCATGCCATCAGCCTGAGAGGCAAGGTTCAGGTTCAGCAGGTTGAGCTTCCGGATACGGAGCTTGCCTTTGCAGTAGCCGGCACACCGGCAGACTGCGTTGCGGTGGGCGAAAAAATTCTCAGAGACAAGGGAATAAAAATCGACATGGTGTTCTCCGGAATCAACCACGGGAGCAATGTGGGAACGGACACCGTATATTCGGGAACCGTTGGTGCGGCAATGGAGGGAGCCATACAGGGATATCCGTCGGCTGCCGTTTCCGTGGACAGTCATCAGGCGGAGCATTTCGACTGCGCCTGTGACCTGGCGCTTGACCTTATCCACAAGACCGGCGGCAGATGGGACAGTGAAGTAATAATCAACATCAATACACCCAACCTGCCGAAGGAGGATATCAAGGGAGTCAGATATACGGTTGTGGGAGAAAGGGAATACACTAACGCTGTGCAGCTTGAAGAGGTCTGCGGCGGGAAGGCGACCTATGTATACAGGGGCGAAGCGGTAGTCTACGAACATGATACGGGGACCACGGATGTTCTGGCAATACAGAACGGCTATGCATCGATATCGCCTCTGACAAGAGACATGACAGCAGCATATGCGAAGGCAGACATGGAGAAGTGGAGGATAGGAAGATGACAATCAACAGAGAAGATACGATAGCGGTATTTATAGATTTTCAGGAGAAGCTGATGCCTGCAATGAGCAGGAGAGACGAGCTGGAAGACAAGGTGTGCAGGCTGGCAGAGGGACTGGGGATTCTGGATATCCCTCATATCGTGACACAGCAGTACACAAAGGGTATAGGTGAAACGGTACCGGCAATAGCTGAAGCGATAGGTGAATTTGAAGCTATAGATAAGACATCCTTCAGCTGCATGCAGCATGTTGATTTCATCAATCGGCTTGAGATAGCCAGCAGACCGAATGTGGTGGTGTGCGGAATCGAGGCACACATATGCGTGCAGCAGACTGTCGAGCAGCTTCTGGCAGAGGGCTATAACGTGTACGTTCCGGTTGACTGCATTTCATCCAGGAGCCAGAACGACTTCATGTGGTCCTGCGAACGGATGGAGCGTGCCGGAGCGATAATGACAACATGTGAAGCGGTTCTGTTTGAGCTGCTTAAGGATGCGAAGGCGGAAGGCTTCAAGGAAATTTCGAAGATAATAAAATGATGCGATGAACGGGGGCATAGGGATGTATCTGCTTGAAAACCGTATTACAACTGAAAGCAGGGAGCTGATAGAGAAGTACCTGAACGGATTTGAATACAAGACTTCAGGGCTGTCTTTTGGTGGGCAGTACATGTGGAGAGAGATAAATCAGTTCAGCTGGGACATGATAGGGGACTATATGTGCATCTGCGGCATATCCCATCTGGAACTGGAGGAGGGAATAGAACTGCCTTTCATGTTTCCTCCCCTTACCCGAACGGGGGAATACGATATGGACTCCCTGAGGAGGACGATTTTCACAGCGAAAGAATTGTTCGAGGCGAGGGGGCATGAATTCAGCCTCAGGCTGGTTCCATTTCACCTCATGGAGATAATAAAAGAAGCCGTTCCGGAAATCAAATGGACAGATGACAGGCCGAACTATGATTATATTTATCTGACTCAGGAGCTTATAGATCTCAAGGGCAGAGATTTTCATTCCAAGAAGAACCATCTTAATTATTTCAAGAAGAATTACGAATATGAATACATTGAACTTACCTCCGATCTGGCAGATGAGGCGATGACATTTATCGCCGAGTTCAATTCTCGAAAGGATGTGCCGGAACACGAGATGGCACTGCTGAAAATGGAAGAGAAGGCCATGAAAGATGTGTTCGAAAACATCGAGGCCGTGGGATACAGCGCGGGAGCGATCCGTATCGGAGGCAGGATAGAAGCCATCGCGATAGGGGGAAGACTCGGAAGAAACACGGTGGTAGAGCATGTGGAGAAGGCCAATGTGGAATACAGAGGGCTTTACCAGGCAATAAACAATGAATTCTGCAAGCACGTGGCATCCTGGGCCAAATTCATAAACAGAGAAGAGGATATGGGAATACCCAATCTGAGGAAGGCGAAGCTGTCATACAGGCCGGTAAAGCTTTTGGAAAAATATATCGGCTATTTCAAACAGGCTTGAACCGCAGTTTTCGACGAGGAAGGGTTTTGTGAAAAAAATAACACTTTTTTCGTGAAAATCCTTGACCTTTAGACAAACTGTGGTATTATAGCAAATACCCTGACTTTTGCAGAAAAATAAGTATAAAAACCCGTCGAGTCCAGTAAATA
>JAUMVV010000095.1 GCA_030529985.1 Bacillota bacterium
TTGTTTTTAAAAGCTTTCGAGCTGTATTACATCAGAACCAACTGCAAAAGTGTGGCTGATGTTCTTTCTCTTTTGATACACTTATAGTCTGTAGACGTATTGTGTTCTTCCGCTTATACTTTAGTAGTACATCTTTTCCCCTTGCACTTCTGATATTTAGGCAATATCGTCAGGAAGAAAACTATGAATTTATTACATGTATTTGGCGAAAATGTTAGACACTACAGAGAAGTGCTTGGCGTTTCTCAGGAAAAATTCGCTGAAATGTGCGGATTGCACAGAACCTATATAAGTGATTTGGAGCGATTCCAAAGGAATATCTCAATAAACAATATTGAAAAAATAGCTGAAGCGCTTGGTGTTGAAGCATATATTCTTTTTCAAACGTCGGAGGATAAGAAACCAGTTCCAGGCAATCTGATGTGTTCCTCGCAAATCGACTGATGGACTTGGTTACGATGAAATCAATCTTACTTTCTTCACAATCCTTGATCATCTGCATCAGCGCGGGACGCTTCTCTTTCTTTGTTCCGCTGATACCTTCGTCATAATAAAGTCCCACATAATCCCATTCAGGATTACTTGTAATGTACTTCTCATAGTACTGCTTCTGGGCCTCGAGGCTGACGAGCTGCTCTTCCGAGTCAGTTGATACGCGACAGTAGGCTGCCACCCGTGTCTTCCTGACTCTTCGTATTTTGTTTTCGATTTTCGTTATCTTTTTTATCATCTCCACCTCCTTGTCAGTGATGCATATTACCGTGAGTACGGCTTACTATCAACGATTAAAGGAGCAAGTATCGGATTAAATACTTTCATGTGCTGCCGGCAGATCTGCGTGTATTCTGCCTCTGTGATCTTGCCCTCATCGAGCAACGTCTTCGTTAGCTTTATAGCCATGTAGTATTCATAGTCCCGCTTCAGATCCGCCTCCGATACTACGACGGGCTCTACTATGATCTCTTCGGGCTTTATGATCTGTTTTTCTGCCATCTGTCGTAAGCGCTTAAAAAGACGGTGCCTTATGAACACCGCCCTGAACTGATACAATTTAATGAAAACCTTTACCTTGTGCAGTTCTTCTGCATAAACTCTGACCATGGAAGCAGATCCTCCAGATCTTCATCTGTGTGGTTCCATTTGGTCATATTTGCCAGCAGATTCTGCAGGTACAAGTATACATCAAGTCCGTTTGCCTTAGCTGTTTCGATCAGGCTGTCGACTGCTGCTGATGCTGTTGCTCCTTTTGGAGTGTCGGCAAACAACCAGTTCTTTCGCCCGGTAACGAACGGCCTGATGGCATTTTCGGCAGCGTTGTTTGACAATGAACATCTTCCATCAAGAAGGTAGTTCTCCATATATGGCTTCTAATTCTGAGCGTAGGTTACAGCCTTCGCAAGTTTACTGCCGTGAAGAGGATTAACTGTATCAAGCCACGCCCAAAAGGCCTCGAGAACAGGTTTTTCACGTTCAAGACGCTGGGTGTATCTATCTTCAGGACTTAAGTCCCTTAGGTCATCTTCAATTGCAAAGAGTTTATTGCAGTAGTCTCTTCCGGCTACTGCAGCGGATATCTTTGCGTCCGCCTTACTTCCCGGCGGTATGGATTCCACAAACTTTCGTCTGAGGTGTGCCCGGCACCCGCATCGGGTGACATCCTTGAGCCTGTTGTATCCCGAATATCCATCGGAATGAACAAAGCCTTTGAAATCCTTCAGGTATGATGCAGCATTTTCGCCGCTCCTTGAAGGCTGGTAGTCGAACAGGATTATTGGCTCTTTGCCATCATTTCCCGTTCTGTAAAGCCACATGTATGATTTGGTCTGCGGCTTCTTGCCCTCTTCTTTGAGGACCTGAACCGGAGTCTCATCTGCATGGATGATATCCCGGGCGAGGAGCTTTCTTCTCAGGTAATCTGTTACCGGAAGAAGGTAGTCCTCTGAGCACCTTATGACCCGGTTTGCCATGGTGGCTCTTGAGAGCATTATGCCCATTCTCTCCCAGTCTTTTTCCTGACGGTAGAGTGGAATGCCCTGCATGTATTTCCGGTACATCACGTGAGCTACTGTGCTTGGTGATGCGAGTGAATGATTCATGAGTGACGGCGGTGCGATGGTCTTTATTATGTAAGGCCTGTCTGCATGCTTACATTTCGGACACTCATACGCTTCCTTGTAGTAAACAAATTTCTTGAGTTGAGCAGGTATGTACCGGATTTCTTCTCTTACGAACTCTCTGCCGATTGGGTTAAGCTTTCCGCCACACCGGCCGCATATGAGTTCCTCTTCAGGAAGATCCGGAATTATTTCCTCAACAGGAAGTTCACCGATAATCTGCTCGTTACGAACCTTCTTCTTGCGGGCAGTAACCTTACCTTTGGCATTAGCTTTAAGCGGTTCTGATACAGTGGCATCTGCTTCAAGTTCAACTTCGTTAAACAGAGATATCTGCTTACTGCCGTCATCAGCCTTTACCGTTTTCTCACTTGATGAGCCGAATTTGTCGTGTCTCATCTGAATGAGAATCTCAGTGAGGTTTTCAACCTGACGCTTAAGATCATTTATTGAGTTTTGCTGCATGAGAATGGTGTTGTCACGCTTTGTGATTTCATTCTCAAGTTCCCTGATCCGGGACTCGTTTACGCTCATTTTATGGCTCTTTTCCTTAGCTTTTTATCTAAGAGAATTATACCATAAAAGCGGCGATAAATCCAGTAATACCAAGGGTTTGAGCAGATATTTAGCTTAAAATATTCTGCCGTTTTCTGCGGGTTTTATTGCCTGCTTCCGCTCTGGCTTAAGACCCTCCATAAGCCACCTGAACTGCTGCCATGTAATGGGCCTCAGTTCACTTTCATCTCGTGGCCACTGGAACTTGCCGTTTTCAAGTCTTTTATACAGAAGGAGAAAACCATCTCCTTCCCATAGAAGAGCTTTGATGCGGTCACACCGTCTCCCGCAGAATACGTACAGGGCCGGTGCAAATGGATCCGTTTCAAAGTGTTCATGTACCAGAGTGTGGGTGGTAAGGTGTTTTTGCCACCATCCGGTAAAGAGTTTTTTTTCTCGCACGGTAAGCACTTTTTTCTCTGCACG
>JAUMVV010000029.1:0-13167 GCA_030529985.1 Bacillota bacterium
ATGGAAGCAAATAATAATCTGCAATTAAAAAGAACATTTGGTATGCGTGAAGCAGTCACGATTACGGTGGGTACCGTCATCGGAGTTGGACTGTTCACAACAGGTGCACAAATCGTGGGGATGATGGGATCGAGCGTCATTCTGGCAACATTCATTGCGATGATCATAAGTGTATATCCTGCCGGACTCTACGGGGAGATGGGTGCTGCGCTCCCATACGCCGGGGGTACTTACAAATACGCACAGCTCGGTCTTGGCAAGGCTGCAGGAACTCTTGCCGGATGGAATTTCATAGCGTCCCTGATTGCTGTGACTTCCGGTGAAGCGCTCGCCTTTGCCTTCTATTTCAAGACGATTTTTCGGGCGTTCGGCGTGGAACTTCCTATATCTGATGCGTTGCTTGCCATGATACCGATAGCCATTTTTATCATCACCAACATTCTCGGAACGGAGATGACAGGGAAACTGCAGAACGGTTTCATGTTTTTCTTTTGGGGAGTGGCGATTATTTGGCTGCTGGCCATGACACCGAATATCGACTTGCCGAACTATGTGGTCCTGCCTGAATATATGCACAACATGAGTCCCTGGGGATTTATCGGGTGCGTAGCTATGATCTGGTGGTGTTTCGCCGGCTTTGAAACCTGCTGTGCCATGGGAGAAGAAATTCGTTTTCCACAGATCAATCTGCCAAGAGCGCTCGCACTTTCACCGTTTATTGTCTTTGCTGTTAACGCGCTGTTCCAGTGGTTCCTCGTAGGCATTACACCGGCGGCCGAAATATCCGCTCTTGCCGGTGCCAATGCGCCTTTTGCCGATGCGATGCAGGCCGCCGGGATATTCGGATTTCCTATGGCATTACTTGCTGTCGGGATCGCATTCGGCGGAGATTTCTCCACTCTGAATGCGAGCATTGCTGTTCCGCCCCGCTACCTTTTCGCGATGGCAAGAGAGGGGTCCATGCCGAGATTCTTCGCGAAACTGCATCCGAAATACCGGACGCCATATATATCGATACTGTTTCTCGGTGTCCTGTCTCTGATACTGACAGTTTATCCGATTACATTTGTTGCCTCCGTAAGTTTGTTTGGAGACTTGTTTTATTATATTATAGGCATTGCGGCAGCACTTGGTCTGAGAATCAAACATCCGGAGCTGAACAGACCTTACAAGGCACCATTTATTAAGGTTGGTGTTCCTGTCAGCATTGTCATTTACTTCATCATGCTGACACAGCTTGATCACAATGCTATCATCACCGGCATTATATGGTGTATTGCAGGGCTGATCGTATTCTTTATCTGTCAGAAACTTTATGGCAAAGCTGATTCGGAAGAGCTGGACACCTATGTGATGAAAGAGGAGATGCCTACAGCGAGTGAGCGTGCCTCTATGGACAAAGAATTCAGGATATGGACTGTGATTGTTGCAGCCGCATGCATCATCGCCGCACTGCTCTATATCGTTCCGCTTATTGCTGCATAAGTTTTCAAATGCGGAGAACGGAGTATGATACATCAGTACCGGCATTAAAATATACCGGTTTATACTGTGATCTGATCGGGAGGAGATGGATTATTTTTCTTCACATTAAAAATGTTTTTGCCGCTTAAATATGTTGCAATGACCTTAGTGTGTAGAATCTCCTCCGGGTTTTTTACGGAGGTGATGTCTGTATCCAGTACTGCTATGTCTGCCAGTTTACCGGCTTCCAGAATTCCAATTCTGTCCTCCACGCCCATGGTGTAAGCGGATCTTGCCATATAACCCTCGAGTGCTTCCCAGATGGTCATAGTTTCGTTTGGTTTCGGAAGCATCAGTTTGCCGTTCTCATCGCAACGCGTCACCGCTGCATAGATGGTGAACATCGGGTTGCAGGTGACGATTGGTGCATCGGTGGAAAGCGATACTACTGCACCCTGATCAAGCAGCCCTCTGAACGGATGCAGATTATAGAAGGTTTTCTCGCTGATGATATTTTCGAGATTTTCTTCCAAAATCGCATGCCCCGGATTGATTGCCGCGATGACATCCAGTTCTTTGAACCGCTTACGATCCTCTTCGCTGCAGGATTCAATATGTTCAATACAGTTGCGCAGCCCATGTCTGCCGTTTTGCTGGATAGAATACTCGTAAGCGTCCAGGCACATGCGTACGCCGCCGTCTCCTGTGGCATGGATCCTGACTGCGTATCCCTCGGCATTCGCTTTGGCAACGAGGGTATTGAGCGCTTCCTGTGTATAGATGGGAATGCCGTTCTTCGGTTCCGTCAGATAATCGCAAAGCATGACAGATGTATTTAGTGACATGACACCGTCGATGTAGCCTTTCAGTCCACGCAGTTCAATCTTGTCTTTGAGTGCAGGGTCGATCACATCGGGCAGATATCTGTTTCGCAGTTTGTCAACTGTTGTAAAGTCTCCGTCCCTTCCAATGCACGGGTAGTAGAACATACGTGGAATCTTTCCACCATCTTTGCCACTGTACAACCGTTCCATGAGGTCAAAGGTTCCGATCTCCCTGTCGCACTTATTGAATTCGTTGGACACTTCCCCGAAAGAGGTCACACCATACTCAATATACTTTGAAAAAGCAGCTTTTGCAATCTTCTCACTATCCTTTTGCGGCAGGTAGTTGATGATGTAGAACGCCTTGCTGGCGGCATTGCCGTTCAAAATGCCTGTCGGCTCTCCATCCTTATCCACTTGAATCAAACCTTTCAGATCATCGGGTATATTCCCTTTGCGAAAGTCCATAAATTCAAGAGCTTTAGAGTTAACCCAGAATGTCCATCCGTCATCGCTGCCAAGGCAAATCGGTTTCTCAGATGTGACCTCATCGAGCATGTGGCGGTTTGGCTTGATATCGCATGCTTCCCAGTTGTTCAGCTGCCAGCCCATGGCATAGATTACCGGCGCATCAGGATGCGCAGCAAGAGCCTTGCGTGCTGCCTCTGCACAGAACTCCGGGGAGGGTGCATCGTAGAGCTCGAACCCGGTCGTCTCCATCAAGATGTTCATCGGATAGTGCTGGTGACTGTCGATGAATCCCGGGACAACCGGCAAATTCCCATAGTCAATGATTTCAGCATCCCTTGAGTAGCAGTCTATCTCTTCTCTGCTTCCAACAGCGAGGATGTAGTCCCCCTTGATCACAATTCCTCCGGAAATAAGAGCATCCCCGAAACCAGGGTAAATTTTCGTACTATATATTATTGTATCTGCCGATGACATAATGCCTCCTATAAACAGGTCTTCTCACTCATTGTACCATACAGGGAGAGCAAACCTGTTTGAAAGTTTGCTCTCTTTTGGAAGTAATTGATTCTTAATCTTATTTTGACAGTTCATACATTTTCGCAGTTATAGCTCTAAGGGATTCGATTTCTTTTTCCAGAGTTTCGTTATACCGTGTCTTCTGATTTTCCATCACATCCTCCAAAGCAGCAATCTGCTTGCTTACATTGGGGTTTTTCTCGTCATACAGCGGAAGTAGACTATTGATGACCGGCCACAGACCGGCTTCTGAATCAAGATATCCCGATCCCCAGGAATTCCTGGCGCTCGGAGCAATTGCCTGATTGACGAAGTAATTGTATGTCTCTTCATCGAAGTAGTATGCATACCAGGTTATATCAACACCCCATAGATAATCATCCAGCGCTGTTGCGACATTTCCGACCTTAAGTAAATCAATAGCACTTTGCAGGTATTCTATGTTACGCTGCCAGTCAGAATGCCGAAATACATAATCTACATTGCAAGGGTAAGCATAACAGCGAGCACTTTACTCCACCTTCTGTTCTTCATAGTTTCACCTCTTTCCTTTTCGCATAATTGTTATCCGCTTGTCTTATATATTTTCTCTAATTTAGCAGCTAAAGAAATAACCTCATGAAATCTGATGGTCTCATCTTCCATTCCCAGCCATTTCTTAAGTGAACTAATTCTGTACCTGATAGTATTTTCATGTTGATTGCTCGTGTTAGCGGCCCACTTATAATTTCCCTGACATTCCACATAAATCCGGATTGTATCAAGCATATCCCGCTTATATTCAGAAGAGCAGTTACTTTCTATAACGCTGCAAAAGGCATTGTAAAAGGCATGTGCATAGTAACTGTCGTGTGAATGCATTATAATCGGCCATGTTGAGAGTGGTTCTGCAATAAAACAATGGTCAGGCATCTTGTGCGCCAGTTTAAGGGAATCTTCGCTTTCTACCAATGCCCGTCGGATATTTCTTTTTTCATAAACCTGACTTTCGCCCCATGCAATGATATTGTAGTATCCCATAATAGACTCCTTTACAGCGGATAGACTTGACCATAGCTTTTTTTCGGTTGGAGCGCTTACGATATATCTCTTCAGATTACCATCTTCACAGAAAAAATCTCCCGGTTTATTCAGCACATTTACATGGAAGTTAGCAAATCCGAGATCAGAATCGCATTCACCTTCGAAACATATCACAATCAAATACTCTTTGATCATGGGTGCAATGCTGTTAAGGATATCAACCGGTTCCTGTCCTGACCACTCACCGCTCATAATCTGCTGGATGCGATGATTCTTGGAAATGTTCAGAGTATTAACAAAAATGTACTGATTGATAACATCTATTGTGTATATATATGGCTGATCCTCTGTGAGGCACAATAAAGGAAAATCGTTATTATTACAGAAATCCCGCACTTGCTCCGAAACGACATCCAGATGTTCCTCAGTGCATATAATCAGCCCTGCGCATTTTGCATCAACCAGATCGGATATATAGGATATGACCTCATCTTCCTCCCCCGGTGAAAATTGGGCAAAACATGTCAGAAATAAATCTCCTTCTCTGAGCCGGATAATACTGCTGACCGCCGGCTTGAGATCCAGTATGGATACGCGTTTGACATTACGGTGCATCCCATTGGAGCCCGCCAGGATTTCCATGGAATCGAACACGGGGGAGTTAAAAATACTTTTTACAGAAATATACATTATCTATTCTCCTATCAGATATGTTTCCGGAGACAATTATACTATAAAAACAGGTTGTTATGCTTTAATGCTTTAATCCCTATGCATAACATGAAGAGTATAGTCCAAGAATACATATATTGCTTTGAAAAAATTACAATTAAAGATATAAATATTTGTATTTATATCAGTGACACAAGGATAATTATAAGCGATGATTATCTCCAGCAAAGGAGACTGTCATGATTTTGAACACACAGCATACTAAAAAAATAATAGGACCGGAGCCCATCATATTTCTAGCTGCAATGGCCGCACTATTCGGCTTCATCGCACATACTATGGGCTGTGTCAACATGATCAACACCATGATGAACACCGCGTATAAGTTGCTTACCGATACAGTCTGGTACATTATGGCTATTGCGGTGCTGGCCGGTGCCATCGGAGCTCTTCTTACTGAATTCGGTGTCGTAGCGATTCTGAATAAACTGCTTTCGCCTCTGGTAAGACCTCTTTATGGAATGCCCGGAGCAAGCATGATTGGTATTCTTACGACATTTCTATCCGATAATCCTGCAATCTTGACACTTGCAGACGATGCGAATTACCGCAATTATTTCAAAAGGTATCAAATCCCCGCCCTTGCCAATATTGGCACCTCTTTTGGAATGGGGTTAATTGTGATCACCTTCATGATAAGCCTCAGTCGCTATTCGGGAGAGTCGTACAGCTCGGCTGTCTTTTGCGGTTTTATGGGAGCCATTTTGGGGAGCATCATAAGTACCCGTATGATGCTGCTGAAAACATCCAAGGTACTCGGTAAGGATACATTGGCTGATGTTCAGGCAGGAAGCAGCATCATTGATTCAAATCACCGGGCCATACGAGCCGGCAGCCCGGGGAAAAGATTCATGGACGCTATTCTTTGTGGGGGTAAAAGTGGCGTTAAGATCGGTTTCAGCATAATACCCGGGGTTCTGCTCATCTGCACTGTAGTGATGATCTTTACAAACGGACCTTCTGCTGATGGAACATTTACCGGAGAAGCCTATGAAGGAATCGCTTTTCTCCCGTGGCTTTCAGATAAACTTTCTTTCCTGCTCGACCCTCTGTTTGGCTTCACTTACAGTGGCGCCATTTCAGTTCCGCTCACGGCACTTGGATCGGCGGGTGCATCTTTAGGAATGATTACAGATATGGTCTCAAACAATCTCGTATCGGGAAACGATATTGCAGTATTCACTGCTATGTGCATGTGCTGGAGCGGGTATCTGAGTACACATGTTGCAATGATGGATTCATTGGGATATAACGAGCTGACCGGTGCTGCCATACGCGCGCATACAATAGGCGGAATATTTTCGGGTATCTTTGCCCACTTCGTTTATTTGCTCATAAGTATGGTACAATAGGTATAATTTATCATTCATTATTTAGTACAGAAAAGGAGAAACAATGGAAAACATCACACAACAGGCTCCTGTTAAACAGGTAGACAATCTGAAAAAAGTTAAAATGACACCAATCAGGATGGCGGGGATGCTCTTCTGTTTGACTGCTGCAGGTGCCTTTGGTATAGAAGATATGATTCCTCTCAGTGGACCCGGATTCACACTGGTAATGTTAATCATCTTCGCAGTTGTCTGGGCATATCCTATTTCACAGATAGTTTCAGAACTCAGTGCAATCATGCCGGCAGAGGGGGGTATATATATCTGGGTCAAGGAGGCTTTAGGTGAGTTCTGGGGATTCTGCACCAGCTGGTGGGGAATCATGAACTGCTACCTGGGTCTTTCTGTCTACATAGTTCTCATCACTGATTATGCTTCTAAATTTGTTCCTGCTTTACAGGATCCGGTTATCAGATTCATCGCTCAACTTCTCATCGTAGTGGTTTTCGTAGCGCTGAACCTCAAGGGGTTGACAGATGTGTCGTGGGTCAACACTATTTTCTCAGCACTTATTTTGATTGCTTTTGCATTAGTCACGATTGTGGGATTGACGCACTGGACCTATAATCCAATGGTTCCGTTCACACCTGAAGGGCAATCATGGGTAGACAGTCTGGGCGGCAGCATCTGCATCGTTATATGGATGTACTGCGGGTATGAAAGCATCTCCAACATGGGAGGAGAAATCAAAAATCCGGAAGTTATCCCCAAAGGATTCCGTCTCGCAATGCCTATTATTGCGCTCAGCTACATTCTTCCTACTCTGGCAGGTATTGTTTCGATAGGTTCCTGGGATGAATGGGCGACAGATGGTATCGGTTACGGAGATGTTCTGGGCGAATGTCTGGGATATGGCTGGGGCGTGGGGTTCCTGGTCGTGGCAATTCTTTCTCAGATGGCTATCTTCAATGCTTATATTGCGTCCGGTTCTCGTGCATTCTTCGTCATCGCAGATGATCATCTGGCACCTAAATTTCTGGCAAAGACAAGTGCGAAGAGCGGACTACCGGTTCTCTCAATATTATTGCTTGCGATCATGGTCGTTATTATGATGAACTTCACTTTTACAACGCTGATGATCGTAACAGCTCCCCTCATGCTGATTATATATGTCACATTAAGCCTGTCACTTCTGGTTATTCGCAGGAAATACCCGGTTGAAGAACGAGATTGCTGGTATATCAAAGGGTCAAAAGTCAAAATCTACCTGTATGGATGTCTGCCGATGATTATAACTGTCATCGCTCTGCTGGTAAACGGAACGGAATATTTCCTGCTCGGCTTTGTTTCCATCGGATCCGCTGTGCTATTCTATATTGCATTTAAATGGCTTTATGGCGGACTCACCAAAGATAATCCGGAGCGTTATCCGATTAACCCCAAGACACGTCTGGCCAAGGGTGATATCACACGATTTGGAGTTTATATTCTTGCTTTCGGTCTGTATGCTATTGTCGGTTCCTTCTTCCTCGCATGGTACGAAGGCTCCTGGGGTCCGGAATATTATGCAGATCTATACGGTACCGGTGCGTTGATCGGCAACTTCTGGCTTATGATCAAAGTAGCCAGAGTCGGTGGTATCATTGCAACGATTATCAGCTTCATCATGATCGCAATCGGTAAAAGGTTTGATCCGCCTGCCCGAGGCTTGTTTGAGGTTCGCCCCGGAGATGTTCCCGGGAAATAATAGACTGATGCAACCTGTATTTTGGAGAATATTATGACTATCGTTTCATCAAAAAGTTCCATTCCCGATAGGCTTACCGCCTTGCGTGAGCATATGCGTGCAAAAGCAATTGATGCTTGCATCGTTCCGACAGGCGATCCGCATATGTCGGAATATACAAGCAATCACTATAAAACGCTGGAATTCATTACCGGGTTTACGGGTTCTGCGGGTACTGCGGTCATTACATCAGATGCCGCAGGGCTATGGACAGACAACCGGTATTTCCTGCAGGCGGCAGACCAGCTGTCAGGAAGCGGAATAACCTTATATAAGGAGGGGATGCCGGGCACCATCAAAATACATGAATTCCTGTTGCAGAAGCTACAGCTGAACAGCACCATATGTGTTGACGGACGTCTTGTCAGTAACGCTTGGATGAACAAGCTGCGCAGGGATGTTGCCGCGGGAAATTACAATCTGTGTGCTGACATAGATCCGGTTGGCGAGATCTGGACGGACCGTCCTGAAGCGGAATACAACATCGTCGTCAATTATCCGCTGCAGTATGCCGGCATGACGCGTGTTGAAAAGATAAAAATTATCAGGGAGGATTTGTCAGCTGCGGGAACTAACGCACTCGTTCTCTCCATGTTGAGCGATATCGCCTGGCTCACTAATCTGCGCGGCGGCGATGTGTTGTGCAATCCAGTGTTTTTCTCTTTTGTAATATTAACAGAAGAGACTGTTTTGCTCTATGCGGAGCCTGATGCCTTTTCGCCGGAGCTTGTGCAGGAGCTGGCTCGTGATGGTATTCAGCTGTTTCCGTATAAGCGTTTCTATTATGATCTCGAGAAAATAAAAGAGATTACTCCTGTAAACAGTCCGGCTGCTGTTATGCTGGATCGCGAGACATGTAGCGAACTGATTTTCCGGTCGCTGCCGGAGGATGTCCGGGTGGTAAATGAATACAGCCCTGTGATGAGGAGGAAAGCTATAAAGAATCCTGTGGAAATGGACGGTATTCGTTCTGCGCATCTAAAAGATGGTATTGCGATGTGCAGGTTTTTGTATTGGCTGAAAGGAGTTGCTGCGAAAGCTGCTGAAACATGCTCAAAAATGGAAATCACAGAGCTCTCTGCTGCGGAGAAATTGCATGAATTTCGTGCCGAACAGGAATTGTTTATGGGTGACAGTTTTGAAGCAATCGTCGGGTATGGCTCCCATGGTGCTGTTGTGCATTACAGTGCAACACCGGAAAGCAATGTCGCTCTGGAACCACATGGAATGGTTCTGATCGATTCGGGTGGACAGTATCTGGATGGTACGACAGACATCACTCGCACCATAGTTCTCGGATCTCTTTGCGAAAAAGAGAAAACCCTTTTTACCGCCGTTTTGAGAGGGCACATCAATCTTGCAAGAGCGGTATTTCCAAAGGGTTTAAGCGGCGCCAATCTCGACTACCTCGCCCACGAGCCGCTTTGGCAAATGGGGCTCGATTACCTTCACACCACGGGGCACGGTGTCGGCCATTACCTGAATGTTCATGAGGATCCGAATGAAATATACTGGGACGAGACAGATATGATCCCGCCGATGCCTCCTTTTGAAGAGGGTATGCTGTCTTCCGATGAACCGGGATACTATGAGGATGATCATTTCGGCATCAGGCATGAAAGTCTCCTCCTCTGTATAGCCGGGGATACGACTGCATACGGTCAATTTCTGAAATTTGAGGAAGTGACCCTTGCCCCATTCGATCTGGAAGGTATTATTCCCGAACAGATGCAGCCGGATGAAATCAACTATCTGAATACCTATCATGAGACCGTGTACAGCCTGATTGCTCCTCACCTGAACGAGGAAGAGCGTACATGGCTTCGTGAAGCGACAAGAAAAATATAAACTGCCCACGAAGTATAGCATTCAGAGAAAACCGCTGGCACTCTGCGTGATATGCGGGGTAAGTAATACCGCTTGCAGGCGCCCGGATGGAGTTATGTTGTTCCCGTTACGGCAATAGAATCATATTGGGCGGATGATAATCGGATAGCTGCATATGACTTTTTTGATGACTTGCACGGATCACCAAGCCGGAATATAATGTGCAAAAGATAAAGGGGAAATAGGCAAAAGACTGATTATGAATATGGATTTTAATTTGATTGCTTTCATTCTTGAACTGATCGGGGCAGGTGCGTTCGCGATTTCAGGAGCACTGGTTGGTGTGAGCAAGAATATCTATGCCACAGCATCTATTGCCGGGGCATTGTTGCTGTGCATTCTATACCCCTTTACGCACCAGTACATTGCCATGATGTCTGCCGCCGGACTGATTATTTTAATCAGGATCATGGCGTTCGCATTTGACCGGAACATTCCGAAGCCGGGCAGGGGATAAAATCGACCTCCGTAAAAATTTCCGCAAAAGTGTATACTGAAATGATCAAAGGGAAACAGGCTGCATTGATACAATCCGTTTCCCTTTGTTTATTATACAATTATTTATATATCATCAAGATAGTTACTCCAGTTCGAGTTTAACATCATTATGCAGAACCTTGACATTGACAAGGTAGAATATGATTCCAATGCAAAGCCAGATGATACCCAGTGTCAACGCATATGATGACAGGCTCGTCCAGATGTAAGCGATGATGAGGAAACCGATGCCCGGCAGAATCAGGTGCTTCCAGACCTTTCCGGTCTTCTTCTTGAACCAGAAGTAATAGATGACCGTGAAGTTCAGAATGATGAAGGCGGAAAGTCCTCCGAAGTTGATAACCACCGATATCGCATTTATTGCACTCGGAAGGAGATATACACTTCCGATCGTGAGCGTGAGAGATAAAACAGCGATGAAAATCGTTGACACATAAGGTGTCTGGAACTTAGGGCTTACCTTAGCCAGACCCTTAGGCAGCATTCTGTCACGCGCCATCGAGAATATGATACGCGAAATGGCGGCCTGGGCAACCATGCAGTCTGCAATACCCCAGCTGAAACCTGTAGCTGCAGCGCAGATTACCATTACCTTGGCTCCTCCGGCGAGCTGTGCTACTTCATAGAACGCAGCGTCAACATCCGTAAATGTACCTTCTCCGTTCCATGGGAGTACGCAGGCAGCCAGATAAGTCTGAACGATGAAGAACGCACCCACAACGAGGATCGCAACCACGCAGCCCTTGCCGACTGAATCCGCTCCGCCTTTTGTCTCTTCGGCCAGGGTACTGATACCATCAAATCCAAGGAATGAAAGAACGCATACTGATACCGCGCCCATAACGATATTCATATTGAAATTATCTGCATCAAAGATTGGCTTTATGGTGAATGATACGCCGGGTGTTGTAACGATATAGTGAATTGCCGCAATACAGAAAATCACGAAAACTATGATTTCGAGTACCAGCATTATCCAGTTAAATCTGTTCGTCCATTCGATTCCTATTACATTGATCACCGTGTTGACAGAGATGAATAAAATCAGCCAGACCCAAATCGGGATAATCTCAAGACCCGGAATTGCAGCCAGTGCTGTAGCTGCTACGATATACAGCAGGGTAGGAACAAGCAGATAGTCCAGAAGGATAGCCCATCCGGACATGAATCCGACCGGTTTGCCTATTGCCTTTGAGGCATACCCGTAAACGGATCCTGAAATAGGAAATTCTTCAGCCATTCGCCAGTAGCTGAATGCAGTAAATACCATGCCTACAAGACCAATACTGTAAGCCAGAGCCACCATGCCCTGTGAGATCGACATGACAGTTCCATAGATGCCGAACGGAGCGATGGGAACCATGAAGATCAGACCGTAGCATACGAGATCCGGTACAGTCAGGGCTCGCTTAAGTTCCTGCTTATAACCGAGACTCTCAATAGTGTTGTTGTTCATTTTTATGATGCCTCCTTAAAAAAATGAATTATATTAATTAAAATGATAAACTGGGTATATATTTTTTCGGGAAGACGAACCTTACTGTCTTTTCCGGATCAACGATCTGACAGATCTGCAAATTGCCCAGCAGGCTCATGAGCATTACGATGTCAGGAAGATCCAGATCAGTTCTCTCGGCGATCATACTCTGCATAAGTTCAGTTGCTCTCAGGCAAGCTTCATCTATCGTCGGTTTGGACACTATGACAGCCAGATATTCGTCCGTTTCCAGAACCGGGTATTCCGGAGCCTTTGCTTTAACTACATCGATAGTTACATTTACATCAGCAGGTATTTCAAGTCCGGTCACACCGATCTCCCCGTCGCCCATCACTGCGTGAAGATCCCCGAATCCAAACAATGCACCTTCAACGGCAACAGGGAAATAAAGGGTAACACCCTCCCCGATCATGGTATTGTCCATGTTTCCGCCGTGCTTTCCGGGTGTACCGGTGTTGATATCAAGACCTTCGGCCGGAGCTACACCGATAACGCCGATCATAGGCTTCAGCGGAATATCGATGCGCAGACCGTTTTTTGCTTCGTAATGCGCGAATCCGTCTGAAACAGGCGTGACTCTGGTGTGAGAGCCCTCTATGATTTTCCCAAGTGTGCCCTCGTCGTTCAGACAGCACACGGTGCCTTTTTCGTTGAGCTTAATGCTGTTTATCGTAACCTTGAGAGCATCGCCCGGCTCAGCACCGTTCACATATACGGGACCCGTTGCAGGGTTGACGCGATCCCAGTCAAGTTCCTCCATTGTGTCTTCCGGAGTCCTGAGCTGGTTTCCGAAACAATCCATGGTCTCAAAGTCCAAATTTACCGGAGCATTTACACGAATTACCGGTTCATTCTTACCGCAAAAGCTATAGAATATGTTGTCTTTTGTGATTTTCATCTGCTTCCTCCTGTATATTTTTTATGAATAATGAACCTTTGACTTTTCGTATAATTTTTTATATCTGCATATATTTATGATGCGTTGCCTGTTTTGATTGCCGTGGATCAGGGGTCTGTACCCGGAAGTGCCTGATTCGGGTTCATATCGGCGTATCGTTTATAAGGTCTCAGGTTCACATCAAACAATATCAAGTTAACACAAAGGGCGATACACCGTCAATGTCAACTCTCTCTTGT
>JAUMVV010000029.1:13177-18651 GCA_030529985.1 Bacillota bacterium
CATACCTTGCCACTATCCTGTCACTAAAACATCTTTTTTTTATTACGCATGCCATTCGATTGTGTTAGAATTATGGTGAATTTAATTGAGCTGTATGGAGGTTTTTTATGGCAGAACTGATTTCAAGAGAAGATGCAATATCGCTTTTAGAAGAACACAATAAGGAAGCATTTCACATCCGGCACGCACTGACGGTGGAGGGCGTGATGCGTTGGTTTGCAAGAGAATTGGGTTATAGTGACGAAGAAGAATACTGGGGGCTGGTGGGACTGCTCCACGATATTGATTTCGAGGAGTACCCGGAGGAGCATTGTATCAAAGCGCCGGAAATTCTGTCAGCAGCAGGTGTGGGGGAGGACATGATCCGTTCAATCTGCAGTCACGGCTTCGGGATCTCTGTGGATATACGCCCTGAGCATGAGATGGAGAAGGTGCTTTATGCCGGCGATGAGCTTACAGGAATCATCTGGGCTGCGGCTCTTATGCGCCCGTCTAAATCCGTGCAGGATATGGAGCTGAAATCAATCAAGAAGAAATACAAAAGCTCAGGCTTCGCTGCAGGCTGTTCCCGTGAGGTTATCAGTGCAGGTGCCGAGATGCTGGGCTGGGAGCTCCCGGAACTTCAGCAGAGAACTCTGGATGCTATGAAAGCCTGTGAGGCAAGCGTCACAGAACAGATGGCAAAATACGAGTAAACCCGTGATTTCCTGCGGAAATCGAGTATATAATAGAGTAAAAAAGGGGGATCATGACAATGCAAAAGCATAAAAATATGAAGGATGAAGATCTGAAAGATTATTGATTGACAACCGGATAGATGGAAACTACAGGCAGGATAGCAACCGGTCTATAATGATAAGAGCTGTTAAGGCGACGTTCATCCAAAGTGAAAAACCGAATTTGCCGTTTACGATATTATGCAACCGAAAATTGCGTATAAGCCATTGGTACAACTGCGGCAATAATACCGGGAACTTGCAGGAAGAAGCACTAAAAAGGCAGCTTTGTGGAATTTGTAGAAGTCGGATGAAATAAGGGAGGAACCGGATGTTCAGGAAAATGAGAAGATTTAAGCAGCAGCTTACGGATGAGGAGTGTATAGAGGTGCTGAAAGAGACTAAAAGAGGAGTGCTGAGTGTACTGGGAGAGGATGGGTATCCGTACGGTCTGCCGCTCAATCATTGGTACAATGACGAAACCGGAAAAATCTATTTTCACGGGTCAAATGCCGGTCATAAAATCGATGCACTGAAGGTCTGCGACAAGGTCTCATACTGTGCTATGGATGAAGGATACACTGTGGGAGATGACTGGGCACTGAATATCAAGAGTGTAGTAGTGTTCGGTAAGGTAAAATTTATGGAGGATTGTGAGGAGGTAAGATATTTTCTGGTGAATCTTTGTGGTAAATTCACAGATGATCCGAACTATGCAGCCGGAGAACTGGCAAAGGACAATGCGACCCTGCTCTGTTTGGAACTGACACCGGAGCATATTTCGGGGAAATTGGTTAATGAATCATAGTATAGACAATGCGAAGGTTGACAATAACTAATGTTGACAATATTCAAAATTATCACATAAGGCGTTGCCCGGCGGGTATGGATTTGGTACTATTAAGTTGTTTGAAAGAACTCGCAATAATTGTTTAAGGAGGAAGAAGCATGGGACTGTTTTCTAAGAAGGAAAAGCCGCACTGCCCGATTTGCGGCGAGGAAATGGGACTTTTCGGCAGCGTTCCTGTTGAGGACGGAGAAATCTGTGAAAAATGCGAAGCGATGATTCGCGGAGAATTTGACATAGAAGAATATCTTAAATTGAGGTGGGGCGCTGACGGACTGCACAAGGGTGATTACAATCTGGAAACATCAGACCCGCTCCGGGAAATGACCATTGAAGAAATCAAGGAAATGATTGCCGAGAAAAAACAGCAGGGTCAGGCTATAGTGGAAGAAATGGGCGGAGAGTTCAGCAACATAGCAAGAGTGGAAAAGTGCAGCCTGATCGCTCCTAAACCGCTGGAGGTTGGTCTAAAGAGAGCAAAGGAACTGAAAAACCGCGCAGTGGCAACCTGCCTGGTGGTTTCAGGCGAACTGGCTAAAGGCGATATGCTTACAGTCAAAATGGAGGGGATGGATTTTCAGGCAAAGGTTCTCGATATTTATGAATGCAGCAGTTCTACCACCTTCGAAACAGTGCTGGCTGCAAATTCGGGAAAGCACAAGGTTTCAGAGGGAGTCAGCGCGTGGATAATCCTGGATACGGCAGAGAAGCTCCCTGAAGGAACTGTTATAGGATATTGATCAAACATACATATACGATGACAGGGTCAGCAGGAGTTTATGGTGCTGACAGCATATGTTAAGATGTGTTTCGCGTAAGTGTGCGGCATTCCATACAGTACAATGCAGCACAACAGATTTGATGAAAGTGATTCCGACCCGGGTATCGTAATATCAGTTAAAAGCGGAGGACTATGGCAAGCGCATAGTCCTCTTAATAATTACGGCATGTTCCTGAAGCCCATGTGGATCGCCTTTGCAGGGCATCCGCTACGGCACTTCCCGCATCTTATGCATTCCGCGGAGTTCGGATTATCAACAGGGTTTATGTCCATCATACACACCCGGGCACATTTGCCGCAGCTGATACATTTGTCTTCGTCTATATCCATGTGGTACAGGCTTATTCTGTTCAGCAGTCCGTAAACAGCTCCCAGAGGGCATGCCACCTTGCAGAAAAAGCGACGGCAGAAAATACAGCCGATAATGATGACAAGGAGAATGGCAGACTTAAGCCCGAAAAGTCCGCCGGCAATGGAACGCAGGCCTTCATTTGCCAAGAGCAGGGGGATACCCGCTTCCAGCGTACCCGCAGGGCAGATGTATTTGCAGAAGGCAGGTTCACCCACGCCGAAGTAATTCGTCACGGCTGCCGGTATTATCAGAACGAATAACACCAGAATCCCATATTTGATATATTTCAGTCCTCCCGGAAGTCTGAATTTGGGAAGGGGTATCTTAGACAGAAGCTCCTGAATGAAGCCGAATGGGCAGATAAAGCCACAGACAGCTCTTCCGAAGAGAACGCCTGTCGCCAGAAGAAAGCCCGTCACATACAAGCTGACACTGTATTTCTGAGAACCGTTAACAGCCTGAAGCGCACCGATAGGGCAGGCGAGTCCTGCTGCGGGACATGAATAGCAATTCAGCCCCGGATTGCAGAACTGTTTCCACTTGCCCTCGTAGATTCTGCCGACAGCAAAATTCTGCACATGGCTGTTTGAAAACCCGAAAGCCGCAATCTGTATTATCCTGCGCTTGAATCTAATAATAATATCTCTCATTGTTTTACCCGTTATCAGCCCAGTCCTATGCATTCGAAACATATCCTGACTGCCTTTGCGAGAACTGTAGCCCCCTCACCGCGCATAAGGCCGCCGGCTGTCAGAGCGAGTCCCGCAGCGAAGAGGGCACATGATATCAGTTTTTTTCTTTTTTTCACGACAGAGTCCTCCCCGTGCTTAATTGTTCAGATTGTTTTTGACAAAATCCATGTAGGCTTTTACATCTGCACCGACGATAGGATCTCCGATGATTTCTCCCTTGGAATTTACGAAGAAAGTGGTAGGAACTCCCGATACATTGCTGAGGAACTTCTGAAGCTCTGAGTCGGGCACTATATTTGTGAACTCAACTCCGGCTTCGCTGACGATCTTTTTCGCATCTTCCATAACCGTCATGGCTTCATCGCTTTCGGTGTCCTTCGGTACATCAATAACCAGCCCGAGGATCTGTACATTGTCAGGAAGTTCCTTGTCCCACTGCGCCAGCTCCGGCATTTCGCCTATGCACGGGCCGCAGAAGGTTCCCCACACATTCAGCACTGTGATATCCTTGTCGGCAAAGATGTCAGAGGATACGGTATTTCCTTCGATATCCTTTGTTTCAAAGGCAGGAACCTTATCGGATACATTCTCGGAGGCACTGCTGTCCTGCTTTGAACTGTTGCTGCAGGAGTCGTTGCCGCAGCCTGCCATAACTGCAGACAGCATAAGCACCATAGTAATAACTGCTGTGATCATTAGTTTCTTCTTCATCTCTTTCCTTGCATGATCGACCCGCAGGTCAATCCATACTCTCCTTTCAATTTTCTACTACTTGACATCATCAATATATTCACCGTAGCCTTCCGCAGCCATCCTGTCCAGAGGAATAAACCGCAGAGAAGCACTGTTTATGCAGTACCTCTTGCCACCGGATTCGGCCGGCCCGTCGTTAAACACATGACCGAGATGGCTGTTACCTGTTTTGCTTCTCACCTCGGTTCTGACCATACCCATAGACCTGTCCTTATTCATGGTCACGGAGCCTTTGGAGATGGGTTTGGAGAAGCTGGGCCAGCCACAGCCGGAATCAAATTTGTCGGTTGACAGGAAGAGAGGCTCTCCGCTGACGATATCAACATAGATGCCTTTTTTGTAGTTATCGTAATACTCGTTTTGAAACGGCTTCTCGGTAGCCCCCTTCTGTGTCACATTGTACTGTTCCTCAGTGAGCATCTTGCGGATATCGCCTTCATCCGGCCTGGTGTATTTGTCCTGCTTTTCGGGCAGCTCCGACAGGGTACTGAAATCAATGTGACAGTATCCGCCCGGATTGTTTTTAAGATAATCCTGATGATAATCCTCGGCGGCGTAGAAGTTTCTAAGCGGTTCCAGCTCCGTCACGATTTTCTTGTCAAGCTCTGCCTGCGCTTCGTCAAATACTTCTTTTATCAGAGGCAGGTCGGCCTCATCTGTGTAATATATCCCGGTTCTGTATTGGGTCCCCACATCATTGCCCTGCCTGTTGAGCACGGTGGGATCTATTATTTTGAAATACTGTCTGATGAGGGTCTGCAGATCCACCTCCCGGGGATCATACACGACCTTTACCGTCTCTGCGAAGCCGGTTTTGTCGGTGCAGACCTTCCGGTAGTCCGGATCCTTGCCGTGTCCATTGGCATAGCCTGATACCGAATCGACAACACCCGGTATTCTGGAGTAATATTCCTCCACACCCCAGAAGCAGCCTCCCGCCAGATATATTTCGCTGCCCTCCCCGGAAGTGCGGTTCCGGTCTGCGGTGTTCCCACTGTCTTTTTCCGAACAGCCGCAGAGAGCTGCTGCCGGAAGCATTGCCGCGCAGACGGCAATGCTGAGCAGCTTCATTCTCTTTCTCATAATACCACCCTTTCTTTTTCACATATTTAATAATATGTTCATACAATTGAATCCCCGCGATATCGAAGCCCTGCGATATTGAATCCCCACGGTCAGCTTCCTGTAATGAGTATAGGAAAGCCGCCATAAAATTTGCCGCGATAGAATTCCGGATAAAATTTCGACTGCCTGATGCTTCGGGCCGATACGCTTTAACTTTGGAGATAGTTTACTATTTTAGTCCACAATAGTCAACAGTTTTTGAAGTTTC
>JAUMVV010000030.1:0-1477 GCA_030529985.1 Bacillota bacterium
TACGGGTAAATCCACGAATCTACAATTGTGGGGGTCACTTCATATTATCTAAATATGACCGTTTTCGTTTTTTCGGTCATATCATATCATGCTCATTCCAGTTTTGCAAGAGCCGGAAGAAATAGAATCTCCTCGTGTAGGCTTATAAGCTTACAGCTTATGTATCAGCATTGCAGCTCTGCTCATCGCAATCAGAGCATTGATGTTATCCAATAGGAAGTAATACTCACTCTGTTGGGAAAGCAAGCAAAGCCCCCATTCTCTTTATATCACCTCATACCTGCACTGTCTGAAGCCGGTGTCAAAGAGGCATATGCTCTTATAGTCACAGTAGCTGCAGGCGGTTCTGTGTCCGCCTTTTAGATCCGACTTGCCCTTTTCCATTTTAGGTGCAATATCTATCCTGCCCTGCCGGATTTCACGGCATATCCTCTCCACCTGTTCTCCTGCCTTTGCGCGAAGCTCTTCAAACTCACCTGAAGACAGCAGTTCGCTGCTTCCCTTCGCGGAAATGTCGCCGTCCTTCTTTTGATACACCGGTATCGAAAGCTTCGCAGCCATCGGTTCAAAGGCTCCGTCCATGGCTTTGAGAATGTTCTCTTCCTTTATCAGAACGCCTTCGAGGCGGCAGGACTCCGCAACTCTGTCCGCTACCGTTACACCCTTTTCTTCGGGAGTGCCGGCGCTGTCGGCATTAACATCCAGCTCGCCTATTTTGAAATAGAACACTCCCGCCGGTATAAGCTCTGAATCAGCTTCTACCACGGCATTCATATACAGCATAAGCTGGGGCTTGTATCCGCTCTCTATATATTCTCTGTTGATTTCAATACTGCCCGTCTTGTAGTCTATTATTCTCACCGCCTGCTGAGGATTTCCTTTTTCGTCATAGCCGGCATCCAGCAAGTCTATTCTGTCTATCCGACCCCTCAGCCTCGCCTTCTTGCCATTATCCAGTTCAATCGTTACAGGCTTCAGATATTCACCGTCAAATCCGAAGGCTTCTTCGAAGTACATATCCCGGATCCTGCTGCCGCGAACCTGGGCTATCATCGCCCAGGCTATGTCCCCGCAGGTTTCAACTATGCGCTCAAGCTGCAGCTCGCTCGCCCTGTCGCTCACATATACGCCCTCGTTGTATTCCGCGGTTTCCCTCCGTATTATCTCCTCCACTCTGCGTCTGCAATCCTCTTCGCTGATCGTCATCCATGCAGATCCGGATGATGTGACCGAACTGCCGTCTGAAGGCATCAGCTCCTTTGACAGCTCCTGCAGAGCTGCATGATAAACATCCCCCTTTGTTCCGGCATCGATTCCGAAGTAAGCAGGCTCATCTGCTCCGAGCCCCCTCTGTATAAAATGCCTGAAGGGACAGCTGCTGTAGGTTTCAAGACGGCCGGCGCTCACATATATCGAATCCCTCTCGCCGAAATAAAGCTTCTCAGCCAGCTCCTGTTCCAGATTTTCGACCAGGGGA
>JAUMVV010000030.1:1487-10224 GCA_030529985.1 Bacillota bacterium
TATCGAAATTCAGACCCTGTCTGATTTTACCTATACTGTCCCCATCATTTTCCGTGTACCAGTTCATCGCGGAAAGCCACTTCTCATCTATAGATCCATTCTCAATATATCCCCGCATAGCCTCCGCCATATAGGAAAGGCTGCCTTTGCGGGAGACTATCATCTCTGTAATATCCGCTCCGTCAAGATCTCCCAGCACCTTGCTGCCTTCAGCCTCTTTCATCACTGAGAAAATGCTCGAGGGGCCTATGCTCTTGCCATCCCGGTCGGCAAGGCTGCAGGTAATCATCAGATCCTCCTCCGGCAGAGAGAAGGTTCGGTAGATTGCCATCTGCTCCTCCTGTCTGCGAATATTTTCCCGCTTTGTGATTTGCAGCTTCAGCTCTTCCAGCCGATCCAGTTCCCTCCGGGTGAGAAGTCCCGGCTCCGGCGGCTGTATGGGTAAAATCCCCTCATTTGCCCCGCAGACAATCAGGCTACGGGCGTGGCTGACTCTGGTTCGCTGAAGCGTGCCGATTATCACGCAATCCGTGCTTGTAGGCACCAGCCCTATTTCCATCTCCTCAAGTCCCGCCGCCAAAACATCACGCAGCTGCCTGTTGGAGATGCTCTCTTCTCCAATCACCCTGACGATCTGCGTGAAAAGTCCGCATATCATGTTCCAGCTCTGAGCCGTTTCTGCCGCACCCTCTGAAAGTTCCAGTCCTCTCTGCCTGTCAATCAGTTCACTTATCCTTCTGCGTATCCCGAAGCTCCCCTCCAGAAATTCATAAAGCCCTTTCACCTTGTCTGCTGCACTGTTACGGCGGCCTATCTCACTTCTGGCAGCCTCGATACTGCCTGCAATAAAGGCACGCATTTCGTTAAGACGCAGGAGCTCTTCCTCCGAATATCTGTCGCCGAAATCACTCTTTCCGACCCATGTAAACTCCTTCTTCCACCTGCTTCCGCGAATTCGCGCCTCAGCGGTGTAATTCATCAGCAGTTCTTCGTCTTCCCTGCTCCAGTCCATCAGCCCGGCACTGAGCATTTCCATTATAGGCCCGTCTTCATAGCCCTTCGCGATAATATCCAGAAATGCCAGAAGAAATCTCACAACGGGCTGGTGCAGCACTCTTCGTTTTCGGTCTGCAAAGGCAGGAATGCCCCATCTGTCAAATGTCCGTTTTAGCACCCCTCCGCGAACATCCATGTCATTACAGATAACTACGATATCCCTGTACCTGTATCCCCGTTCACGAACCAGCTCCGTCACATGAGCCGCTATCCTGTCCGCCTCAGCATAAATATTCGAGGCCTCCACCAGCGTCACGGACGGTTCGGTCGAGGCTCGCTTCTTTTCGATTTCTGCCGTCTCCACTTCGTGGCCTTCAGCCTGTGCCATCTCCTTCAGATTTCCTATTACAAGCCCCGTCAGATCAAAAAGCCCTTCGCCTCCTCCGGTTGTAAGCACTCGTGCATCACTCTCATTGCGAGCGTTTTCATCTTCCCAGGTCATCACCACATTGACCCTATCCGCCGCCCTGAGAATTGCAGCTATCACCTGCATATTAAGCGGAGTGAAGGTGTCGAAACCGTAAATCCATACGGCGGCTCCTTTTATCAATGCGGATTCTGCCATAAGGCTGCCGTACATCTCAATGTAATCTTCCGTATCGGTAAATCTGTCCTCTATGGCTTCCTCGTAGGCAGTATAGATTTTGCCGATATCAGACAGCTTAAGCCTGAGAAAGCTGTCAGTCTCTCTCGCCGTCTCACTGATATCCTCGGGCTTTGCCCCGTACCGCTTCATTTCGGAAATGAGCTGATTGGTCTGAGCCACAAAGGAGTTCTTTTCGCCTCTCCTGCCGTATACCTCCAGCTCGCCCTCTCCGGCAAGCCTGCTGATGATGACCGAGAGCAGCATATGCCTGCCGTATCTGTCAATGAGTTCAGGAGGACGGCCGCCGGCCTCTTTCACGATTTTGTGCCCGAGAGCAGAAAAATCAGTTACAATCAGGTTTAACAGCGCGGTTCTTCCCGTCTTCGTTCTGAAATACCCCAGAGCATCTTTTTCCATCTGAAGCGAGTACTGATCCGGTACTATCAGAATAGTCTTTTCCTCCGGATCAATGGCATCGAATATGAAGTTTTCGCGATCCGTAGATGCGTTTCCGTAGAACACCTTTAACATGTTCTTATTGTACCACAGCTCTCTGAACTAATAAATGCGCTAAAGGGCTTCGACGGTGTCAAGTTGTTGTGGAGAACTTCAGGTCAGTTTCATGAAACGGTCGCAACAACTCCTCTGCACTGATATATCCCATATTAAAAGCCTCTGAAGAGGCGGACACCCGGATGCCCTGCCTCCACGAGGCTCTTTTACAAAGTATTGATACTGTCATGCCGGTCTATTCTGCCGGAATTGCGGGAGATGATCGCCGCAGAATTATCGCAGAATGCTGATACTTACTCTACCTGTCCTCCCTGAAGTACGGCAGTCCCAGACTTTCAGGCGGCTGATGTTCGCGCTTTCTTCTCATGCTTGTAACCACCAGCACGATGATAGTTACCAGATAAGGGAGCATCTTCCACAGCTCCTTGGTGGCCATTCCCGCACCCGGAATATACAGGTTGAGAATAAAGAGTCCGCCGAAGAGGATAGAGCCGAAGATCGCGATATTAGGCTTCCACAGAGTGAAGATAACCAGCGCGATTGCCAGCCAGCCCCTGTCTCCGAATGCATCATTCGACCACACGCCGTTGGCATAATCCATCACATAGAACAGACCGCCCAGACCTGCAATCATACATCCGATACAGATCGCGAAATACTTGTATTTATTCACATCGATCCCGGCAGCATCCGCCGTGGCCGGATTTTCTCCCACCGCTCTAAGCTGAAGCCCTATTCTTGTCTTTGCAAGAATGAAACCCGCTGCGATTGCTATGGCAACCGCCAGATATGTCATGAACCCGTAGGATAGAAACACCTTGCCGAACCAGCCCAGATCATTTGCGAAGGGCAGTGATTTTCTGAAGCAGTTGCTGGTTGCCGAGAGTGCAATCGAAGGGACCGCACTGCCTGTCAGCTTCATAAGCGACCCTCCGAAGAAGTTTCCGAACCCGATTCCGAAGGTGGTCATTGCCAGACCCGTCACATTCTGATTAGCTCTGAGCGTCACAGTCAGGAAACTGAACAGCAGCCCCATGAGGAGCGCACCTGCCAGACATGACAGGAAGGGAATCATTACCGCCAGGAAAGGCACCACCTGTCCCTCCGTGCCCTGTTCATAGAGGAAGGCACCTATTACACCGCACATTGCCCCTACATACATTACACCCGGAATACCCAGGTTAAGGCTTCCCGCCTTCTCAGAAAGGGTTTCTCCCACACAGCCGAACAGAAGCGGCATTCCCTGAAGTATTGCCCGAGGGATAAAAGAAACGAGACTGAACATTATGCTTCCTCCTTTCCTGATTTACGAACATGTATCCTGTAATTTATGAAGAACTCCACTCCTATTATGAAGAAGAGTATTACGCCTGTAAGGATGTCTCCGAAGGCTTCATTAAGCCCGAAGGAGGTGGCGATCTCGCCGGCTCCCTGACCCAGCACTACTATCAGCAGGGCGCAGAGACTCATTACCAGCACATTGAACTGTGCCAGCCATGCAACCATGATCCCCGTGAAGCCGTTTCCGCCTGCCAGACTTGTGGTTATGGTGTGGTCTGTTCCGGAAACCATCATCCAACCTGCAAATCCGCAAAGGGCGCCTGACAGCACCAGAGTTCTGACGATTACCCTGTCAACCTTGATTCCCACATAGCTGGCTGTTCTCGGGCTTTCTCCCACAACGGATACCTCATATCCGTGCTTGCTGTAGTTTAGATAGATATGCATCACTATAGTGACGAGCAGCACGAATCCTATCACCAGCAAATAGCTGTTGGTTCCTATATAGGGCAGCCAGCCCTCCTTGCCCGTCTGATTGATTATTCCCACATGTCCTGAGCCCTTAGGCACCTCCCACTTGATGATGAAATATGATATAAGCTGGATCGCAACATAGTTCATCATCAGCGTGAACAGGGTTTCGTTGGTTCCCCATTTCGCCTTGAATATTGCCGGTATCATCGCCCATATCGCCCCCGCGGCGATTGCGGCGATGAACATTACCGGAATCAGTATCCCTGTCGGAAGCCTTCCTCCCAGATAGAGCATACAGGCGGCTGTAGCCCATGCCCCCATGAGCACCTGCCCTTCTCCTCCCAGATTCCAGAATTTCATCTTGAATGCCGGAGTAAGGGCTATGGAAATCACCAGCAGAACAGCCAGCTCCTTCAGCGTAACCATAACCTTCCGGCTGGTTCCGAATGCTCCCATGAACATGGTGCCGTAAATATCCAGCGGGTTCATGTGAACCAGTGCCGTTATAATGATGCCGTCAACCAGAAGTGCTGCGATTATGGCAAGAGCCCGGTAAAGGTATCTCTGCTGTCTGTCAAGATCCTCTCTCTTCGACAGCTTGATCAGAGGTTCTTTTTTGATTTTAGGTGTTTTGTCCATCAGTCATCCTCCTCCATCAGTGTATCCAGGTGAATCCTGGCGATGTGATCTCCGCTGTACTTGGTCATGAGCAGACCTACCTGCTCCTTGCTGGTGGTTCTGGCATCTACGATGCCGCTGACCTTCCCCTCGCACAGAACCAGAATGCGGTCGCACAGCTCAAGCAGGACATCCAGATCCTCGCCCACATATACGACGCCTACACCCTTCTCTTTTTCCTCTGACATTATGTTATATATGGTATAGGAGGTGTTGATATCCAGACCCCTTACTGCGTATGCCGTCATCAGAACTCTCGGCGCCAGAGAGATTTCTCTGCCCACCAGAACCTTCTGCACATTCCCGCCTGAGAGCTTCCTTACCGGCGTGTTGACACTTGGTGTAACGATCTCAAGTCTCTCCATGATTTCCTCAGCCAGCTCTTTAGGGGCAGCATCATGGGTAAAAATTCCTCGCCCCTCGTTATAGGAACGCAAAAGCATGTTGCCAACCATTCCCATGTTTCCTACAAGCCCCATGCCCAGCCTGTCTTCAGGTACAAAGGCCAGGGATATCCCCAGATTCTTGATATCGTTCACATCCTTGCCTATGAGCTGGATTTTCTCGTTGTTGTCTATCGCTCTGTACAGAATACTGCTGCCTTCCTCCGCCTTCTGCAGACCGGCTATGGCCTCAAGCAGCTCCTTCTGTCCGGCTCCGGCTATTCCCGCAATTCCCAGAATTTCGCCGCCGCGGATCGTGAAGGACACATCATCCAGAGCCTTCCTGCCGTACTTGTTCAGGCAGGTCAGATGCTCTATATGGACCAGGTCCTTAAGGTCGTGAGGCTCCGTTCTGCCTATATTCAGCTCCACCTTCTTTCCTACCATCATCTCCGTAAGCGAATTTTCCGTGGCATCTTCAGTATTTATCACGCCTGCATATTCACCCTTTCGGAGTACGGCAACCCGGTCGGAGAGCTCAAGCACCTCCTGCAGCTTGTGGGTGATGATAACGACAGTTCTTCCCCTATCCTTCATCGCCCTGAGAATAAAAAAGAGTTTTTCCGTTTCCTGAGGAGTGAGAACCGCTGTGGGCTCGTCCAGAATGAGGATCCTGGCTCCTCTGTAAAGAACCTTTATGATTTCAACCGTCTGTTTTTCCGAGACGGACATCTCATAAATCTTCTTCTCCAGGTCTATTTCAAATCCGTACTTGTCTATGGTATTGTGGATATCCGCAAGTACTTCCTTCTTATCAAGCTTAGCTTTTCCCGGCATTCCGAGAATGATGTTTTCCGCAGCACTGAATACATCCACCAGTTTGAAGTGCTGATGTATCATGCCTATCTTGTAATCAAAAGCATCCTGAGGAGATCGTATAACAGCTTCCCTGCCTTCAACGAATATCTGTCCTCCGTCAGGTGCGTATATGCCTGCCAGCATATTCATCAGAGTGGTTTTGCCGCTGCCGTTTTCACCCAGCAGTGACAGTATTTCGCCCTGATATATATCCAGGCTTATGTTGTTGTTGGCCGTTACGGAGCCGAATGTTTTAGAAACATTCCGAAGCGATACGGCAACCTCTCTGTTTTCCGGAGTGCTCAATGCTTTATCCTTTCCTGCTGCAATTTATGGTCACTGACCTTTACTGCCTGTAAAGAATCATCCATCTTATTGCTTAGTCGTTTACTATAACCAAGGAAAACCCCGATGGATTTACCGGGGTTTTCCGAAATGTCTGATTTGTTCCTGTTTTAGAACTTCTCATCCAGTCTCTTGATTCCGTCAATTGCGAGATCGAAATATGGAGCTGATCTGAACTTTGATTCCATGAAAGCACCATCTTCAATAACTTCCGTGTCAGGTGTATAGTCTTTGTCCGTATCAACGTCAGCCTTATAGGAGTCGATTGCCTTGCCCTTTACCGTGAATGTTGATGTGTCAAATACCTGAATGCTTCCGTCATTAAGTCCTGCCTCTACTTCTTTGATCTTGTCAGCAGTTCCCTTAGCGGCAACCTTCTCGTTGATGTCAGTCAGTACTACTGAACCTGTCTCCAGAGTGCCTGTCCAGTCAGCATCGATTGCTTCGCCTGCCTGTGCAGCCTTGATCGCATATTCATAGTAAGGAGTCCAGTCGATTCTTGATGAAACGATGAAAGTGTTAGGGCACGCATCGATGGTTGAACCGTTGTATGATACATTAGGTACTCCCGCATTTTCACAAGCTGTAGGAGCTCCCATTGAATCAGCGTGCTGTGAAATGAGAACGCATCCCTCATCGATCAGCTTCTGTGCGCCTTCCTTTTCAAGACCTTCGTCATACCATGAACCTGTGAATGTTACATCCATCGTAACTGAAGGACATTCTGACTTTGCGCCGAGATAGAATGAAGTGTATCCTGAAATTACTTCTGCATATGTGAATGCTCCAACATATCCGATCTTAGCCTGATCAGCAGTGATGTCACCCTTATCGATCATCTCATTGAGTTTCATACCTGCAGCTACACCGGCAAGGTATCTTCCCTGATAGATCGATGCGAATGCATTGTGATAATTGTCGATACCCTCTGTATGAGCCTTTGTTCCTGTTGAGTGGCAGAACTGAACTTCAGGGAAATCGGTAGCAGCCTGGATCATGTAGTCCTCGTGACCGAAAGAGTCAGCGAAAACGATTCCGCAGCCCTGATCAACCAGTTCGGCGGCAGCATCGTAGCACTCCTGTCCTTCAGGAATGTTTGTCTTGATGATTGCTTCAACACCCAGGTTCTCACATGCAGCGTTTGCAGCATCGATGAAATTCTTGTCATAAGTTGAGTTCTCATCGTGCAGGCAGATAAATCCAACCTTGAAGCCATCTCCGTCTGATGATCCTTCATCTGAGCCGCCGCAGCCGGTAAATACTGCAGTGAAGCAGAATATCATCATGAGAGCCAGTACTAATGATAATACTTTTTTCATTTTTGATCCTCCTATAAAAATGAAATCCTAATAAAAAACAACAAAGACAGGTATCAAACCTGCCTGCCAGTTTCTACGGTACCAACCCGTTGCTCTGAGGGAATCAAAAACAGAAATGCCACTCTTTTAATTCTCTCAAACCAACCAATAGTCGTAACTAAGGTGTTACGGTAGAAACGCACTAACCATTTCTTCGTGCTTATATCGGCAATTATTTAGTTTGTGCAGATTGTGGAGCCTTCGCCCTGCTGCCACAATATATTGGGCATAATGCGGAGCAGCGACCGCGATGCTTCCTCTCTACGCTTTGAGTTTACCAACTTGGATGAATGGTGTCAATATGTATTCAATCCAAAGACTCAGCTTTTGGCGTTTATTTTCCTTTAGTATTGGCAATGGCTTCCAAATCGTGTAAATGCTTTCCATTTAGGGCGTAAAATGGAAGATTGTCCTCCTTGAAATGCGGCTCCGCCGGGAGTAAAATGAGTCATGGGTCGGGAAATCATGAACCGGAACGACAAATGAAGGGTTCTGCTCAGGAAATGGATGGAGCCGGAACGGCGGCACCGGTCAGACCGGGAAAAAAGTGAGCCGGATCGATAAAATGGTGGAGCCGGAACGGATGGATTTCCGCCTGACAAAGCATAAAAACCGAAGTAAAAAGCTTCAAAGGAATCACGGAGGTAAAAGATGAAATACGAGATAGATATAGCCGGAATGAAACGCGAACTCAAGCTGTTTAAGGTTGCCGACGATCTTCAGATCGCCGCATTCATACTCTACGGCGATGTGGCAATCACAAAGCATGCAGCCGAAAAGCTTCTGTCAAAGGCTCCGGATTTTGACATTATCATGACAGCCGCCTCAAAGAGCATTCCTCTGGTCTATGAAATGACCGCCATGGCGGGAAAGGAGGAATATGTAGTTGCTCTCAAGGGCAGGAAGGTATACATGGGAACTCCTCTTGAAACGGCTGTCCACTCCATCACGACCAGGACGGAGCAGACCATCTGCATAGGTGAAGATGATGCGGCAAAGCTCCGGGGTCGCAAAGTCCTGATTGTTGACGATGTAATAAGCACGGGCGAATCCCTGAAAGCTATCGAAACCCTCGCCGAAAAAGCCGGCGGCAGAATAGTTGGCAGGATGGCTGTGCTTGCTGAAGGAGAAGCCTATGACAGAACGGACATCACTGTTCTCGGCAAGCTACCTCTCTTCGACGGGGACGGCAAAGTTCTGTGATC